>SVEA01000094.1 GCA_015057615.1 Lachnospiraceae bacterium | reverse complement strand
TATCTAAATCCATAAAAACTATGAAAAAGCTTCATAGGGGGGGATTGTTGCGTCTTTTTGCTAACAAAGAGACGTTTTCATAATAAAAGCCTTCTTAGCAAATCGGCTTCATCAATTTGCACAAACCAAGGTAAAACTTAAGTAATAGGAAACAATATTTTAATGCACAACTGTTTGAAGTCGTTGGCACTTAGATCACGTATTTTGTGATTTTACGTACCACTACGTACTTCAATCCAAGTATTGCGTTTTTGCAGTGCTTTGGGGAACACGGGTTGCGAATGAAATATGTTTCCTATTACTTGTCTATGCATAAACTATGCAAATTGATGAAGTAGTTTTATAATCGGCTTTTGACACTCAAATCCTAGACGACAAAAACTGCTGTATCCGATGCATCACCGTTACAGCAGTAATTCAGCCTTTAAAATCTGCTTGACCTATATGAATTTATTCTGTCTCTGTACCTTTGGCAGTATCCTTATTACTCTTCGCCTCAGAATCCTTCTTGCTCTTTGCTTTGGAATCTTCCTTGCTTTTTGACTTGGAGTCCTCCTTGCTTTTTGCCTTAGAATCCTCCTGCTGCTCTCCTGCCAGTTTATCAATACTATCCCAGAAGGTTTTCAGATCTTCATCCTTCTCTTTTGCTTCTTCTCCTTTTTCATTGGTCATATCCAGTAATTCTTTCACGTCTGTATCATTATTTCTTTCATCAAAATATTCTTTCAGATCGTTATCCATTTCACCGGAGTAAATTTTATATTTACCATCATCCCCTTGCACCAGATAAAACTTTGACATACCCGGTGCCATGGTATTCACGCCGTTAAACTTAATTTCCTGGTATACATAAGCAATATAGGCATTGTCTTCTATGCTCTTCTTTAAATACGTCTCGATATTGCGGTAATCATCAATGTATTCCGTTTTCTTCTGAAGCTGATCAGCGGATGGAACCTTCGACGGATCGGTCAACAGGCTCTTGATCTTATCTATATCACAGCTGTTCTTCGCTGTATAATATTCCTCCATCAGAGATAGAACCTCTGGATCGGTTGCCTTCTCTAAATCATAAACCGGTATCGGAGTCGGGGTGGGGGATGGAGTCGGAGTTAAGGGAGGTGTAACCTCTGTATCTCCATTAAGAGCATCCTCTGCTAAAGCGAGGGTTTTATACTCCCCATCTGCAGCCATCAACAACCCGGCTTCCTGCTTCCTGCCGGAATTAATACTTTCCTCTGCCTTTGAACTATCCTTACTGATCGAAAGAGTTAATAGCCCAATTCCCATTGTACTCATCGTCGTTAGCATGATTATTTTTTTATATTTAAGTTTCATGATTTTTCTCCTTAAGATAACTTCATACCAATTACTTGTTACTTCCTATTTTAGCAAAAGCTATAGAAAAAATCAACCATTATTTCATTTTTTTGTAATATTTTTTAATACTTCTGTAACATTTAATTGGTATATATTATAACTATTTATTTCATATTTATATTTTCAGAGATTTTCACCCTTTACTTTATCAAACATTTAGTATATAATAACATAGTCCGCAATTCGGACGTGCACCTGTGGCTCAGTGGATAGAGCGTTCGCCTCCGGAGCGAAAAGTCGCTGGTTCGAATCCAGTCAGGTGCATAAAGTTTTTGGAATAGGGTCGACTTCGTAGACTGTATCCTAATGCTGAGGTATGTGAAAGCTCTTCACAGCCTCAGCATTTTTGTTTTATATGTCGAAAACCATCCATTCTACTGATATTCCATTACAAGCACTCATTAGGTAATATTTGAATTTGATAAACTTCCATAAATGATACAACCCGTAAGAGCATATTGTTATATTTTTATGTTATACTTGACGAAAGATGATTTGCTTTTGCTTATTCTGCAATTTCACAAGGATAACTTGTGTTGATATAAATATTTTAATTATAAAGGAGATGATTTTTTTGAATACAGTATCTAAAAAAATTTGGAGGGTGACCATATTGTAGCCCTCCGAAAAAATGGAGGAAATTATGGTTAATATTTGTTTTGACGCTGTTGAATTTCAACTGAAAGAAGAGCATGACTTCTCATGGCTTGCTTCATTAGGAAATGTTTTTTACGTATTTGCACAAAATGATTCCGGTAACATTAGTTTCGGTATTAATGATGGAAAAGAAAAATATTTTGTTAAGGTGGCAGGACTAAAAACCATTGAATCAGTTCGAACGCCAGAAGAATCCTTTACTTTCTTAAAAGAAGCAATGACCATATATGAAGATATAAAACATCCAAATTTAATTGAACTTGTAAAGCACTATTCTCTTGGCGATATCTATATCGCATTGTTCAAATGGGCAGATGGAGATTGCCTATTTGATCATTGGAATTTTGAGCAATACTGGAAGAATCCTCAGATAGTTCCGCCTGCAAAACGCTTCAAGCAACTACCGATCGAAGCAAGGCTCAAATCGGTTGATGTATTATTTTCATTTTTATCAACCGTTTCGAAAAACAATTATGTAGCAGTGGATTTTTATGATGGAAGTATAATGTATGATTTCGTCACAGGCACTACTACCATCTGTGATATTGATTGTTTTAGGCGAAAGCCAGCCTTCAATGACATGGGTATGGGCTATTGGGGAACGAAGAGATTAAAAGCCCCCGAAGAATATACATATGGTGCAGGAATCGACGAAGCGACAAACGTTTTCACACTTGGAGCATTACTATTTGATTTTTTCGGTAATTACACCGATACTGACATAAGACTAAGGTATGAGAAAAGTGCCTTTTCCCCTTGTTCATTAGAGAAATGGGAACTAAACCAATCCTGTTATGATGTCGCTCTGAAATCTGTTGCTGTTAACAGAAAGGAACGGTATTTCTCAATAGATGAATTCTTTAATGCTTGGGTTAATGCATTGCGTACAAAATAAGCATCCATCTTCATTGCGTCTATTTTGACCGAATGACATATAACAAAGTAAAAAAGAACCTATAACATAAAAAAGGGAGCCGCTGCTCCATTAACAATTTATCTGTTAATATTGCAGCTGCTCCCTTTTTTCAATTACGTCAAACGAATTATCCATTCATTTGTAAATAATTTCACTTATAAATTGAGTAACATGGCAATTCGCCCTGCTCTTTATTTGATAGAAATATCGTTTAGTTTATCTCTGCTAATTTCTTTAATTGCTCATATTTCTCTTTCGCGTTCTTCTCTGCCTGTTTAAACAGCTGTTCTGCTCTCTCCGGATTCTGACGGGCAAGAGAACTATAACGAACTTCGTTACTTAAGAAATCCTGATACTTGGTTGTAGGCTCCTTACTGTCTAACAAGAACGGATTCTTACCTTCGTCCTTAAGACGCGGATCATAACGGAAGTTGTGCCAGTAACCGGAAGTAACTGCCTTCTTCTCTTCGGTCTGAGCCGTTGACATACCGCCCTTGATGCCATGACTGATACAAGGTGCATATGCAATAATTAAGGATGGTCCATTGTAGCTCTCTGCTTCAACCAGTGCCTTAATGGTCTGATTATAATCAGCACCCATTGCAATCTGCGCTACATATACATAACCATAGCTCATTGCAATTGCTGCTAAGTCTTTCTTCTTAACTTCCTTACCTGCAGCAGCAAACTGTGCAACTGCACCAGTTTGTGTAGACTTGGAAGACTGTCCGCCGGTATTGGAGTAGATCTCGGTATCGAATACTAAGATGTTAACATCCTGTCCACTTGCAATCACATGATCCAAACCACCAAAGCCGATATCATAAGCCCATCCATCACCACCGAAGATCCATTGTGATTTCTTGGATAGGAACTCTTTATTCTTTAAGATATCTTTGCCTTCTTCACATCCGCACCCCTCTAATACCCGCAGTAATGCACTGGCTGCACCGGAGTTTTCACGGCCGTTACTATAGGTAGCAAGATATCTTTCTGCGGCAGCCTTTACATCCTCCTTAGATGATTTAGCCGCTAATGCTTCTACTTCATTTTTCAAACGGCTTCTTAAGGTTTCCTGTGCCAGATACATACCATAACCGTACTCTGCATTATCCTCAAATAAGGAGTTCGACCAAGCCGGACCTCTGCCTTGCTTATTCACCGTATACGGCGTGGACGGCATGGACCCTCCCCAGATTGAGGAGCATCCGGTTGCATTAGCAATGTACATTCTATCGCCAAATAGCTGTGTTACTAATTTAGCGTAAGGAGTTTCACCACAACCTGCGCAAGCTCCGGAGAATTCAAGCAGCGGCTGCTTAAACTGGCTGCCCTTAACAGTAATGTCTTTAAACTTCGCAGCAACTTCCGGTTTCTCCTCTAAGGATAGACCATAATCAAAGAAGTCCTGTTCTTTTCTCTGCGCATCAAGCGACTGCATGGTAAGTGCTTTACTTCCCTTCTTACCAGGACATACATTTGCACAGGATCCGCATCCGGTACAATCAAGTGCGGACACCGTGATTGCAAATTCATACTCTTTCATTCCTGTCATAGCGGTCTTTTTCATACCTTCCGGAGCATTTGCAGCTTCCTCGGCATTCATTGCTATCGGACGAATGACTGCATGAGGACATACATAGGAGCAGAAGTTACATTGGATACAGTTTTCTGGATTCCAAGTAGGAACGTCAACTGCAACACCGCGTTTTTCATACGCTGCGGTTCCTTGTGGAAGGGTACCGTCTACATAGTCTAAGAAAGCGGATACCGGCAATTTATTACCTTGCTGTGCATTCGCAGGAGTCTGTATATTATTAACGAAGTCAAGTACTTCCTTTCTTCCGTTTGCCACCTTTGCATGCAGCTCTTCATCCTCTGCATTCTTCCAGCTTTCCGGAACCTTAACTTCTTTTACATCCGTAATACCACGTTCAATTGCGGCGTGGTTCATTGCAACAACTGCTTCCCCTTTTCTGCCATAGGAAGCGGTTGCAGCGTCCTTCATGTATTTTACTGCTTCTTCTACCGGTATGATATTAGCAAGCTTAAAGAATGCGGCCTGGAGGATCGTATTGATACGACCGCCTAAACCGATTTCCTTACCGATACTGATACCATCAATGGTATAGAGCTTAATGCCGTGTTCTGCGATATGTCTCTTCACCTGACCGGGCAGATTTTTCTCGATCTGCTCCATATTCCAATTACAGTTAAGTAGGAAGGTACCGCCATCTTTTAATTCCTGAACCATGTCGTATTTTCTGACATAGGAAGGATTGTGGCAGGCTACAAAGTCAGCCTCGGAGATCAGATAGGTTGATTTAATCGGCTTCTTACCAAACCTTAAGTGAGACATGGTAACACCACCGGATTTCTTCGAATCATAGTCAAAATATGCCTGCGCATACATATTCGTATGATCACCGATGATTTTAATGGAGTTTTTATTTGCACCTACGGTACCGTCAGCACCAAGACCCCAGAACTTGCAGTTAATGGTTCCTTCCGGTGTAGTTGTCGGGCTTTTCTCCGTCGGTAGGGACAGATGCGTAACATCATCCTGGATTCCGATGGTAAATGTCTTCTTCTCTGCATTCTTATAAACAGCGATAATCTGTGCTGGAGTGGTATCCTTGGAACCAAGACCATAGCGGCCGTTATAAACCGGAACCTGATCAAACTTAGATCCCTTTAAAGCGGTTACAACATCTAAGTACAGAGGCTCACCGACGGAACCCGGCTCCTTCGTTCTGTCTAATACTGAGATTTGTTTTACCGTAGCAGGAATTGCATCAATCAAGTGCTTTGCACTAAACGGACGATACAGGCGTACCTTAACAACACCAAATTTATGACCCTGTGCATTGAGGTAATCGATCGTCTCTTCGATGGTATCATTTACCGATCCCATAGCAATAATCACATGCTCTGCATCGGGTGCACCATAGTAATTAAACAGCTTATAATCGGTACCGATCTTTGCATTGATCTTATTCATATATTCTTCTACAATACCAGGAACTGCTTCGTAGTATGTATTACATGCTTCTCTTGCCTGGAAGAATACGTCCGGGTTTTGCGCGGAGCCACGAAGAACCGGATGCTCCGGATTTAATGCATGACGACGGAATGCATCGATTGCATCCATATCCGCCAATTCCTTTAAGTCCTCATAATCCCATGTTTCAATCTTTTGTATCTCATGGGAGGTTCTAAATCCATCAAAGAAATTAATGAATGGAACTCTGCCTTTGATCGCTGCAAGATGAGCTGCCGGAGTCAGATCCATTACCTCCTGCGGATTCGTACTACAAAGCATTGCACAACCGGTCTGGCGGCATGCATAAATATCGGAATGATCGCCAAATATGGATAATGCATGACTGGCAACTGCACGCGCAGAAACATTTAAAACTCCCGGCAGCAGCTCACCTGCAAACTTATAAAGATTCGGTATCATGAGTAATAGACCCTGCGATGCTGTAAAGGTCGTAGTTAAAGCACCTGCTGCCAGAGAACCATGTACCGTACCTGCTGCACCAGCTTCCGATTGCATTTCAACTACCTTCACTTCCTGTCCGAAGATGTTTTTCTTACCGGAAGCTGACCATTTATCGGTTACTTCAGCCATTACGGAACTTGGTGTAATCGGATAGATTGCCGCAACGTCAGTAAATGCATAGGATACATGAGCCGCTGCATTATTACCATCCATTGTTTTCATTTTTCTTGCCACTATAATGTCCTCCTTAATATTTATCCAAGTACAGAAGTCAGAGCATATAATAGAAAAACGAATAAGAAAGTACTCTGATCCTCTATACAAAAATCAATAGGTTGCAAATCAAAATATATTTTTTATTCGTCGATTCATTATTATAGCACATCTTGTAAAATATTGAAATATCAAAATTGAACTTATCCACAATTTGTATTCCATGTCAAGGAGTACTTTTTGCAGGAAATATGCCTTATATGATGTTTTACAATTTCACATTCGATAGGAAATCGGCCATCCACTGGAAATTAATAAGCGAATCGATTGATTGTATTTTTTGATTTGTTAACTATGATAGGAGTGTCATAAGTCATAAAAAACCAGGAATAGGGGAGACAAGAAACTACAGGAGAATTGCATTGTTCTCTCTTGAATAGTAATAAACCCGGTCAGACAGAACCTCCTCCGGTGCTACATGGGTATGATTTACTTCCCAAACCATCTGCTCCAGATTCTCCTTATCTATCTTTTTGCGGGAGGGCACAAGAATAACTTCATGAATCGAGCTGGGCAGAATGTAAAAATCAGATTTGATTTGACAGGCGAAGTCAAAGAGAATATTACTATAGAGAATGCAGGAGGCTCCGTTGATTCCCTTCTGATTCGTAAGAATATACATTGAATGGTTTCCAGCTGATTGCTGGCTCTTGATTAACTGCTCCATCCATTCCTCCGCCATAGCCTCCTCACTTTTTTGATTACGCTCCTCGTGAAGCAGCCCCAGAATCGTTTCCCCTATATTCTTAATGGATGCCGGAAATCGTTTGCTGGTATTCCTTGCCGCATAGGTATTTAACTCCTCCGTGGTGGTCTTCCACTGTTTCATATGCTCATTCGTGATCCGGATCGTCCCAATCCCTTCCTCATCCTCCCGAACCAAGCAGTGAAACGTAATCGCCAGATCCAGATACTTGATATGGGGAATCTGGCTGAGCAGCTTTTGATTCCTTTCAAAGCTGACTAAACGATATATTATGTACTGTTTCATTTCTTCCAGAGAATACGTAAAATCCTCGCTTAAGATCGGGCCTTCCTGATTCTGATAGATTACGCAAAGCCTCTTCACAACTTCCTGAACCGGTGTCCCCTCAAGATAGGATTCATAATAGGGTAAAAGATAGATGTTTGGCGCATAATTTCTTCCTTCTTTTAAAACGACCAGGCTATCAAGCTCTAGTGAATTGTTCTTGATCACTTTACAGATCTGCACTTGATATTCCTCTCCCAAGATTTCCTTCACCTTGCCGCAAACCGTGTCAACAAAGGAAAGGTAGCCAATTTTTTCTTCCATTACAACTTGAAGCATTCATTATCCTCCTTACATTCTTGAATATGATAAATGATTGCGAACCCTCTGGTTGAATTAATTGTGTACACAACCGATGTAGTACCGCAGTTTCGCAATAATTTAAAGATAAATTTAATGGGATTCGAGCATCATAAGCTAGTTTGCACAAAGTGCTATAAAGCATAGGGTAAGGCGCTATCATATTTCGTGCAAAGCAGTATAAAACTTAGTACAAAGCACGATAGAACTTCATGCTTGGATTGAAGTTGCTTATCAAAATGTGGTTTATATTACTTGAATTTTTCCTTGATTTGTACCGATGAAAGGACTGATTATTTGTACATTAGAAAACGTTAGGATCAACAAGCGCCATGTGATGGACATTAGATCAGCGGCATTTTTTCATCTGTCGCGAACAGATTTCTGTAGAAAGATATAAGATTGCCTGTTAATAAGGATTATTTTAGCAGAAAAATATCCCATTTGCAAGATTTATATTACATATTTTTACATGAACTTTTTCTCTTTTTCTATACATTTTGCTGGTAATTCCTGATACTTAATGCAATTAGAACCTGAGACGGTGCATAGAACGCCCACATTAACAGGGAAGAAAAGCTGCTGATCATTTGACCCGCCTTTGCCGTTAAAGGAATAAAATCAGCCAGGTTATAGAGACCGACATTGATATCGCAGAGCAAAAACAGCACCATCCCTGCCGCAAACAGCAGTCTGCTGCGATTTGCCGGATGCTCTCCTGCCAATCTGAGCGAACGATAAACATTCGTAAGGAAGCTGAAAAAATAGAGCAGGGTAACAAACAGCAACGGGTTTATTATGACTCTGGCATAATATAATACCATGCTCGTTCCCCCTGCGACTGCCAGCTGGATCGTAAACCGGCAGAGAATGCGTAAAGGGAGGTTTTTCTTCTGAACGGTATTGCCCGGCAGTTCACCCAGGTCCAGCTTGATTCCATAGGTTTGCTGTGCGAAAAGAAAGGAAAGGACTCCATAGAAATAATGACGATCCTGCAGCAGCAGGAAATAATCCGCCATAAGCGTGAAGACGAAGGCAACTCTAAGACATAATGCTTTCTTTTTATGGACATTCTTATGATGTAGAAGCGTATAGAATAGGCAAAGTATTATGACTGTATATTTGATTCGCGAGGATAAATGGACATTTCCCCTAGTAAAATCCAAAACGAGAAATGTACCATAAAGCAATCCCTGTATTGCTAAGAATAAACCGGTTATTTTGGTTTCTACATTTCTAAGCTCCATCTCTCTCCTCCATACGAAATCTTTACTGTCAAATACATCGTATGTAAGTGCTTTGCATTAAATATTTTGCAGCAATTGCTCTGCCATAGCAACCGGAACCGGTTTACTGTATAAATAACCCTGCGCTTTATTACAGTTTGACGCAGTTAAGAAGGTTTCCTGATCACTGGTTTCTACACCTTCTGCAATGACATTCAGATCAAGAATTCTTGCAAGATTGATCATCGTCTGAATAATTTTCTGATCGCAGGGATCTTCCATAACCGTATCCAAAAAACTTTTGTCAATTTTAATATTATTTACCGGAAGTCTCTTTAAGTAGTTCATTGAGGAATAGCCGGTACCAAAGTCATCCAAAGAGAAATTCACGCCGATGTTTTTCAGCTCCTGTATCGTGCTGATCGTGTAATCCAGATCCGTCAGAGCAATGCTTTCCGTAATCTCAAGCTCCAATTTGTGAGGATCGATCTTCGTCTCCTCAATGGCATCTTTGACCAACTGGACAATGTCTTTGTCCATAAATTGTCTTGCCGAGAGGTTCACTGCCATATGAAGATTAACATACCCTGCATCCTGCCAAGCCTTTAACTGCATACAAGCCGTTGTAAGAACCCATTTTCCGATTGGAACAATGAATCCATTTTCCTCCGCATAATTGATAAATTCACCCGGAGCAATCAATCCCCTTGTCGGATGATTCCAACGAAGGAGCGCCTCAAAGCCCACAACTTTCTTCTCTGTCAAATCCATTTGCGGCTGATAGTACACTTCAAATTCATTCCGTTCCATTGCTTTTCTAAGCTCCGATTGAATTTCAATTTTCTCCGTAAGCTTTTGGTTAAAGGAAAGGTCAAAATAGGCATAGGTATTCTTCCCATTCGCTTTGGCAACATACATCGCCGCATCCCCATTTTTAATCAGGGACTGCGAGGTTCTTCCATCCTTTGGAGCAAAGGCAATTCCAATACTGACCGTAACAAAATACTCCTTGGTAGACAATACAAATGGATAGGAGAATACATTGCGGATCTTCTTAATCTTGTCCTCAATCTCTGAGGTATCCTTCAAATTCTGAATCATGACGCAGAATTCATCCCCGCCGATTCGAGCCAAATAATCATTATCATCCATTACCTGCTTTAAGCGGTAGGTCACATCAATTAAAAGCTCATCCCCATAGGAATGTCCTTGCGTATCGTTGATGTTCTTAAAATTATCAATATCGATATCCAGTATGGCGACAATTTCCTCACTGCGGAGCGTAAGCATGACGTTATCAAGCATTTCGTTAAATGCAATCCGGTTCGGAAGCTCCGTCAAATAATCGGTATATGCAAGCTTCTTCATGCTTTCCTTGTTCTTATTCAATTCTTCATATTTTGCAATCAGTTCGTTAAGAGAAGTCTTTGTCATATCACAAGCTTCCACTAATTCCTTATTCTTATCGGCTAAAGACCGCTTATCCTCTTCTAGTAAATATTGAATTTTTTTCGCTTTTCTTAATCGGACATACGCCGTAATTAACAGCAGCAAAACAGCTGCGGCTGCAACGATAGCTGCATATCCGACGGTTTCATTTATATAATATCCCATAAGTCCTCCAATACGTTCCCCACACAATTGATATCGTTATTTGTTTTGTATATACTGATTGATCCCCTTGGCAGCTGCTTTCCCGGCCCCCATAGCCAGAATTACAGTAGCAGAACCGGTAACGGCATCTCCTCCGGCGAAGACCCCCATCTTCGTCGTTTGACCATTTTCCTCATCTGCTATGATGCATCGGTATTTATTCGTATCGAGTCCGTCCGTCGTAGAAGCAATCAGCGGGTTGGGACTGGTTCCGAGTGCCATTATTACGGTATCTGCTTCCAGAACAAATTCCGAACCCTTCTTTTCGATCGGCCTTCTTCTGCCTGTTTCATCTGGTTCTCCGAGCTCCATCCGAATACAGCGCATACCGCTTACCCAGCCATTTTCATTTACAAGGATCTCCTTCGGGTTCGAAAGTGTATGAAACTGAACCCCTTCCTCCTTGGCATGATGGACTTCTTCCGCTCTTGCCGGAAGTTCTGCTTCACTTCTTCGATACACAATGGCTACCTCCGCTCCCAGACGAAGTGCGGTTCTTGCGGCATCCATTGCTACATTGCCGCTGCCGACAACTGCCACCTTTTTACCGGCAATGATCGGCGTGTCGTAGCTGTCATCGAATGCTTTCATCAAATTGCTGCGGGTCAGATACTCATTTGCTGAAAATACGCCGTTCGCATTCTCTCCCGGAATTCCCATGAATTTTGGAAGACCAGCACCGGAACCGATAAATACCGCGTCAAATCCTTCCTCTTCGATCAATTCATCAATGGTTATGGATTTTCCTATGATGACATTGGTTTCAATCTTTACTCCTAGGGCTTTCACATTTTCTATCTCCGCTTTTACCACCGTATTCTTCGGAAGCCGGAACTCCGGTATCCCATAAACCAATACACCGCCCGGTTCATGGAGAGCCTCAAAGATCGTTACCTCATAGCCAAGCTTCGCTAAGTCTCCCGCGCAGGTAAGCCCCGAAGGTCCCGCACCGATTACCGCTACCTTACTGCCATTTACAGTATTCGGCTTCTTGGGCTGGATTTTATTCTCCCGTGCCCAGTCCGCAGCAAAACGTTCCAATTTTCCGATTGCAACCGGTTCTCCCTTGATACCGCGGATGCACCTTTGCTCACACTGGCTTTCCTGAGGACATACTCTTCCACAGACCGCTGGAAGTGCAGAATATTTACTGATCTCCTGAAATGCGGCTTCCACATTCCCATTTCCGATTTCCTTTATAAAACCGGGTATGTTGATTGATACCGGACAGCCTGCCACACATTTTGGATTTTTACATTGAAGGCAGCGGGAAGCTTCCTGCTTGGCTTCTTCAAAACTATAGCCGTAGCAGACCTCGTTAAAATTCGCTGCCCGGGTTTTCGGGTCCTGCTCCTTTACCGGAACTTTCTTCAACACGTCCATCTTCTTCATCCTTCCAAGTTAATATATTATACTTAACCTTCATGACATTCGCAACCGGGATGATGATGGGTATCACCTTCCGTCTCACGAAGCATTGCCCTTCCCTCCTGTGTTTTATACATTTGGGACCGCTTCATCGCTTCATCAAAATTCACAAGATGTCCATCAAATTCCGGTCCATCCACACAGGCAAATTTGATATTATCTCCGATTGTCAATCTGCAGGCACCGCACATACCGGTTCCATCCACCATAACAGGATTCATACTTACAATCGTCTTAATACCCAGTTTCTTTGTCAGGATGCATACAAATTTCATCATGATCATCGGACCGATGGCAACAATGATATCATAGTGCTTTCCTTTGTTCTGAATCAAGTCCTGTATACAATCACAGACATTTCCATGAAATCCATAGGAACCGTCATCGGTACACAGATACAGATCCCTTACCTGCTCTTTCATTCTATCTTCAAGAATAATTAAATCTTTATTTCTTGCACCGATAATGCAATCCGCCTCATAGCCATTCTGCTTTAGCCATTTTACCTGTGGATATACCGGAGCCGTTCCGACACCACCGGCAACATATAATATTTTTTTCTTAATTAGTTCCTCTCGCGGCATGTCGATTAATTCAGAGCGACAGCCAAGAGGTCCGGTAAAGTCCTCGAATGCATCCCCCGCTTCATATTCTGCCATACGTTTTGTAGAAGAACCGACTGCCTGAAATACAATGGTTACCGTTCCAGCTTCTCTGTCATAGTCGCAAATAGTTAACGGGATTCTCTCCCCTTTTTCATCCATCTTCACGATAATGAATTGTCCAGGATAGCAGTGTTTAGAAACCCGGGGCGCTTTGACGTCCATCAGATAGATTGAATCCGCTAGGCTTTCTTTATTTATAATCATATAATTATCTGCCATTTCTACTTATCCTCTTTCTTACGTTACGTTTTCACTAAGGTATCGAACCAAAAAATTGCTAGCTATAATTATATGATATATATCCTGAAAAATCCAGTACATTTTTCGCTGGAAGGGCGTATCCACCTATTTTAGAGGAATTATTGAGGAATTTTGTTTAATTCCAATTCTTAATTGCGATTAACAGCACCATTCCCGCTCTTTTGCTGCATCCTCTCCTTCGCTTCGATCAATCGTGTAAGATACCGCTTATAGTTATCCTCTTCCTCCAAAACATCCGCTCCAGTACGTCCCAGCCGGTCACATTTACTAAGTAGTGCACAATCAAAGATATCCGATTCTCTTAAGAGATGTACCAGATCCCCATAGGGAAGCTCCTTAAGGATATACAGCATATGCATGTGGTATCGCACCAATCCGCGGACAGTTTTAATAAACGCTTCCTCATTTGTCAATTCTTCTAAAAACCTGACACACAGGTCTGCCCCGACACGATCGTGATCATAGGAGGTGATTCTTCCCTTTCTCCACTGGGTCGTATCCGGCTTTCCTATGTCATGCAAGAGGGAAGCCCACATAAAAGCTTTGGGATTCTTACTCTCATTCCTTACCCTGGCGGCTTCATCCACCACGAGCACGGTATGATTCCACACATTCCCCTCCGGATGATATTTCCTTGACTGCTCGGTCTGCTTTAATTTCAGCAGCAGAGAAAATGGGTATTTCCTCCACGCAGGATCGTTCGATAAAGTGTTTAAATAATAGGACGGAACATCGTCCTGCAGGAGATGTTCCGTGATTTCGCTAAATAATTTGGATTGTTTTTGATCTGCCATAGGTACCTCGGTTCTATAGGATGCTCGCCTTTTTCTTACCGGATTTTGCTTTCCCTTGAAGCTCCGGTACCGGCGTTACACTATTCTTTGGAATGTTCATTTTCTGCCTCCCCTCGGTTCCATGGGGTGCTTTGGGATCGGGTCTTCTCATTCCTGCTTTTGCCATAGTAAACCTCCTGTCTAAACATCATTGTGTTTCATTGATTGTCTCTTCGCATTTTTATTATGATTCTGATTTTCTCTGGTGATCGGAGTATTCCCATGCGCTTTTTTTATTCTTGTCCTTTTATTATCCGGCTGGCTATCCTTCGGCATCCTGCTCCCTCCTTCTCTTCCTACAAAGTTTCCCGACAAAAGCCTTCTTAACAAATCGTCTTCATCAATTTGCACAAATCAAGGTAAAACTTAAGTAATAGAAAACATTACGCAACTGTTTGAAGTCGTTGGCACTTAGACCACGTATTGGTCTTATGTACCACTACGTACTTCAATCCAAGTACTGCGTTTTCTGCAATGTTTTGGGGACTGCGTGTTGCGAAATTCATATTACTTGTCAATACATATATTGTGCAAATTGGAAGCCACGTTTATAAATCAGCTTTTGCCGCTCATATCATTCAAATAATGAATTGACAAGTTTCATTCTTAGTATATGCCATCTGATTCTTCCTATCCGGAAGCAGGATTGTAGAATCTTCTAAATCTGAGCGCCATTTTTTACTTTTACGCAAAGGAAAAGACGATTTGTTACAAACAAAGCTCCTCATAGGAATCGATCTGGGATAAGTAATAATTGGAAAACCGTCTGTCACAAGACAAATCCGCCCCGAACCAATCCGGCGGAACGAAGGAATCCGCTGTCTTCTCATCCGGAAATTCCACTTCGACAAAAGCAAGCCCTTCCAGAATACCTTCAAATACATCAAGCTCTGCAACAAGCCCATCCTCTAAAGGAAGCAAATAGCGGGTTTTATAAACCATATTACCTTCCGTCTTTTCTTTTAATGTTAAAAAGGATTCTTCGGATAATGGAAGCTCCGTTTCCTGCAGAACGATCGCACCGCCTTTCTTCTGCCTTTGTATTCCGTCTTTTGATTTATACGTTAATATATACTCTTCATTGCTTTTTCTTATTCGAAGAATTGGATTATGACATAGATATCCTTGTTCAATTTTCTTCTTATTATATTGTTCCAAGTTTTTTGGTATTTCATTAATTGCATATTTACGTTCAATTTCCATTATAATAAGCATACCCTTTCTTGACCACCTGCAAACTTTGTGCCGCAGGCTTTATATTTGCAAAGCGAATTAATTCGCTTACCCATGCTTTTTTGGCTTAAAATCCTGAAGAATAGCTGCTTTTGCTATTCTTTCAAAGCCTTGCATTTAAGTAAGGCTTTTAGCTCGCAGTGTTTTTTTCTTCCGTGTGAAGATGTTTTTTTCTTCACACTATTCCCTTTTTGTATAAGAATTTACATTTCGCAGATAATAAGCACATGAAGAAATGTTTTTTTAGTAATTTTATCATTTGCGGCCTATGCGGTTGGTGTATGGAATGCTTTTGGACTGGAATAGGCTCCATTAAAAACCACAGCAAGGACAAAACCTTGTCCTGCCATACCTCTATCTGGATGTTTCCCATCTATGGCATGGCTGCCTGCCTGGCACCCATTTGCAAAAAGCTGGAGAACCGGAATGCCCTGCTTCGAGGAGGGATCTATGCAGCAATAATATACATTGCAGAATACACCTCTGGTGTAATTCTGAAAAAACACGGTGCATGTCCTTGGGACTACAGCAAAGCAAAATACAATTACAAAGGGGTGATACGTCTTGACTATGCCCCCGTCTGGCTTCTGGCTGGACTCTTTTTTGAGAAAATATTAAATCGAAATTAGCGGAAATTGTAATTTTTCCGCTTATTTTTATTGAATAGGAAGGTTCGCCCTATTCAATAAAAATGCTCCGTGCGAACATAGTTTGCATTGGGATGACGCACTCGCACGTATTGTATTTTACCAGCGATGCTGGCCGCGCTCGGCGCTAGAGTCTCGCAAGCGAAACTCTTTCTTATGGCATGGTCTGCCGGTTCATTCGCTGCCGAAAATCTTCCTGTTACTTTTAAGTTTATCACAACCGCAACCGACCAGGCAACCATATCCTCAGGATAAATCAGATTGTAGCGCAGGCTTGAAAGACCCGCAGAAAAGAGGTATACTATTCCTGATTATTTAAGGAAGATATAACTGCATTATACTATTAAAGGAACCTTATTCGGAGGGCTTATTTGTTTTGCTAAAGGCTGTTATTTTTGAACTATATGGCGTTATAATGAAAAGCAAGGCGGAACCTGCCATGCCGCCTTATATGATCGATTTTATTCGGGATCTGCACAAGCATGGAATCCGGCTTTTCGTCACCTCCCCCTTATCTTACAAAGAGATGCGAAGAATCCTGGAACCCTCTTCTATCGCTTCCTATATAGAAGCTAATGTTCTTATGAAGGAGATAGAAGCCGCAGCTTTTATATTTGACCAAAAACTCCGTCCCCGGGATTGTATTCTGATTACTGCCTCCCAGGAAGGGATCGACCTCGCCAATCAGGCAGGAATGATCAGCATCGGCTACTCGAATCCGAAGCTTTCTGCACCCGCCTTATGGAGAGCAGCCCTATTGCTGGAAGGCTTTGACGAGATTGATCATACTTTTATGCAGCAGGTATATCAGAACCGGCAGGATGATGCTCCAAAGACTATTGTAACCACCGACCGACTGCTAATTCGTGAATTTATCCCCTCCGATTTTGATGCCCTGTATGCGATCCAGCAGGAACCGGATATCTGCTGTTACCTGGAAGGATTTTCGAATAACGATGCGATAGAGAAAACGAAATTTGCCGCTTATATTCAAAATGTATATGCGTATTATGGCTATGGTCTCTGGGGTGTTTTTCTAAAAACAAACGGGCAGCTGATCGGGCAGTGCGGAATTGAACTGAAAAGCAGGAAGAATACACCGGTTCATGAAATCGGATATCTGATCGGTAGGCAATACCAAGGAAAGGGATATGCGAAGGAAAGCGTTCATGCCGTTATCTCCTATGCATTTGAAAAGTTATCTGTTCCGCGGATTCTTGCCGTAATTGATAAAAGGAATCTAAAATCCATTCGTTTTGCAGAACGAAATGGCATGACATATGTGGAAGATAGGAAAAGGAACCATAGTATCTGCGCTGTCTACGAGAGAGAGCCGGAGACTTAAGCGGTTTTGTCCGGACAGTGAAGATTTTAAATAAGGAGTTTGGTATGGAAAATCGAAGAAATACAAAGCAAAAGCAATTAATTCTAACCATATTAAAGGAAGCAGATCGGCCGATCTCTGCAAATGAAGTCTATTCTAAGGTAGTGAGAGAACTGCCGAAGATAGCGAAGTCTACCATTTACCGCAATATTGATACCTTATATAATCAAAATTTAATCGATAAATATCATTTAAATGATAATGAAGTCTTCTATTTAATTAAAGAAAGCCGCAATGAGCATAGGCATTTTGTCATTTGCGACGACTGCAAGAAAATATTTGATCTCCCTTCCTGCCCGATCCACGAAATAGAAACCGCGATGGAGAAGGAGGGCTTTATCATTAAAGAGCATCAGATACAGATAAACGGCATATGTAAGGAATGTGCGAAACAGGAAGAATTGGCTGGTCATACTACCGGTCATGAATCGATAAAAAAGCAGGGTTAAGGATCAGCCCTGCTTTTTCATTTTAGAAAAAGTAGATTAGCGAGTTCCACCAGTCGTTCCGCCTGTGGTTCCTCCTGTAGTTGTTCTAGGTGTCGGTGTAGCACCATTGATGGTTCCGTTGGTTCCATCCGCTCCGTTTGTTGTTCCGTTCGTACCGGGCGTTGTTGTCGTTCCAGGCGTTGTTGTCGTCCCGGGCGCTGTCGTTCCGGGCGCTGTTGTTCCGGGGGTTGGTGTTACTCCATCCTTGATACCATCATTTTTCTCTGTCGCACCATTATTTAAGTTATCATTCGTACGGCATGCATTAAAAGAAAATAACGCCATACAGCATAACGCTAACAAAATACATAGTTTCTTTTTCATGGATACTCCTCCTATATAATAATATCAATTTACCTCGTTAGTATCCCACGGTTATAATGATTTATACATAATCATACGAATGTTGAATCTTTTCCCTTTTTGAAAATAATTAGAATTGGCATGACTGCTAAAAAGCTTTATTTTCCATCAATAAGATGGCTGCTTCGTGCATTTGCAGATGTAAATTCCGTCATATCTTTCCGGAATCGTAACGGAAGGTTATTTCTTTGAAGCTTATAATTTGTTCGTTCCATAATTGCAATACTGTTAAAAAATGCTTTCCATAATTCCTGATAACCTGCTTCTTTGCCAGAAATCTCTTGCCCAATACTCTCTGTAATTTCCTGTGATTCCATAAGAATCCATTGCTTTCCTGGCGCATGAAGTGCCGCCATATTCCGATTGCCGTCAACGATAATAAAACGTTCCTCTGGCAAACGGTCGGCAAAATGCGGAACTACAAGAGAAAGTACATTGTTCTGAGGATGAATCACAGAGGTTAGGATCCGGTTCTCCTGCTCGGTAAATCGAAGGAAGCCAAGCAAATGATGGACTTCATTACCGACTTTCTTATTAAGAGCAAACATCTGACCGACCACTTCATTACTTAGATGCTGTACTACTTTCGGTCCTATGGCAAAACCAAGGATAAGGAAGCGGTATACCAGGTCTGCTTTCCCCTGATAATTTGAAAGCGCAACATGATACACCATCTGATATGCCTCTTCCGATATCTTTGTCTGAATTGATTCAGCCACCTTCACAGCAACCGCATAGTCCGTATCCACCGAAATATATTCAGAAAACAATTCAAAATTCGAACAGGCTCCGTGATCATATTTTTCTTCAATTTTAATATTAGCATGACCATATCGTGAACTCCAAGCCTGGTAAATAGCTGTAAATATTCCATCGATACTATTGTCACATACATAAATCCGCTGCGGTTTCATATCATCCTCAGAACCTTTCCGTACTATTTAAAAATTACTACCATAATCACAATCCCTCTTGCTTGCAGAGTTTGTATTTGCACAACCAAATTTTATTCGAGGGTCAAAAGCCTTCCTGACAAGAAGTTAATTTTATAAACCTGGCTTTTGACCCACCAATCAATTTTATTCGTTCAATATTTTGCAAGAGCCTGCGGTGATACACTAAAATCATCAAATAGAGATAATTGCCGATAGGTCATATCCTGCGTCATACCAAATGGAAGCTTTCCCTTATCTGCCAAAAGCTGTCTGGTAATAAAATCCTCATTAATTTTGATCGGATACATCATCTTTCCGTTACAGGTGATAAAATAGACTGCCCGTTTCAGAACAATTCCCATTCGTTTTAAGTCCTTAAAATCAAGCACCGCACTCTTTCTTGCCATCATAATTCGCTTCACGGAATTCGTACCAATTCCAGGTACCCGTAGCAAGGTATAATAGTCTGCTTTGTTGATCTCTACCGGAAATATCTCCAGATGCCGAAGCGCCCAGTCACATTTTGGATCCAATAAAACATTAAAATTCGGATTTCTTTCACTTAACAGCTCCTTCGTCTGAAAACCATAAAAACGAAGCAGCCAATCTGCCTGATACAGGCGGTGCTCCCTTAGTAATGGAGGTCCGTCGGTGATCGCCGGCAGTCTACTGTCCTGATTCACATTCATAAAAGCGGAGTAAAATACCCTTTTCAAATTGAAGTTCCTATATAATGTCTCCGTTACCGACATAATCTGATAATCCGTTTCCTTCGTCGCACCAATGATCATCTGTGTACTCTGTCCGGCAGGCACAAAATGCCGGCCAGGCTTCGGTCTAGGCTGATAAGCGGTAAGATCGGCCTGCTTTGCTATAATTTCTCCAAATTCATGATCCGCAGAAATATTCGAGATCTGCTTTCTTAATAACTGCATATCCGGCAGTCCGAGACGCTCCTGTTCATTCTCTCTTCTAAGCTGAATCTGCCGGATCGGTTTCAGAATATTCTTACGGTTCTTGTGAGGCGCCAGATTCTTCAGGCTTTCCGCGGTAGGAAGCTCCAGATTCACGCTCATCCGATCCGCATACCAGCCAAGCATCTCAATAAGAGCAGGATCAGAACCAGGAATTGCCTTACAGTGAATATAGCCGTTAAAATGATGCACCTCCCGAAGAAGAACCAAAGTCTGAAGTAACTGTTCCATTGTATGATTGGGACTGATTAAGATACCGGAGCTTAAAAAAAGCCCTTCAATATAATTTCTACGGTAAAATTCCATCGTAAGCTCACAAACTTCCTCCGGGGTAAAGGAGGCTCGTATCACATCATTCGATGATCGATTAATGCAATACTTGCAGTCAAAGATACACTCATTGGTAAATAATATCTTAAGGAGAGAGATGCATCTTCCGTCTGCGGAAAAGGTATGACAGATACCACAAGCCGAACTGTTGCCCATTCCGGTTCCGTTGCCTTTTCGGTCGACACCGCTGGAAGTACAGGCAACATCATACTTCGCAGCATCGGATAAGATTTCAAGTTTACGTTGAATCGACATATTCTCCTGAATTACCATAGCTTCCCTCTCCATATGCAAACATCTGTTCTGTAAGTAGTATAGCAAAACCAGCATCGGAAGTCAATCATTAATTTCAAACATTTGTTCTATTTTCAAGAAACTACTGGGAATTCATATGATTTAAGAGTCAAAAGCTTTCCTAACAAATCGGCTTTTGATACTCCCATCCTTCAATGAAACTTCGCAGTTTACAACCATAACCATGCTTGATGAAATCAGCCTTCATAAACTTATCCATGTGCTGCAACCGAATGCTGATTTTATCAAGCATCAACACTCTGATTAACTGCGAAGTTTCATTTACGCCTGCTGCCTTTTACGTTTGCTAACAACCAAAGCTATGGCAAAAAGAGCAATTGCAAATCCAATTTCAATTCCCATACATATAATGATCTCGGTTAAATTCTTTGGACTGAATTTAACGATAGCATCGATCGCATTATTCGCCCGTACATACCAATAGACCGGTGTAAAGCTTGCCGCCTTGATAACTGCTTTTCCTAAATATTGCTGATCTACAAATACTCCGCACAGAAACGATAAGCTCAAAGACAGCACCGTGGACAAGGCGGACACTGCATTTTTACTTTTCACCGTAATACCGATCAGGTAGCTGATGCTAAGTGCCATTATGGTAAATACAATGGAATTTAGTATAAATAGCAGCAGATTTCGGTTGATCATCCGGTACGGATTGCAGACATATCCCGCCACAATAAATATGCCCAGATAGACGATTACAAATACAAAATTGGCAAGGATCAATTGCAGATTCGTGCTCTCTAACGATAAGGGTGATGCATTCTGTCTCCTTTGAATGTCAAGATTATGGAAGGATACCATAACGGAGCTGACTCCCTTAATTAAGCAGACCAAAAGAATATAGGCAAGATAGTTATAATAGTTCCGGTTAAATAAATTCGAATTGTAATCCTCATCCCCATAGGTAATATCAAAAGCAACCTCGGTATTCTCTTTTAAGTTCTCTTTTATATTAGCGTGTAATTCCTCCGGCTTTATATCCGGAGCATGGTTTAGATAGATCTTTGCCTTATTCAAATAATTGTTAATGGCACTATCTACGGAAACGATACTTGCATCACCCGGAACGGCCTCTTTTATAAGCTCTGTCTTTTCCCCTGCAAGGAAGCTTTCTGTAAATCCCTCCGGGATGGTTAAGATATAAAGAACCTTTCGATAGAATAAAGCATCTTTTCTTGCTTCATCACTGTCTTCAAGAGCAACATAATTAACATACTGATCCAGATAATCGAGAAATCCGTTAATAAACTCGTTCGGCTCATCCTGATTAATGACATACACAGGAACTTCTTTTATGCTGAAATCTTCTCCCTTATCCCTCAGGATAGCAATCGATATAATAATTGTAATGATAAGAAAGGTAACCCCATAAATGATAATGGATACCATCTGAGACTTTAATAATTTGAAATACGTTCTAAATACTTGCATATGCTTTCCTCCTTAATCTCAGATAGGATACGCTGCCGAAAAAGGCGGTTATCGCACACAGAATAATGATATTCAGCAGAAAACGGTCATAGGTATCGTAATAATATAAGCTGTATAAAGCATCGGATATTAAATTTACCGGGTTCAGGTATCCAAGAATGGGTACTTTGTCCGCAATAATGTACTTGATATCTATAATCATCATTCCCGCCAGAAAGGATTCGACCATAGTAACGGCAACCAAAATGGCAGACTTCACGGTCGGTTTCTGTTTTAGCATCACACCGAAGAATGCACCCTGCGCCAATCCTGCTAAGGAACCCACGATGCAGGTTATAAATATCCCGATCAAGTTGTCACCAAAATTTATCTGCAGTATGTAATTCATATAAATAAACAATAGAAGAATACTGCCGATGTGCGCCGTAAAGGCTGCCAGCATATTGTATAGAAGCAATTTCATCTTATGCACGGGAGACACATTTACTCTTGCCCCTCGCAGGGACATATCCGCCTGAATATTAATTACCTCATCCATTCCCCAATTTCCTGCGTAGATACAGGTATAGGCAAATAGTGCATAGAAAAACACCAGTAGACAATCCGGTTCTTTCTCATTTTTCTCCTCATAGATATAGGTATTTGAATTCATAATATCTTCCACAAGCCCTTGATTTATGGCTTCCGGATTCTTTTGAAGAATCGTTTGAATCGTTGTCATCATCTGGCGATAGCTGTCTAAAAAGGATTTCATGATCGTCGCATTGATTCCATTTTCTTTAATATGAAGGATCGGTTTCTCTCCTCCTGCAATATATCCTGCAATATTTTTATCCTCTAACTGCTTTGCTGCTTCCTCCCTGCCGTATACCGTAACGGCAAATAAAGGCGTAGTCTCAGTTACTTTTGCCTCCTCCATTGCACTTAGCAGAGGATCTTCCCCTGTACCATTGGAGACATAACCGACGTTAATCGTCTCAAAGGAACTGGAATCCATAATGTTACCAAATGCAAAGAAGAAACAGGAAGCAAGTAAAATAGGGAACATATAGCACCAAAACATATTTTCCTTATTGCGCGTGATACATTTTAACCTGGTTATATATAAACGAAAGCCCATAATTTTCAACCTCTTTTCTGCGCTGCCTTTTGCGCTTCTCTCCCCTCTTTTCTAGTCTCTTAATTCTTTCCCGGTAATTTCCAGAAACACATCATTTAAGGTTGGCTGCTCCGTAATTACCTTGCCAAAATTAATATTGTGATCCGACAGGTAGTGCAGAATCGTAACAAGATTATTTTTCCCGCGTCCCGACTTCACTCTTAGCAGATTATTGTCATATTCTACGGATAAAATATTCGGTATCGCTTTCATTTCATTGATCCGCGCCTCTTCTACCTGATAGGCTTCTATGGTGATTTTTTCTCCCGTAGAAATCATCGCTTTTAACTCTTCCTTGGTTCCTTTCGCAATCACTCTGCCCTTATCAATGATTGCAATATCCGTACAAAGCTGCTCTACCTCCTCCATATAATGCGAGGTATAGATGATTGTTGCACCCTCATGATTTAATTTCTTAATTCCCTCCAGAATCTTATTCCTGCTCTGAGGATCTACCGCAACGGTCGGTTCATCCAGTATAATCAGCTTTGGCTTATGTACAATACCGCAGGCAATATTTAATCTTCGCAGCAAACCTCCACTGAGCTTCTTTGGATAAAATTTCTTATAGTCCTCCAGTGACACAAAATCAATCGCTTCTTTAGTCAGCCGCTTAACCTCTTCTTTACCCTTTATATAAAGGCTACAGAAATAGGATATGTTTTCATACACCGTAAGCTCATCAAAGACTGCTACATTCTGCATAATAATGCCGATATCCTTCTTAATGTCATATGCATCCGGGGTCATTGGCTTTCCAAAGATCGTAATGCTGCCCTTATCATATTTTAGTAAGGAAAGGATGCAGTTAATTGCTGTGGTTTTACCGGAACCGTTTGGACCCAAAAGTCCAAAGATTTCCCCCTCCCGAACCTCCAAATCCAAATAATCAAGCGCCACCAGTTTATCATATCGTTTTACCAGACCTTCTACTTTAACTATCATACAAACCTCCCTTTATTTTTTTTATTTGATATGCGTGTCAAAAGCCTTCTTAACAAATCGTCTTCATCATTTTGCACATATCAAGAAAAAAACACTAGTAATATGAAACACTATTTTAATGTGCAACTGTTTGAAGTTGTTGGTATTTAGACTATACCGTAACAGTTATTCTTATCCAAGTGAAATCCGTCATGACGTGAAATGACATTTGTCATTATGTAATCTGCCGCTATCGCATTCGCACTGCTGTAATCAGATCTAAAGATATGGGTGCCATAAGCAGATCAAGGCTTTCACGTACGCGAATAGGTAGCAAAGAGTTTGCCTTGGCAAACTCTCGCGCCGAGCGCGTTCTGCCGAAGGCAGATAAATACCTTACGAATACATGTTTCAAGTATTCGTTACGTGCTGAGTGCGTCATCCCAATGCGAACTCTGTTCGCATGAAGGTTTTTAATCGTATCGGACACAATTTCCGATACGACAAAAAAGGGGCTTGGAGATCACTTCTCTTCGAATAATATCGAAGAAACAATCTCTGTATCCCCTTATAGTAAATCTATTGGCAAGTAGCAATTTTTAAACAATTCTATCACGCAGCAGCAATTTCAGTTTCGTAATAGCATCATCATTTGATTAAGCTTGATATCTCTTTAAATACACTCGTTTTAGAAATTCTGGTAAGCTCAAACAGGATCGCCTCATAGGTCGTTGGTATCGCACCCTCCCTCACGGCACGCGAAATGGCAGCTTCGCAGTCCTTCTCCTTACGGGAGCCAACACAGTCCTCCACTAAGATGACATTATAACCAATCTCTATCAAGTCGATCACCGTCTGCAGAACACAGATATGCGCTTCCGCTCCGCAGACAACGATATTTTTCCGGTCCATCCCTTCAATGGCTGCCATAATCTTCGCATCATCTGCACAGCTGAAGGTACTCTTATCATAATAGACAAATCGTTCCCCCATTGCTTCCTTAACCGTATTCACCGTCATGCCAAGCCCTTTGGTATATTGCTGCGTTACAAGCAGTGGTATCCCCAAAGTTTTTAATCCCCGGATCAAGATCTCCGAATTATAAAGCACATCCTCTGCATGGTTGATGGCGGGCATCAGCTTCTCTTGAAAATCAATTACCAAAGCCATCGTATCCGCTGCTAATATTCTCATCCTATCCCCCATTTCTTCTTGATTTAACACGCCTATGCTCTATCTGTTTTTCAAAATTATAGCATCTTATGATACGTCTTACAAGGGATAGAAAAGCAAGGGGAAAACTGTTTGACTTTATCCCTCCATCATGCAATACTAAAAATAAGAAACACGCTTATTTAGAAATTATTAAGCCTGTCTGTATTCGAAAGGGGGAGTCCACAATGTACGAAATCATGGATAAGATATTATTATTTTTATGCAGTACCGCTTTCTACCTCTTCCATACCAACAGCCGTTTCGCCATTATTCCAATTCTCTTATCCCTTGCCTTGAGCAGTTTTTTTATCTATTATGAGGATGGCAGAATTCATCTTGTTGGCAGCCTGCTATTTGCCATCACCTGTCTCTTTCTGCCGGAATATATAGTCTTTCTCCCCTTGCTTCTGTATGATCTTATTTTAACAAAAAGGTGGTTGGCAGTGATTATCTTACCTGCTTTATTTCTATTTCATGTTGAATATTATACTGCAAATTCCATTTTCACTGTGATTGGATTACTCCTCGCTGCCTATGTACTGAAGTTTAAGACGGATAAGCTGAATAAGCTGCAAAAAGATTTTAATGACCTTCGGGATACCTCTACGCAGATCTCCTTAGAATTACAAGCAAAGAACAAAGATCTTCTTGCAAACCAGGATGCACAGATCCATCTTGCAACCCTGAATGAGCGGAACCGTATCTCTAAGGAAATTCATGATAATATCGGTCATCTGCTGTCCCGCTCCCTGCTGCAGATTGGTGCTATGCTCATCACAGCAAAGGAGGAGCCGATCCGGGAAGGGCTGACCTCGCTTAAGGAATCGCTCTCGGACGGAATGGATCAAATCCGCAACAGTATCCACTGCATGTATGACGAATCCATTGATCTGTACTCCCAGTTGAACCGTCTGGTAAAGGAGTTTACCGCATGTCATATCAGCTTTGAATATGATATTAAGAACCCTCCCCAGCTTCCGGTGAAGCACAGCCTGATCGCTATCGTAAAAGAATCCCTGGTAAATGTCATAAAGCATTCCAATGCAACAAAGGTTACGATCTTACTGCGGGAGCATCCGGCAATCTATCAGCTTATCATTCAGGATGATGGAACCCTTAGCGAACGGCAGAAGAAAGCTCTGGAAGCCTCCTTAGAGCAGCAGGAATTTGGTGATGGCATGGGACTTCGTAACATCTCCGAACGGGTAAAATGCTTTCACGGCAATATGAACCTCTCCTTTGAGAAAGGATTTAAGCTTTTTATCACGATCCCCAAGAATGCTGACGATCCATCGTAAATGCAGCAAAAAGCCGATCCTCATGTAGGTATATAAGAAGGAAGAAATCGAATAAATCAGAAAGGTATGGTATTCCTATGAAGGTTTTATTGGTTGATGATGATAAATTAGTATGCTCTTCCTTAAAGATCATACTTTCCGCAGATAAAGAAATCGAAATTATCGGCACCTGCAATGACGGTAAGGAGGCGGTTACCCTTTACCGCAGGCTTCACCCGGACATTTTATTAATGGATATCCGCATGGATCCCATGAGCGGGTTGGAGGCAGGGGAAAGGATACTAATGGATTACCCCGATGCTAAGATTCTATACCTTACCACATTCCTCGATGATGATTACATAATCAAGGCTCTGCATCTTGGTGCCAAGGGCTACCTGCTAAAGCAGAACTATGAGAGCATCCTCCCCTCCATCAAAGCCGTGTCCATGGGGCAGAATGTCTTTGGAAATGAGATCATAACGAAGCTTCCCAATCTTATGGGGAAAGCAGGCAGGCTGAAAACGCTTGCGCATTATGGCATTAATGAACGGGAGTTTGAAATCATCACAAAAATAGCGGACGGCCTCTCCAACAAAGAAATATCGGAAACATTATTTCTAAGTGAAGGCACCATCCGCAATAATATCAGTACGATCCTTGAAAAATTAAGCCTGCGGGACCGTACACAGATTGCTATTTTCTATTACAAGAACATAGCGTAAAAGCGAACTTTCTCCCGAAGCAGCAGCCTGCCATCGAATGCATCGCTTAGCGTTCTATAATCTTTAAGAACGCCTGGTAGGCTGTGACAAATCCTAGCTCTCCGTCAGTTAACTTATCTCCAAGGATGGATTTTTCCCCTTCCCGCTCCAATGACCGAAGTCCTGCAAATTCTGCCAGGTGCGGCTCCATACTGTAGAAGCCGTCATAATTTTCTGCCTTTAACTGACCAAGGATTTCCGCCAGATGCCCATCTCCCATTCCGGCAGGAACCACCTGATGGGTATCCATAGAAGCATCCTTTATATGAATGTAGGCTATGTATGGTTTTAGGATTTCAAAAGCCACGAAAACCTCCTGACCGCATTGAACAAAATTAGCAAAATCAAAGATCTGCTTAAAATGGTCCCCGTAAAACCGCTCCATCAGCTCCCTGCACCGATCCGCTATATCCCCATAGATTCCCTTCTCATTTTCATGCAGAAGAACCACATTCTCCTTCCTAGCATAGGATATCATTCGATTCATCCGATCGAAAACCATTTCCTTATAGTTCTCTGCCTTCTCCCCTTTCGGGATGTAAAAGCTAAAGAGCCGGATGTACTTCGTCTGAAACAACTTTGCCAAAGCAACCACATGGCAGAACAGTTGAAAATGCGCTTCAAAGTCCTCCGTGATACCAATCTTACCGATCGGAGATCCGATCGCCGAGACTCGAATGCTCTCCCTATCCAGGATTTTCTTTAACTGCCTTGCTTCCTCCAGGGTGTATTCACTAATGTTCTTTCCATAGGCACTTCGCAGCTCCATAAAGGAAATGTTACATTCGTGAAGAACCTTGATCTGTTTTTCAAAATCCGAATCAATTTCATCTGCAAATCCCGTTATCTTATACACTTTGCTATCCATATTACTTTTCGTTAAGCCTCCTCATTTCTGTACGGCTTTTTGCAATCTTTAACCTCACCAATTTCTATACAGCTTTTGCAATCTTAACCTTACCTCATTTCCGTGTGGTTTCTGCAATACCGCCTCATTTCTGCGCAGCTTTGTGCACGCGTAGCCTCATTTCTGCATAGCTTTTTCGTGCTTTTTTCCATAAGCAACTATATTTTATTGTTTCTCTTTTACGATCACAGAAGCAGCATCATTTTCATCCTGCTCCACAGAGATGATCTCCTTCCCGGATAGGCGGGAATACACCCCTTTAAATTTACCGTTATAAACATACAGCCCCATAAGATTACTGTAGTTTTTAAATTGCGGATATTTTTCATTCATCAGAACATTTCTGGATTGGTAGGGCATATGAAATTCCTGAAGCATATAATGGTTCTCCAAATGCTCCTTGATGATTTGTTCCCACTCCTTACGGGTATAATGAATTCCGGCGAAAACGCCCTGCGCACCGTAGGAATCTTCCGGTTTAATGATCCATCGATTCTTATTTTCAATAATCTCATCCATATTGCAATCCGTTTCGCTTAAGCTTACCGTATAGGGTATATGCTCCTTGATAAACTGCCTCTCTTCCTCCGTTAAAAATCTCTGGGTCCGCTCCTCAAACAACAGCTTAAACAAGATCTTATTATGAATCACCTGGGTGCAGAAGCTTCCAATCAGGCATACTTTCTGCTCTCTTACCGCCTGAATAAAATCCGGTATTTCCTCCAAATGCTCCATGATATCACTGGTCACCGCACGGCGGTAGATTGCATCAATTGGCATACCGCTTGGAGAATATAACTGCCCGCTGGCATACCGAAGATCCCGGATCTCGCAAACTTCTGCCTGATATCCTGCCTTGATAAAGCTTTGACGAAACTGCTCAAATTCCTCAAGAGAAGCTCCCTTTTCCAGAAAATCAACAATTGCAACCTTCGGCTTATCCACCTTCTTCTGATAGGTAGAATAGATATTCATAAATTCTTCCACCCAGGAATCAAAAAGCTCAAAGGAGTCAAGGTCGTAATGCTCCTGCATCCTCTGATATGCATCGGTATACTTAATCGAAATATTCAATTCCCGGTCATCATTCATAGAGCTTGAGCCGTCTGCATTAAATTCGCAGAATTTATAGCTAAGATCCTCTTCATTTAAAAAGATATCCACCCTCGCAATCGGAAGTGTCGTCTTGTATAACCGGTCGATCAGGATCAATTCCTCCAGCCTCTTATCAAAACCAAACAGCGCTCTGTAATCCTCATGGGTCAAATATTCCCGGATCACCTTATCCAGTATCGAGTAAATCATCGTAACCTGATTGCAGAGAAAATCTACCACAGCCTCCGGAAATAACTTTGGTATATAAAGATACGATATTGTCATACCATGATACTTAGCGGTAGAATTATTCAGATAATCGAATTGCGCTTTATTCGTTAGCTGATTTTTCTCAAAATGATCCTCTACCTCTTTGCTATATCGGTCATTAATTTCTTTCATCCCTATTTGCAGCATAGCATAACTCCTTATCCTTGTAAATTTGTGCAAGAGTTTTTCTTTGCTCTGTCAGTTCTTTTAATTCGGTTAAATATACCGCTTCTGACGGATCCAGTATATCCAGCGCCAGCTGAAAACAGTCCCGCATAATCTCAGTGACCCTCGCTCCATAGATAATACCGTCATACCCCTGCCTGCTTAACGTTACCTTCGCCTGTTCAATCTCCTGCACGCTCTCTACTTCGAGGGAATGAATCAGCTTGTTAAGCTGCGCTGTATTCTTAAAAAGTCCCTTGATCAATGCGGCATAGGATAGAACATAAGGAAACGGCATACTGTCTGCCACCCGGATTTCAAGAAATTTCTTCAAACGGACATCCGGAAATATCATGGAGAGGATCAATTCGATATCCTTTTCCTCCAGAGCTTTTTCCCGGTAAATCTCTTGTGCGGTCTCTCTCGTATATTGAATATGATCTTTCTCGTCCACCCGGATAATCTGCGGAATTTGAGATACGAACTTCGCATAATCCTCAAAGCCAAAATTCTTATCCAGTAGTGTCGGCACAAGCATCGGTCTTTTCAAATCAACATTCTTCCAGATATATTGCCTCAGCATATGGTATGGATAGATCTCACCTTCAAATATCGGAGAATTATCCGTCATTAGAGCAAGGACCGGTCCAAGAATACAAGCTGCCTGGTACTTAATCGAAAAATCCTTCTCATCCTGATAATCAATCGAGATCTGGGACGCTGCCGTACCACGCATCATGTTCCTTCCACAGGTGCCTGCCGTCTGAAAATGATAATCCATATATTTGTATCGGTCCTTCGGAAGCAGTCTCCTATCCTCTGCTTTACTTTTTGGATGATAGCCCAGGTAGGTCAATTGGTAGTTCCAACGGTCTAAAATCGGTGTAATAAGATCCATAAACTTCTTGTAAATTTTCTCAATATTTTTAATACAATGCTGTCTGCTGATACTGACTTCCAGCTGGGCACCGGGCTCTAAGGAGATATTAATATCCTTCCTAAGTAATCCGATCAGGTGCCCGTTAGAAAAAATGGCCTCATCAAAAGACGGATGCATTTCTTCTAATATCTTCTCCATTCCATATTCGCCATAGTAGTCCACACTAAGATTGGTGTCTTTGCTAGTTATAATATGTTCTAATTCGAGTCCCAGATAGCTTTCTGTTTCCTTCTTACAGCCCGATTCAAAGTATTCTATCAGTCTTTTAATATTATTCATATAAATTACCTTCGTGATTTTTATGTGTAATATGATTATAGTTTCTACATTTGCATTATACCATATAAAACCAACTGTAGACTACCGATTGTTCAAAACCAATCGGCTTCCTGCTTCACAGACCTAATAACCTACTATCTCCACAGACATTCCATTTGGCTTATATCATACTGCATATATTTTTCCACCATGTTTTTCTGCCAAAACACCGATTACAAAGCTTCATAATCGCATATCCGATCAACCCTCCCAAGGTATTCATGATCAAATCATCTATGTCCGCTGATCTTCCAATAAAATACTGAAACACCTCAATGCAAAGTATAAACACCATGATACAAAGCCCCGTCTTCCACCATTGCCTTAATGACGGAAATACGATTGGCAGAATAAAACCCAAAGGAATCAACATAACTATGTTCATTAATAATTGTTCTACCATCCTGGCTGCCCCCATTTCATATGTCTCCTTTACCCAAACAAAGGGAATCAAATTGAGTAGATGGTATCCTGGGTGAAACGTAATATTAATCCCATCAATCAGAATTGTTGCGTACAGAATACTCAATACAACTCCAATTAATGCATAAATCACTAAATGGCGAACAAATGGCCTTTTTCCATGTTTTTTCTTGTTTATACAGAAGATCGGTAAATAAACGAGCAAAGATAAAACAGCCACTACCGGCAGCACCATTAGCAAGTAATATATTATCATATTCATTCCTCCTGAATTTCTTTTATCCGCTGTTATTCTTGATAATAGGATCTTGATTTATACTTATTGGGGGATAATATTGATCCTATCATTGTCCCTTAAGTCTATCAAACTTCCTGTTCTACTGTTAGAATCCCCTTCGATTACCGTTTCTTCGCCAGTCTCTCGATTGGTGACTAGAATCCCTACTCGGGTTTCCTTACTTTCCGAGCTATATTCTTCATACAGTTTATAAACATAGCCACCATTTTCAAACTCTAAATAATTTAAATCTAATCCCTCATTTCCTGCGCCTCCACCACGCATATAATACGAATAGGTAAACGCATCCCATGAATTCTCTGTATTTTCAGGATATACAAGTTCTATTTTATCCTTTGTTCCAAAGCGATATACGATATAAGCATCCTGCTGATTTGTGGAAATACAAATTGAGGCAGTTTTTTTCGAATTTGCAATCGCAAAGCTAAATAACACTTCTTCGTTCTCACTGCATAGATGTTCATTTACCTCCTCCGTACTCGTCTCCTCTTGAATCGGCGTCAGTTCATCATTCTCCTCTGGTTTATTCGGAGATAAATCATTTAAAACTGGTGCAGGTGTTACTGTTATTGGTATTGGGGTCGCTTCCTCGTGGGATATCACCTTATTCGGTGAATCAATTGGTTTCGTAAGATTATTATTCCTGTTACTGCACCCGGATAAGATTACGATACCCATATATATGGCAGGGGATATTTTATAAATTTTGTGTTTTCTCAATATATACCTCCTATAAACCATCGCCAATTCTTATTGAAATCAGCTGCTAAGTTTCAATTAATCATATAAATTCTACCATCCCAGAATATATTGTCAATCTTAATTTCATTCTGAACCGCGTGAAAGGTAAATTGATATCTTTCATGTTCCGATAATTTTATGCCCCCATCTCCTACTTTCGTTTTTGGCGATTCCTATCTACTCTTGTAACTTCTCATTTTCCCATTCATATAATACTGTATAAGCAAAAAGGAGGAACAGTATGGGCGAATTACTAAAAATCGATCATATCAGCTACACCTATCATAGCCTCGAAGGAGAAACACCGGCATTATTCGATGTTTCTTTTAGCGTTATGGACGGTGAATTTATAAGTATCGTCGGGCCAAGCGGCTGTGGCAAATCTACGTTACTTTCTCTCATTGCAGGCTTAATCATACCCAGTAGTGGTTTCATATATATCAATGGAAAAGACGTTAAGTCCTCCGGCAAGAACATCGGTTATATGCTGCAAAAAGATCACCTTCTCGATTGGCGTAATACTTTGAAGAATGTTTCCCTCGGACTAGAAATTCAACACAAGCTAAACGACCATAGCTATCTGCAAATTGATGAATTATTAAATATGTATGGGTTAATTACCTTTAAGAACTCCTATCCTTCGGAATTATCTGGCGGTATGAGACAGAGAGCCGCACTGATCCGCACACTGCTGCTGGAACCAGATATTCTTCTGCTAGATGAGCCTTTCTCTGCCCTGGATTATCAAACCAGGTTGGAAGTGGCTGATGATATCTGGGGTATTATACGAAAAGAAAAGAAAACCGCAATACTTATAACGCACGACATTTCAGAGGCAATCAGTATGGCAGACCGAGTTATTGTATTATCCTCCCGCCCGGGAACCGTAGTGAATGTTTTTGATACCAAATTTTCAATAGAGCATCGGACTCCTTTTGCAACCAGAAATGCTCCGGAATTCCGCGAGTATTTTAATCAAATATGGAAGGAGTTGGACCATCATGAGCAGGAAACGTGACCGTGTATTAAGTGAAGATATAACAATTTCCGAGGCTCAAAAGGCTTATGTCCGTAGATATTGGCTACAGAAAAAAAAGATAAGAATCTACCAAATCATTATTTTAGTTACATTTTTTGCTCTATGGGAGATTGGCGCGCAGGTCGGATTCATTAATTCGTTCGTATTTTCAAGTCCTTCCATAATCGTAAAAACGTTTTTAGAAATGGTAGCCAATGGACAGATTTTTTACCACATCGGAATTACTTTATTTGAAACCTTTATTAGTTTTTTTCTTGTAAACGCAATCGGGATTTTCATGGCGATCATTCTCTGGTGGAATGACAGCCTTTCAAAAATCCTTGAGCCTTACCTGATTGTATTAAATTCCCTCCCCAAATCAGCGCTGGCACCTGTTTTTATTGTATGGCTGGGAAATAATATGAAAACGATCATCGTTGCCGCGATTTCGGTTGCAGTATTCGGCACCATTATAACGCTGTACTCCGATTTTAAATCGGTAGAAGAAGATAAAATCAAATTAGTCTATACCTTAGGAGGCAAAAAGCGGGATGTACTTTTTAAGGTAATTATACCGGCAAATATTCCATCCATCATAAGTCTGATGAAGGTTAATATCGGGCTGTCTCTTGTAGGGGTTATTATCGGCGAATTTCTCGCTGCAAATGCAGGACTGGGTTACCTTATCATTTATGGCAGCCAGGTTTTCAAGCTTGACTGGGTCATCCTGTCCATCGTTGTTCTTTGTCTTGTTGCAACCGGATTATATAAACTGCTCGGGTTATTTGAGAAAAGGATATCGAAACATTAATTCTGAGTTATCTAGCAAAAAACGGCTGTTCTTTGCGATTTATGCATGGAAAACATGGGCGCTACTATGAAAAGATGGAGAATTCTATTCGAAAGTAAAACTGACTGGATTCGTAGATTGCCGGAACAGTCAGTTTTCTTTTGTTATGGAAAGTTTAAAGATTTTGAGCAGGAATTTATAATGATAAACTTTTTATAAAATTTGCGTAAACTTTTTTTAACATTTTGTTGCTTTAAATTCTAATGTCTAGTAGAATAAGAACATAATATTTAGAAGGAGAGGATAGTGTGAAATACAATTTTTCACACGTAAATTTGAGCCTGCGGCACAAAGTTTGCAGGTGTTCAAGAAAGGGCATGGTTATTAAATGAGAGATTTTATTATCACTGCGGACTCCAATTGCGATTTACCGGAAGAATATATAAGGGAAAAGCAAATCGGGATTATCCCTCATTACTACGATTTGGACGGAGTCACCTATGGCGATGAGATCAATCTTACTCCGAAAGAATTCTATGACCGAATGCGGCAGGGCAAGATGCCCACCACCATGGCAAGCAATCCGGCAGTGATTCGAAGTACCTTTCAGAATTACTTAGAGCAAGGTCTTGATATCTTACATATAAGTTTCTCCTCGGCTTTAAGCGGAGGATGCAGTAATATAGTAACCGGTGCTGCAGAAATTCTTGAAGATTATCCGGGTGCCAAAATAACGGTTATTGATACCTTGAATGCTTCTTTGGGAGAGGGAATGGCGGTCATGAAAGCTGCTGCTCTGAAAGAAGAGGGTAAAACGATTGATGAGACTGCTGCATGGCTGGAGGAACATAAGATGGATTTCTGTGTTCTTTTTACAGTGGACGACCTTGGACATCTCCACCGCGGCGGAAGAATTTCTAGGACGACCGCTATTGTAGGCTCTATGATTAATATAAAACCAATTCTGCATATCGATACGGAAGGCAATCTGGTACCGTTATCCACCGCAAGGGGCAGAAAGAAGTCTTTGTCCACAATCTGTAACGATATGATCCATCGTATGGGGAAATATGAGGATGCGCACGATATTGTATGTATTGCCCATGGGGATGCCCTGGAAGATGCACAGTATTTAGCCGATTTGATCCGAAAAAAGCTGCCGCATAAACAGATCCTTATAAATTATGTCAGCCCCAGTATCGGATCCCATTCCGGACCCGGAACCATCGGACTCTGCTTTATGGGAGAGAAACGTTAGAAAATGTATCGTTTCCTCCATTCCATCTGTACAAATTCAAAAGAGGCTGCTGCATTTTTGGCAACGGCCTCTTTCTTTTATTTGGCTCTATGTCAATAGTTGGGGTGGGATTCTCGGAATCCCGCTCCATTACTGTGTTTAGAGCTGTTTTAATGTTTAGGTCTATAATTCATATTTCAGGGCATGCCTAATAAGCCTCTTGCCTTGTCATCCATTTTTTATTAGATAGAGCAGTGTAT
>SVEA01000093.1 GCA_015057615.1 Lachnospiraceae bacterium | reverse complement strand
TTGACACGCGAGGTCGTACCTCAATAAAGCTTCGATCTCACTACTGTATGGTATTGATTATAACCAAAATAAAGTAACTAATAAACCAAAAAGTGTCAGTAACCAGTTTTCATTCATAGTGGTGCGGCAAACGCATGAGGCTTTTGACACTCAAATCAAGAATTTGAGATTAAAATTATAAATTAGAATTAGAAATAAGATCAGAAAGGATTGGTGCACGATGTTTAAGATAAATGAAAATTATTTAAAGCTGCCCGGCAGCTATCTATTCTCTACCATTGGCAAGAAGGTTCAGAAATTTACTGAGGAGAATCCGGATAAGAAGATCATAAGGCTTGGAATCGGTGATGTAACCTTACCTCTGGCTCCGGTCGTAGTAAAGGCATTGCACGGGGCAGTTGATGAAATGGGAGTAAAAGAAACCTTCAAGGGCTATGCTCCGGATCTTGGATACGAGTTCCTGCGCCGAACCATCGTAGACAATGACTATAAGGCGAGAGGAGCAGACATTGCCATCGATGAAATCTTTATCAGTGACGGCGCGAAGAGTGATTCCGGGAACATTCAGGAAATCTTTGCGGTCAATAATAAAATTACAGTCTGCGATCCGGTCTATCCGGTATATATCGATTCCAACGCCATGGCAGGCAGGACCGGAGATTATATCCCCGATAAGGAAAGATGGTCCAATGTGATTTATATGCCATGTACAAAGAAAACGAATTTTGCACCGGAGCTTCCGAAGGAGACACCGGATGTTATTTATCTATGTTATCCGAATAATCCGACTGGTTCGACGATCACGAAGGAAGAGCTGCAGAAATGGGTGGATTATGCCAATAAGGTTGGCGCTGTGATTATCTATGATGCTGCGTATGAAGCTTATATTTCTGAGGAAAATGTTCCGCATACCATCTATGAGTGCGAAGGTGCCAAAACCTGTGCGATCGAAATCCGCAGCTTCTCTAAGAATGCAGGATTTACCGGAACAAGACTTGGCTTTACCGTAGTTCCGAAGGAGCTAAAATGCGGTGAGGTTTCTCTTAACAGTTTATGGGCAAGACGCCATGGAACCAAGTTTAACGGAGCGCCTTACATTACCCAGGTTGCGGGTGCGGCAATTTATTCTGCGGAAGGGAAGAAGCAGATCAAGGAGCAGATCGCATATTATATGAAGAATGCAGAAATCATTCGGGAAGGACTAAAAGCTGCTGGTTATAGTATCTCCGGCGGTGTGAATGCGCCTTATATCTGGATGGAGACGCCAAAGAAAATGTCCTCCTGGGACTTCTTCGATTACCTGTTAACAAAGGCAAATGTCGTAGGTACGCCTGGTTCCGGCTTTGGACCAAGCGGCGAAGGGTATTTTAGGCTGACCGCTTTTGGTACCTATGAAAATACCTTAGAAGCGATTGAAAGAATTAAAAAATTATAATTGAAGAAGCAGCTGCCGCATTGCCGTAGCTATTCGTATCAAAGGGTCAATGATTTTCCGGTCCGGTATAATAGGAAGATCATAGGCCCTTTTATTATCGTATAGGAAATTACGTCCTATTACGATAAAAAACCTCCATGCGAACATGGTTCGCATTGGGATGACGCACTCGCGTGTAAGGTATTTATCTGCCTGTAGCAGAACGCGCTCGGCGCGAGAGTTTGCCAAGGCAAACTCTTTGTACTTCGTATAGGAATACCAATATTCGCGTAATTTTGCTGCTTTTTTGTGTTTTTTGATTCGTTTTGCAGAATAGCATTTCTTAATTGATAAAATTTCCCCAAAATGGTATACTTTAGAAGGTTAAATAGGATAAAATTCATAAAAATTTAGAAATAGGATATTGTATTATAACAAGCCGATTGGCTTTACCGATCGGTCTTATTTAGAAAGGTTTTGATCGTATTGATTTACCCCAATAATTTAGAAAAAGGCTATAAGATAGGTGTGACAGCTACCTCCGGTGGATTTGTAAAGGAGGCAGATATAAGGCGTCTGGAAAATGGTATCCGCCATTTTTCCGAAATCGGTTACCCGGTAATCGAAACAAAAAATGTGCGGACGGAGCATAAGGGGAGAAGCTCGGACGGACCCACACGGGCGAAGGAGCTGATGCAGCTCTTCGATGATGATAAAATACGTGTGATTATGGCTGCCAGTGGCGGAGATTATCTGGTAGAAATGCTTCCTTTTATTGATTTTGGTAAGATAAAAAACAATCCTAAATGGGTACAGGGATACTCCGATACCACCGGTCTTACCTTTACAATTACAACGAATTTGGATATTGCAACGATTTATGCAAGTAATTTTGGCAGTTTTGGCATGGACGAATGGCATAGCTCGCTGAAAGATAACATAAAAATCTTAGAAGGAGAAGATTTTAAACAGGAAAGCTTTGAGAAATTTCAAGGCGGCTTTCAGGATAGAATAACCGGACTAGAAGGCTATGCTCTGGAAAAAGACGTGGATTGGAAAAATCTTCATCCCGCAGGGCAGCCTGCGAAAGAGATTGTTATAAAAGGAAGGGCGCTTGGGGGCTGCCTGGATGTTCTTCTCAATCTGATCGGAACCAGATATGATAGAACGAAGGAATTTGTGGAGGAATATAAGCAGGACGGAATTGTCTGGTTTCTGGAAAGCTTTGATTTAAGCAGCGAAGCCTTAACCATCGGATTGTGGCAGTTAAAGGAAGCAGGCTGGTTTGAACATGCATCGGGATTTATCTTTGGTAGACCTGCGATGTTCGGGACTTATACGGATACCACATATGAAGAAGCAGTACGATCCGTATTGGGTGAGCTTAATTTGCCGATTATTTTAGATGCTGATATCGGGCATAAACCACCGCAGATAGCGATGATCAATGGGGCGATAGTAACCATTGTAAGTAAAGGTGGTAAAGGAAATATTTCTTTTGAAAGAAGGTAAAATGGTGTATGGGTGGAGAAGAGAAGAGGGACAGCAAAGGCTTTGACCTGCTTCGATTAAGGGGGAAAGAATATCTAAAAAAAGCAGGAGATCTTCTTAAAAAATATTGGGATTACAATGATCAGAAGAAAAGAAATAATCTGATTTACCCTTTCGGATTTTTTACAGGAGCATTAATTTATCTGGAAGTAATCCTGCATCTTCTGAATTACCAAAGGATTGATAATAAGATCATTTACCCGATCTTGTTTGCCTTTCCGTTTGGACTTTTGCTGGCACTTTTAACCGGCTTTTTTCGTGCTACCATTAATAAAGCATTGATGTGGGTTATTACAGCGCTGATTTGTCTGATCTTTGGCATTCAGTTAATTTATTTTTATATTTTTAAAGTATATTTCTCTTTTCAGTCGATCGGTATGGCAGGAGATGTATTTTCAGAATTCGGTTCCGACGCCATGACCGCCATCCGGCATAATATCAGTGAACTGCTTCTTCTCTGCTTACCGCTTCCGGTTCTTGCGATTCTATTAAAGGATGGGTTTTCGTGCAGTAAAAGGGAGCTAAAGGAGCAGGGGGCTCTGGGCATAGGTGTCCTGCTCCTGCACTTTCTGGTTCTTATTGCCTTACTTATCTTTGGCCGAGGGGATTATTCTCCTTATGATTTATACCATCATACAAAAGTACCTGATTTGTGCGGAAAGCAGCTGGGAATAGCAACTATGACCCGGCTGGACATCTCCAGGCTGTTAAATCCCAAAGAGGATCTAAAGCTGGCGGATTTTCCGACCATTCAAGGGAAGATGCCAAAGGCTGTGCCGACCCCGGCGCCAAAATCAATACAATCGATGGAGGCAAAGCCAAACCGGCGGAAATCGGATCCGACGCCGAGTCCCCTGCCAACCCCGACTCCGGTGGATACCTCTCCCAATATCATGGAGATCGATTTTGCCGCATTGGCAGAGGGAGAGAAGGATAACACCATCAAGACCCTGCATGAGTATTTTGCATCGGTTACTCCGACCAGTAAGAACAAATACACCGGAATGTTTCAGGGATATAATCTGATTATGCTGACCGCAGAAGGCTTCTCCCCTTACGCGGTTCATAAAGAATTAACGCCAACCCTGTACCGGCTGACGCAGGAAGGCTTTGTATTTAATAATTTTTATACTGCACTGTGGCAGACCAGTACCAGTGATGGGGAATATGTTGTAATGACCGGGCTGATTCCGGTGGGAACTAGAAGCATGTACCGTACTAGAAATAACTATATGCCCTTTGCTCTGGGGCATCAGTTTAAGCGAATGGGTGTGGAAAGCAAGGCATATCATAATCACACCTATACTTATTATCAAAGAAATGAGACACATCCGAATCTCGGATATCTCTTTAAGGCGAAGGGAAACGGACTGGTTCTGGAGTCGGATGTATGGCCGGAATCAGATCTGGAAATGATTAATGCTACCGTGAATGAATATATTGGGGAGGAAAGGTTCCATGTATATTATCTTACGGTCAGCGGACATATGAATTATACCTTTATGGGTAACAGTATGGCATATAAGAACCGGAAGCTGGTCGAAGATTTACCCTATTCTTCGGATGCCAAGGCATATATTGCATGCCAGATTGAACTGGACCTTGCACTGGAGCAGCTGATCAGGAAATTAGAGGAAGCGCATGTGGCAGATCGTACCGTAATTGCTCTCAGCGCAGATCATTATCCCTATGGATGGGAGAAGGAAAAATTGGATGAACTGGCAGGGCATGAGGTGGACCCGAATTTTGAGGTATATCGGAACCATTTCATCCTTTGGAGTGCGGGAATGAAGCAAAATATCATAGTAGACGAACCCTGCTCCAGTCTGGATATTCTGCCGACGCTGTCAAACCTGTTTGGCTTGGAATATGATTCGAGATTGCTGATGGGACGGGATGTTTTCTCCGATGCTCCGCCTCTGGTTATTTTATCTGATCGAAGCTTCATAACGGATCGGGTAAGGTATAATTCGAAAACCGGAGAGGTGATTAACCTGACTGGGGAAGAACTTCCGGAGGATTATATTAAGACGATCAACAGTATTGTTAAAAATAAATTCTCGGTTTCAAAAAGCATTGTGGAAAAGAATTATTACCGGCATGTATTTCCGGAGGGATTCTGAGGAATTAAAATATAGGCTTGCATTTGCGGAAGCGATGTGTTAACATACCAAACAACAATGGGGTTGCTCGAATACAATACCTTTGTTTTCTATAATCCAAGAAAATTTCATATAGAAATCGGCAGGGAAGGAGACTTTATTCTACCGAAGACTTGAAAGACAGGAATGGTGAGTCACCGACTGAGAGCACACCAATAAGGATAAGTAGGATACGGAACACTCCGGAGCCCACGGGTCGAAATCGTAGTAGGCTCGTGCGTGGCACACGTTACGTGCTTTGAGTGGAGAGCTATGCTCTTAAAGCGGGTGGTACCGCGGGAATTATAATTTGACAAGCGGATTGTTTGATTCTTAACAATTTGCCTTGTGTAAACTTCTATCGTTTCTCGCCCCGAAGAATTTTGATTTATTCAAAGTTCTTCGGGTTTTTTGATTCTTATGGATCTTACCGGAGGACGAGGGAAGTTTTAAGGAAAAAACTAATTATCGAACTAAGATTTACGGGTCAAAAGCCTTGCTAACAAATAATCTTCTTCAATTTGCACAAAACAGGGAAAGGCTAAGTAACAAGAAACAATATTTCAATGTGCAATTGTTTGAAATCGTTGGCATATACCATTACGTACTTCAATCCAAGTACTGCGTTTTATGCAGTGCTTTGTGAGACAAGGTGCTCCGAATGAAATATGTTTCCTATTACTTATCAATGCATAAATTACGCAAATTGATGAAGTCGATTTTATATACTGGCTTTTGACCCGCAAACCTTAAACTAATTTTAAGAAAAGGAGGAAATGGGATGGATTTTATTACAGGAATCAGAAAGCCGGATACGACTGCAATTCGGGATATATGGGAAGGAACTCATACCGGTACAGTGAAGCTTACCGGAGCGGTTCATACAATCCGCGACATGGGCGAGATTGCATTTGTAATATTGCGAAAAAAAGAAGGTCTTGTACAATGTATATATGAGGAAGGGGTTACCAATTTTAATTGCAAAGAGCTAAGAGAAGGAATGACCGTTACCGCAGAAGGTATCGTAAGCCAGGAAAAACGGGCGCCATATGGATTTGAGGTACACTTAAATAATATCAGTGTTCTGTCTGCTCCGCTGGAAGATGCTACACTGCCGATTCCGATTGGTAAAAGGAAGCTTGCGACCTCCTTGGAGACGAAGCTTACCTACCGTCCTATTTCCCTAAGGAATATAAGAGAACGAGCAATCTTTAAGCTGCAGGAGGGAATCGTCAGGGGCTTCCGGGATTTCCTATTTTCACAGGATTTCACCGAGATCCGTACCCCTAAGATCGTGGCTGGGAATGCGGAGGGCGGAGCAAATGTTTTTAAGCTGGATTACTTTGGAAAGAGAGCATTTCTAGCCCAGAGCCCGCAATTTTATAAGCAGACCATGGTGGGAGTGTATGACAGGGTATTTGAAGCTGCACCGGTATTTCGTGCAGAAAAGCATAACACCACTAGACATTTGAATGAATATACCAGTCTTGACTTAGAGATGGGTTATATCCGGGGTTTTGAAGATATTATGGAGATGGAGACCGAGCTGCTTCGCTATATATTTGAACTGTTAATGGAAAGCTATGCGAAGGAATTGAAGATACTTAAGGTTACTCTTCCGGAGACCCGCAAGATACCCTCGGTAAGATTTGATGAGGCGAAAGTTCTTGTTAGTGAAAAATATAACAGAAAAATCAGAAATCCTTATGACCTGGAACCGGAGGAGGAAGCGTTGATCGGTCGGTATTTTCAAGAGGAATATAAAAGTGATTTTGTATTCGTAACCCATTATCCATCCAAGAAGAGACCGTTCTATGCGATGGAGGATCCTGCGGATCCGAAGCTTACATTAAGCTTTGATCTTCTGTTCAAGGGTATGGAAATTACCACGGGCGGGCAGCGAATTCATGACTATACGGAATTGCTTCGAAAAATGGAAGCCAGAGGTATGGACAGCAAGGATTTTGCCAATTATCTTATGATTTTCAAATACGGCATGCCGCCTCACGGCGGTCTTGGTATCGGTTTGGAACGGCTGACCATGAAGCTTCTTAATGAACAGAATGTCAGGGAAACTGCCATGTTCCCAAGAGATGTAATCCGGCTGGAACCATAGAAAGACAGCGCAGAACCGCACCGGCTGGAAGATATCATAAAGTATGATATCCAGAATTCAGAGGAATACGGATGGAAAGCAGTATGATAAAAGGCAGGGGTTTGGGAAGAAAAGGTTGCAGGACTGCAAGAGATAGATTCAGGAAGCTTTTGGAAGTGGCGACGAAAGAACTAAAGAAAATAAAAAGCAAGCGGATAAAGGATAGGCGGAAAAATCAAAAAGTAATAAATAAGAGCAAAAAGGCTGCAAAAGAAGGCGCAAGAAAGAAACAAGAAAAAAAGGATATAAACCGCAAGAAAGGAAGGCAGAGTATGAAAATAACGGAGGAAACGATTCAATATGTGGCTGCTTTAGCAAAGCTTACCATTCCGGATGAGAAAAAAGGTCAGATAGCAGAAGAGCTAAATAATATCCTGGGTTATATGGAAACCATGAATCAGCTGGATACAAAAGGAGTGGAACCGATGTCCCATGTTCTCCCCGTAAAGAATGTTTTTCGTGAGGATGAGGTAGTGAACAAGAACGAACGGGAGCAGCTGCTTAAGAATGCACCAAAGCAGAAGGATGGATCCTTTGTTGTTCCGAAGACGGTTGAATAGGAGGGAGACGAATGAAAGACATTATGACACTATCCGCTTTTGAGCTGGGAAAATTGATAAAAGACAAGAAAATATCCGTGGTTGAAGCAACGAAAGTACAGCTAGAGGTTATCCGGCAAAGAGATGCCTCCTATCACTGCTATATTACCCTCTTGGAGGAGGAGGCACTTGCTCAGGCCGTTCAGGTACAAAAGCGGATAGAGCAGGGGGAGTTAGCCGATTCCCCGCTTGCCGGAGTACCCATGGCAGTAAAAGATAACATCTGTATAAAGAATGTTAAAACAACCTGCGCCTCCAGAATGCTGCATAATTTCGAACCGCCCTATGATGCAACGGTGATAGAAAGGTTGAAAGGAGCGGGAGCGGTTATTCTTGGAAAGACGAATATGGATGAATTTGCAATGGGAAGCACGACGGAGACCTCCTTCTTCGGGGCAACGAAGAATCCATGGAACACCGCCCATGTACCCGGAGGATCCAGCGGAGGCTCCGCAGCGGCAGTGGCGGCAGAGGAAGCGTATTATGCCTTAGGTTCGGATACCGGTGGGTCCATTCGGCAGCCGGCAGGATACTGCGGCGTGACCGGGATAAAGCCTACCTACGGTACGGTTTCCCGCTATGGACTGATTGCTTATGCCTCTTCTCTGGATCAAATCGGACCTTTGGGAAGAACAGTACCCGATTGTGCGGCGGTTCTAGAGGCTATCTCCGGACACGATGGAAAGGATTCCACTGCTCTTAGCCAGACAGGGTATCGCTATAGGGATGCACTCGTTGATGATGTGAAGGGAATGCGAATTGGAATTCCGAAGGGCTACCTTGGCTCGGGAGTGGAGGAAGATATCAGGGATTGTATCGATAACGCGGTAAAGATTTTAACAGAGAAGGGTGCCTGGGTGGAGGAATTTGATTTAGAAGCCGTGGATTATGCAGTCCCCGCTTATTATGTGATTGCCTGTGCGGAGGCAAGCTCCAATCTATCCCGGTTTGACGGAGTAAAATATGGTTATTGTTCTTCAAAGTATGAAGGACTGCAGGAACTGTATAAGAACAGCCGAAGTGAAGGGTTCGGGGAGGAAGTAAAACACAGAATGATGATTGGTGCTTTTGTTCTCAGCTCCGGGTACTACGATGCATTTTATATGAAAGCCTTAAAGGTGCGCACCTTGATTAACCAAGGCTTTCAGAAGGCTTTTAATCAATACGATATGATTCTTGGACCGATTTCCCCTCAGACGGCACCGAAGCTTGGAGAAAGCCTCTCGGATCCGTTAAAGATGTATTTATCCGATATCTTTACCGTATCCGTGAATTTAGCAGGTCTGCCGGCGATCAGCCTGCCTTGCGGAAGAGATCAAAGGGGGCTGCCGATTGGACTTCAGCTGATTGGCAAGCATTTCGGAGAAAAAGATATTATCCGGGCGGCATATAGCTTAGAGCAGGCGATCGGATATACCAGACCGACTGCCTTGGTTTAAGGGAAAATGAATTTTATGCCGCGGTTGGCGGCAGAAATGAGGATAGCTCGAAGAAAAGCGCTTTCATACAGAAATGAGAATGGCGCGAAGAAAAGCGCTTTCACACAGAAATGAGAATGGCGCGAAAAAAAGCGCTTTCACACAGAAATGAGGATAGCGTGAAGATAAAACGTCTTTATGCAGAGAGTTTGTGTCTGCGTGGCATCCACAAACTCCACGATGCGCAAAAAACCTCGCAGAAATGAGGATAGTGTGAAAGATAAATCTTTCACAAGCAACTTTGTGTCTGAGGCCTAAGTTTGCAGGCTATGAAGAAAGGCATGGTTATTAAAATGAAAATATATGAAACTGTGATTGGACTGGAGGTCCATGTCGAGCTTGCCACCAAAACAAAGATATTCTGCTCCTGTAGTACGGCTTTTGGCGGCGAACCGAATACACATTGCTGCCCGGTATGCACCGGTATGCCAGGTACCCTTCCGGTACTAAATAAACAGGTAGTTGAATTTGCTATTGCAGCCGGGCTTGCTCTAAACTGCACGATAACGAAGAATTGCAAATTTGACCGTAAGAATTACTTCTATCCCGATCTTCCCAAAGCATATCAGATTTCTCAGCTTTATCTCCCGATTGCAAGAAACGGCAGAATAGAAATTGAAACGGAGATTGGTAAGAAAATGATCGGAATTCATGAAATCCATATGGAGGAGGATGCTGGTAAGCTGATCCATGATGAATGGGAGGATTGTACTCTGGTGGATTATAACCGCTGCGGGGTGCCTCTGATTGAAATCGTCAGTGAAGCGGATATGCGTTCTGCCGAGGAGGTAATCGCTTATCTGGAGAAGCTGAAGCTGATTCTTCAATATCTTGGGGTTTCCGATTGCAAGATGCAGGAGGGATCCCTTCGGGCGGATATCAACCTTTCGGTTCGGGAGGCAGGAGCACCGGAGTTTGGCACCAGAACTGAGATGAAGAATATGAACTCCTTTAAGGCGATTGCCAGAGCGATTGAGGGAGAGAGAAAGCGCCAGATCGAGCTGTTAGAATACGGCGGGCAGGTTATTCAGGAAACCAGACGCTGGGATGATAATAAGGATACCAGCTTTGCCATGCGTTCCAAGGAGGATGCACAGGATTACCGATATTTTCCGGAGCCGGACCTGCCTCCAATTGAAATAAGCGAGGAATGGCTGCAGGCAATCCATGACCGCCAGCCGGAGCTGCGGGACGAGAAGATGCTGCGATACGTGAAAGAATTTGACATTCCTGCCTACGACGCTGCGCTTCTTACCGGCAATAAATATCTTGCCGATTGCTTTGAGAAGACGGTCGCTCTATGTGGTCAGCCGAAAGAGGTGTCGAACTGGCTGATGGTTGAAGCCATGCGGCTGTTAAAAGAGCAGGAGATGGAGGCGGAGCAGATCCCCTTTACACCGGAGCAGCTGGCAAAATTGATTACCATAGTGGGGGAGGGGAAGATTAATCGGACCGTGGCAAAGGAAGTATTTGAACATATATTTAAGGAAAATATTGATCCAGAACGATACGTAAAAGAGCATGGACTGGGGATGGTTTCCGACGAAGGGGTGCTGCGGTCAGTAATAAAGAAAGTGATGGATGCAAACGCACAATCGGTCGCAGACTATAAGAGCGGCAAGAAAAAGGCAATGGGCTTCCTTGTCGGTCAGACAATGAAGGAAATGAAAGGAAAAGCGGATCCCGGACGTGTCAATCAGATCATAGAGGAAATCCTGAATACATGATAAAGCTGATTTGAGCGTCAAAAGCCGTTTTCTGAATCAATTTCATCATTTGCACAATTTATGCGCTGACAAGTAATAGGAAACATATTTTATTCGCAATACGTTGTTCCCCAGAGTATTGCAAAAAACACAATACTTGGATTGAAGTACGTAATGGTACGTGCCAACGACTTCAAATAGTTGCGCATTAAAATATTGTTTCCTATTACTTAAGTTTTTCCTTGACTTGTGCAAACTGATGAAGACGATTTGTTAAGAAGCCTTTTAACACTCATATCAGCCTTCCTTATATAAATAAGTAGAAAGACGCTTCCCGACAAAGAAGGTACAATCTCTTTGCCAGGAAGCGTTTTGAAATTTATGGAATTTAATTTAAACAATGTGATAAATACAAGTAATTAAAGCGCAATTAATGCATCAAATAATATAGAATTCAAGTAAGTAGCGGTTGGATTCAAGTAAAATGTATTATATTATCTTCTTGTAAGGAAAAATAATATGCATATTATATTATGAATAACAAAAACATGTACAAAAAAACAGTTCATGATCTTTTGCTTCGACCGCATATTGCAGGTAATTCTGCATATGTTCACTACGCTTATATAGGTAATTACGAAACTCTCTGGTTAAATAAATTGTGTGTGTATCTGCTTTATAACAATAATTACAATACCGATGTTTCGCTAGTAACCTGCGGTTATTATATGAGGTGAGGAAACGCTATGGAAAAAAGAGTTAATTACAATTCAACAAAAAGAAGTTGCAGGGAGTTATTGCTTGAATATCAAAGCTTGAATCCTGTAATATCCACAGAAAAAATCAAATTTGATTTAGGGGCTGCGGATGATAGGGATGTATATAATATCAGTGCTGCTTTTCTGTGGAATGCGGAAACTTTGATAGCAGGCCGCGTAGAGGCAAGAGACAGTGAAGTTTCTACTGTAATTTTCTTTATAGAAAAGAATGGTGTTTGGCACAAAAGAGAAGGATATCCAGAATTAAAGCTACAGGATCCATTTATTACAAAAGTAAACGATGAGATTATTGTTGGCGGCGTTGAGATCTATGATGATCCGGAACGTGAGGGGGAACTGGCTTATCGGACCATCTTTTATAAAGGTAAGACCCTCGATAAGCTGGAGAGGTTTGCAAAAGGCCCCGAGAGAATGAAGGATATACGGCTGCTTCAATTGGACAGCAAAGACATCCTCGTCTTTACAAGACCGCAAGGGAAGATAGGCGGAAGAGGTAAGATCGCCTATACGCTTTTGAAGGACATTCGAGAGCTGACTCCGGAGAGAATCAAGCAGGCAGCCGTAATGGAAGACCAATTTTACGAAGAAGAATGGGGCGGAGCAAATGAACTCCATTTATTAAAAAACGGTAAGATAGGGGTACTTTCCCATATTGCTAAGTTTGATGAGGAAGGCAGCCGACATTACTATGCCAGCAGTTTCTGCTTTGATTTACATAAGAAGAAGTATTCCCCAATGAAAATAATCGCTGTGCGCGGTGATTTTGAAAAAGGTGCCGCAAAACGACCTGATTTGATGGACGTTATATTTAGCGGCGGGTTAGTAAGGCAGCCGGATGACAATGCGAAATTATATGTTGGTGTAAGTGATGCAGAGGCTCATGCAGCAATCATCACAGATCCATTTTTAGAATATGAAGCAGAATCTGATTAATAAATAGGCTTTTCAATTTACACAAATCAAGTAAGGAATTCAAGTAATATGAAAGATATCTATTGTCTGGAATTATACAAAATGGAAAGGAATTGATGATAAAATGAAGCAATCGAAAAAAACATTTCGTCTTTTACTGATACTTTTTGTTTTAGCAACCAGCCTGGCGGCTTGTAAAGGCTCGGATCAAGGTGATAAAGCAAAGGACAATGCGAATACGGCAGCGGATACAAAGAAAGTGAAGGTTGATTTTTGGACTGCTCCCAATCAGCAGCAATATGATTTTTGGAGTGCAAAAGCAGAGGCATTTAACACAGCAAGCAAGGAGTATGAAGTAGTTGTTCAGCAAATGCCAGAAAGTCCTTCCTCCGAGGCTGGAATCCAAAACTCCATTGTTACCGGTACCGTGCCGGCAATTTCTGAAAATATCAATATCGGCTTTGCAGCTACGCTTGCAGATTCCGGTGTGGTATATGATTTACAGGACGAAGAGTGGTTCCAGAATATTGTAGCGGAAAGAGCAATGGAAGAAACCATCAAGGGATGGGAACTGGACGGAAAGCAATATGTAATTCCTATGTATGTTAACCCGATGATGTGGCAGTGGAATACAAAGGCTTTAAAGACTCTTGGATTTGAAGAAGTTCCGGTGACAATGGAGGAATTAGAAGCCGTGGTTGCTGCTTTTGTTGAAAACAGAGATACAACCATGAAAGAGATGGGGGTATCCCATATCTTTTACCGCCCATCCTTAACCAGAGGAGATCAATGGTGGGATCGTTGGCATGACTTCCAGATGCCGTACCAGGCATTTACGCAGGGTGGCAGCTTAGTAGAAGGAAATAAGCTGACCATGGACCGGGAAGGTGCTAAGGAAGCATTTGAGTTTATCGGTATGTTTGGTAACGGAATCCTTACCACAGAGCTTACGAATATCTGGACCGATGAGAATCCCAGTATACTTCTTACCGTGAATGCACCATGGGAAATTAATCTATTAAGAGAAGCTGGTAAGGTTTACGGCGAAGATTATGAATATGGTCCATCCATCGTTAAGAAGGAAGGGGATACCCCGTATTGCTTCGCAGATGCCAAAGGACTTGTGGTTTATAAGCACAGTAGTATTTCCGAAGAGGAACATGCAGGTGCAGTAGCATTCCTTCAATGGTTATTCAGTACAGAGAATTCATCACAGACGGATTTGGACTGGTTAAAGGCAACGACTATGCTGCCAGTACGTGGCGATTTATTGGAAAATGAAACCTTTGATGAAATGCTGATCGAGTTCCCGGAATTAGCTGCTTTGGCAAAATATATTCCTTATGCAATGCCAAGCATGTCCCATGAGAAAATGACCGATATCCAGACGGCACTTACCGATCAGGGTATGGCACCCTATGTTCAGGAAGCGATGAATACGGAACCGTTAAATGCTCCGGATGCTTCAGCCTATGTGGATGCAGCAATTGCCGCTATGAAAGAAGCAGGCGGATTAGAATAGTTTTATATTGAAATAGTAATTCATGTGGGGATGTAACAAAATTTTAGATGATATTACTTGTACCGGAGAGAAAATTCCTATAGAGTAAATCCTCAATAAATTTTGTTATGCCCCCACATATTTTATCTGAACAATCGTTCATAGAAACGGAGGCTTAAGAATGAATCCGAAGAAAACAAAAAAGCATGACAGCCGGAGAAATGTTTTCGGCTGGCTGCTAAATACGCCTTATCTGATTTATTCTCTTATCTTTTTTTTAATTCCCCTTGTATGGGCAATCTGGCTTTCCACAATGGATTGGAATTTGATGTCGGAAGAGAAGAAATTTGTCGGTTTCGGAAATTTTATACGCTTATTCAAGGACGAGCGGATCTTTGCATCTTTTGTCAATTCCTATCGCTACCTGGTTCCCATCGTCCTGCTTTGCTTTATTTTCGGGTTGCTCATTGCAACCTTAGTACATCATTTACCGGATAAAATCAAGGGATTTACTGCGGTTTTATTCTTTATCCCTTATCTGACCTCCGGTGTTGCGACCTCGGTAGTGGTGAAATATTTCTTTAGCTATAATTCCGTCTTTAACCGCTTCCTTCGGGATTCCTTTCAGCTTGATATTAAATGGCTGCAGAATGAAACGGTTGCATTTGCAGTAATTGTAGGAATCATTGTATGGAAGATGTCCGGATACTATGCTTTGTTTATATTATCGGGAATTGAAGGGATTCCGGAGGAGGTAAATGAAGCCTCGAAATTAGACGGGTCATCCGGCCTCCATAAATTAATGCATATAACGCTGCCCATGATAACACCCACGTTAACAACGGTGATTGTACTTGCGGCAGGGCTCGCTTTCGGGATATTTACGGAGCCGTATCTGCTGACCGGAGGCGGACCGAATCTGGCAACAACCGCCTGGCAGTTAGAGATTTATAATACTTCCTTTACCAGGTTCCAATCCGGTTATGGTGCTGCAATTGCGATTGCCAATGCGGTTCAAATCTTTGTATCGATACGTTTGATCAGCTTTCTTATGAATAAATTAAATAAGAAGTTTGGATGGTAAGGAGGATATTACAGTGAAGAAGAAAAGATTTAGTCTGAAAACGTTGATCGTGATCCTTGTAACGTATGTACTGCTGGCAATTTCTTTATTTCCTTATTACTATATGATAATGCAGTCTCTGATGCCGTGGGATCAAGTGGATAAGAGACTATTTACCAAGGAATTTACCCTGCGAAGCTATACTTATTTACTCAGTACCGGCGGTGCTTCAAATAGCATGATGTGGGTGAAGGCTCTGTTGAACTCCTTTCTTGTATCCTTTCCGACTGCAGTGATATCGGTAGTGGCAGGGTTGTTTGTCGGCTATAGTATGACAAAGCTTAAGTTTAAGGGCAAAGGATTTATTTACAATTCTTTGTTATTTCAAATGTTTTTTCCAGTGATTATCTTATTGGTACCGAGATTCATGCTGATGAAATCCTTATCCAACAGCTATACCGGAATGATTCTGCCCATGGCGATTTCCATCTGGGCGATCTTTATGTATATTAACTATTTTAAAACACTGCCAAATGCGCTGTTTGAAGCTGCAAGAATGGATGGTGCCGGAGATTTTACGATAATAAGGAAAATAGCTTTTCCGGTAACAAAATCCGTCTCTACGATTGTATTTTTATCCACCTTCATGGGGAGATGGACAGAGCTGATGTGGGATATGCTGATTTCTCCGGATATCCAGATGCAGACTTTAAATGTAATGATTTCCACGCAGTTTAAACCAATGGGAAATTTCCCAGGGCCGATGTATGCGGCTTCTGTAATATTAACGACACCGATTATTATACTATTCCTGTGTTTTTCGAAGCACTTTAAGGATGGAATAAGTTTTATGCTGAAATAAGGAGACATGATGATAAAAGTGAACCGATGTAATCAAAACCCATTAATCACACCGGAAGAGGTGCGACCGAGCAGGGATGAATTCAAAGTGGATGGCATCTTTAACTGCGGCGTGACAAGATATAAAGATGAAATAATTCTCTTATGCAGAGTAGCAGAATCCGTAAAGAATGTACCGCAAGGAAGCTATAAGATTCCGTTCGTTACGAAGAAACAAGGAAGAGATGAGATGGAGGTTGTAACGATTGTTCAATCGGAGCATCCGGAATTTGATTATTCGGACAGCAGATCCATCTGGAGAATAGATGCGCAGGGAATGAAAAAGATTACATATCTGACTTCCCTATCCCATCTTCGAATCGCAAGATCGAAGGACGGAATTTACTTTACCTTGGATGACCACCCGACGATTATGCCCCGTGCAGAGGATGAAAGCTGGGGAATGGAAGATCCGAGAATTACCAAAATTGAGGATAATTATTATATTAATTATACCAGTGTAACGAGGCATGGAGCAGCAACATCCCTGCTTATCACCAAAGATTTTGTAACCTTTGAAAGAAAAGGGGTTATCTTTGCACCGGAAAATAAGGATGTAACGATCTTTCCCGAGAAAATTGACGGATCCTATGTGGCGTTTAACCGGCCGGTTCCCTGCTCCATCGGATATCCGGATATGTGGATTGCAAAATCACCGGATCTGATTCATTGGGGGCAGCAAAGACATTTTACCGGAGTTACAGAGGATGGCTGGGAGAATGGAAGAATTGGGGGCGGCGCGGTGCCCTTTCGGACAGAAAAGGGCTGGATTAAGATCTATCATGGGGCAGATCAGGAGAATCGCTATTGCCTGGGTGCCTTTCTATTGGACAAGGACGATCCTACAAAAATTATTGCCAGAACAAAAGATCCCATTCTGAAACCGGAGACAGATTATGAGAAAGAAGGCTTTTTTGGAAATGTGGTTTTTACTTGCGGTTGCCTTTTTGAAAATGATATCGTAAGTATATATTATGGTGCCGCCGATGATAAAATATGCCGCGCGGATATACATATCCGTGAGGTTTATAAAGCAATGCAGATTCTATAATTTCGGAAGCTGTAAAAGAGAGTTTGCGCCTGTGCGGAGTTCAAAGCTCCGTGATGAGCAAAAAGGAGGTAAGGTTGAAAGAATTTCATTCTTTCAACCGGAGATTTGTGCTACGCACAAAGTCTCCAGACTTTGAAAGGAGCATGGTATAAGTATGAAGCAAAGGGTTACCATGAAAGATATTGCTTCAAAACTTGGATTGTCGATTAATTCCATATCCCTGGTCTTAAATGACAGAGCTGGAGTAAGTGAGGAAACTAGGAGTCTGGTTTTAAAGACAGCGGAGGAAATGGGATATTTGGAGCAAACGAAGAAGTATTCCAAAACTTATTCCGGTAAGAATTTATGCATCCTGATACAAAGAGTGTATTTTCGGGATATGCATTTTTATTCGAAGGTTCTTCTTGGGATCGAGCAGGAAGCAAAGAAAAATAATTACGATGTTTTAATGAACGTTTTGGATCAGGATGAAATCCCGGGCAGTATTAAGAATAGGAAAGTTGCGGGTATTATTATTGTGGGCAAGATATCGGATGATTACTTAGTTCGGGTCAAGCAGTATGATATACCGGTGGTTTTAGTTGATACGACTTCCCTAAAATACGCTACGGATAGCGTTATGACCGACAACCATCTAGGCGCCCATCAGGCAGTCCGTTATCTGATTGACAAAGGGTTTCAAAAGATCGGATATTTTGGCGATATGGACTATACCGTCAGCGTCCGGGAGCGTTTCTGGGGGTACCAGGAGGCTCTGATTCATTTACCGGATATCAAAGCGTATACGGAGACCTCCCAATATATCAAACAGTATTCTATGGTATCGGATATTGAGCAATATGTTCTCAATAATGATACGGCTAAAATTATGGAGCGGGTGAAAAGTGTCAAAGAAATGCCGGAGGTCTTCTTCTGCTCCAATGATAGTGTGGCTATCCAGGTATGTAATTCTCTAAAAGCAATGGGATATCGAATTCCGGAAGATATCAGTGTGATGGGATTTGACGATTTGGATTTGTGCACCATGGTGGTACCGAAGCTGACAACGGTTCAGGTAAATAAAGAATTAATGGGAAGAAGAGCCATTCAGCTATTGATGTGGCGGTTTGCCAATAAGGCAACCCCGGCAGAAAAAATTATGATCGGAGTAAATGTAATAGAACGGGATTCGGTAGGGCAGAAAAAGGAATAGAGGAATCGTATCTTTGTATTGTATATTTCAACCAATTGCGCTATAATTATATGGAAACAAGTACCATATATTGGATAATGCGCAAAAAGCTGCACCGGCACAAACTCCATGAGGCAAAGAGCTGCGCGGAAATGAGGGGAATATGCAGGAACGGAGAAGGGCAAAAAGAATGCCTGTCAAATTGTCATTGGAGATATCGAATCTTTATAAACAGGATAATGAACAAGTCCGTAATATAAATGCTCCAATTGAAGTAGTGAATATCTCAAAAACAGGGATCGGGTTTCAATCCGAAAGTGAATTGCCAATCGGCTATTATTTTAATGCAAATATTAATCTGAATGAAGGGGATACCCTGCATTGCGTTGTAAAGATTATTCGGAGCCAGCCGCTGGAGGAAAACAGGAAGATATATGGCTGCGAGTTCGTGGGAATGGCGGCTATTTTATCGTATATATTTGATGAGTATGATAGAAAAATCACGGAAGAAAGTGAAATGGACAAAAAGATAGAGGAATCCCATTCGGTTTGATACCGGGTGAAGCAAATGGAATAGAAAAATCAAAGGGTTGTTGCAAAAGCGGATGAATCACACGAAATGCAACGCCCTTTTTTATTACCAATCGTTTCTATGTCCTGACATCAAAGGTATACCGCCGGATGTTAGAATCCTCTGCGCCCTGCTCCATGATAGTTTTTACAAAGTCCGATTTTTCATAGGTATCGGTCACCTCCGCTTGAAGGCGGTAACCTTTTTTGCCCAGTGCGTCGGTTAAGACACTCATATGATCAGATAATAATCGCCCGGATTCCGGCTTCTCTGTATAAAACCTGGCAAGGATCTGTTTTTGTTCCATGCGGACATGAATATTTAACATACCCAGATTCGTCATAGCAAGATGAAGAAGCAGAGTAAGACCATCCTTTGGATGCCGGGCCGCTTTCTTTCTTGCCAGTACATACAAATCGCACTGCGCATCTTGATTCTTAAATTGTATCGGCAGCGGAAGATAGGTAACGACCTGGTTTAAATCCTTCAGGAAGGTCAGATTTTCCTGCATGCTTTTTACAGGATCCTGAAAACGTGCCGTTTCCGTAATTTCCTTGCCGGTTTTTAGTAGGCGGTCCAGCTTTTTTAGGTCCTCTTCCAGGTCTTTATATAGGTGCAGTACCGAATCCTTAACTCGAAGCTTTGCCGGAGTAAGCGTCCATTTTTCACGAAATGCCCCAGTAAGAAGCCGGCTGTATTCCGGAGACTGTAGCAGTTCTCTGGCGGAAGAAAGATCCATCTGGGGAAGGCTGCTTTTGATCCATTGCAACACATCTTGGATTTTGGCGGTTCCAGATCCGATCTGTTCTTTAAAATCATCTGTTACCGAATCCGATGGAAGATACAGCAATAGATATTCCCTTTCCTGTGCAGTTAAGAGGTCCTGAATTTCCATGGGAGAATCTGCCGCCGGAGAATACTTCTCTATCAGGTCTGCAATAATTGCTGCTGACGGATCCGATTTAGGCAGCGGAAGGCTATTTTGGATAAGTGGATCTGCCTGCTCATTCATCTCATTTTCCAAAGTATGCCGGGAGACTTGCTCCGGAATAAAAATATCGGTCAGAAATGCAATGGTGTCCGAAAGAGGGAGGGTTCCGTCTGTAATCTTTACGATAACGTTATCAAGCACAGCGGCGTTATTCTTGCAACTTTGGCTGTCTGCTTCGATCTGCTGCTTTATGGCTTCTTCAAGAAGCTGCCGTTCCTCCTGGAGTAAAATACTGCTAAGCGGGGCCTGTGCAGGTAAATCTAAGGCTTTTGCATAGGCGTTCTCCTCCAATAACGAAAGGAGGGTATCGTTAACGTAAAATAAGGCATCCGAAGTGTTCGCTTCCGCGATGCCCGACAGCAATTCTGCGATATTGTTGGTAAGCGCATTTACCTGCGTTAGCAATTGATTCGTTCCACTTGTATAAGCGTCGAACCGGGCGATGCTTTCCTCTGTCACAGGAAGGTTGTATTTATGCATCAGAACCAGAGTGAGGAAAGAGGTATCACGGAATTGATGTGATAATTTCACCATGGTGTGCAGGGTCTGTTTGTCAATTGACATTTTATGATTTAAGAGCATTGTGACGAGAGCTTTATTTTTGTCGGTCAGTGCAAGATGGGATGCTGTCAATGCTTTTTCTACGGCAGTGTCAGCGGTTGTCTGCGGATTCGCCGGAAGGTATCTTAATACCAAGCGGTCGGAGGAATCCTGTAGCACCTGAAACTGTGCAGTTTCTCCGATGGCTAGGGGAAAATCTCCTTCAAGCCCTGCGGTTATGATCTGATGCCCAGGTTCTAACCGGATACGAACACTGTTGTATCGAAGATCCACGATTTCTCCCCGAAGCATCTGCCCTTCCTTTAATTCCACATGTGCAGAATCTTTGGAAAACCGGGAGGTATCCTGCAATTCTGCTGCCTTGGAGGAAGCGCTTATGAAGGCGGTGCGGGATTTACTGGTTTTATTACTTGAGAGTGGGGTCTGGCTGATTTCCATCCAAACAGCCCCCTTTCTGAATTCGGTTTTCTATTTAAGCTTGATTTGAGGGGCAAAAGCGATTTATATACCTGACTTCGTCAATTTGCACAATCTATGTGTTGACAAGCAATATGAAACAAATTTCCTTCGCAACACACAGTCCCGCAAAGCATTGCAGAAAACGCAATACTTGGATTGAAGTACGTAATGGTACATAAGACTACAAAATACGTGGTCTAAGTGCCAACGACTTCAAACAGTCGCGCATTAAAAATGGTTTCTTATTACTTAAGTTTTTCCTTACTTTATGCAAATTGAAGAAGTCGATTTGTTGAGAACGCTTTTGATTCTCAAATCAGATGAGGTATCTGTCGTTTATTATATCGGCGGTTTACCCGGATTCCATAAGAAGCGTATGAAACAACCGATCCCGGACCTTTTTACAGGATTAAATTGCTTTACAGCAGCCCCATATTAAAATTTACTACACTTTTTATAGAATGCGTGGTAATATAAGAATAAATATTTAAGATACTCGTACCCGAAGGTTAGAGGAGCGCAAAGTGCTGCGTAGAAATGAGGTGAAAGATGATGAGATCTGTCGAATTGGTTAAGCAATTAGAAAAGGATTTTATCTTTGAAGAGTTAAGTGATGATTGGGCAAGGTACATGCCGGAACTTAATGATTACCTTTCAACGAATTTTAAGGAACGAAGTATGGGAGTGGTTTGTGATTTTGCCAATGAAATTACGCAGGTCTTTACTGCTGTATTTCCTACCAATGAAATAATGCAAAAAATAATAGAGAAGGACATCACCGATGCGATGCTTTTTGTGCATCATCCATCGATTTGGGATATTCGAAGACCCCAGCCGTTTTATCAAATGGATCAAGCGTTACTAGATCAATTTCGGGAGAGGAGGATAGCGATATATAATTTACATGTGCCTCTTGACAACTACGGTGAATATTCCACAAGTAAAACCTTAGCGGATGCGTTAAACATAAAGATAGAAACGCCGTTCGTTCATTATCGCGGTTCTCTGTGTGGTGTAGTCGGAAAAACCGCATGTAAGAACATCGATGAGCTACAGCATCTGCTGTCCGCGGCACTGGGGCATCCTGTAAAACTGTATCGCTATGGGGCAGGCAGTATTAAGGACGGCAGGATAGGAATTGTTGCCGGTGGAGGAAATATGCTGGATACTGTTTCGGAAATGATAGAGAATAACCTTCATGTTCTTATCACAGGAATTTCATCAAATAGCGAAGCTTATTCGGAAGTTCATGAATACGAACGCAAGAATCATATTAATGTTTTGGGAGGAACCCATTATTCAACAGAAAAATTTGCATGTCAAAAGATGTGTACCTATTTTGAGCGGCTCGGTCTGTCGGCGTCTTTCCTGGAAGGCGAGCCTGTTTTAGAGGATATGTAATAGCGCGAGAGAAGAAATTACGAAGAAAATTGCGGTTCCTGTGACGAAGAAGCAGCTTCCCATACCGAACTTGTGCCCGCGCGGCACCACAAGCTCAATGCGATATAAAAAGTCGCGCAAGAAATGAGGAAAGAGTGAAAGATTTTTTATCTTTCACTCAGCAAGTTTGTGTCTGCGCTGCACTCACAAACTTGTAATGCGCAAAAGGCAGCGCAGAAATGGAGGAGATTATGAAGAATGAGAAAAAAATCCTGAGAGAAATCGGAAGCTGGGTTGCAGTCATTGTTGTAGCACTTTTTCTATCACTATTTATTGACAGTACAGTTATTGCAAAGGCAGAGGTGGAGCAAAGTTCGATGGAAAACACTCTGTTTGAAGGTCAACAGTTGATCGTAAGCAAATTAAGCTATGCCTTTGATGAGCCAAAACGAGGAGATATTATCATTTTTCTTGAAAATGAGGAAAAAGGAAATGTAATCGATACTTTTATACGGAGCTTAAAGGGCAGATTTTCCTCCTCCGATGAAATTGCTGCGGAGCAGGAACGGCTGGTGAAAAGGGTCATTGGTGTTCCTGGGGATGAGATTGATATTCAGGATGGATCGGTCTTTATCAATGGAGAGAAGCTGGAAGAATCCTATGCAAATGGAGAAACACTGCCCGGTAATATTGAGCTTCCGATTACGGTAGAAGAAGACGAACTGTTTGTCATCGGTGATAACCGGGAGGTAAGCAGGGACAGCAGAGATTTTGGACCTATTGACGTAAAGCAGGTAGAAGGCAAGGCAGTCTTTCGCATATATCCCTTTAATAAAATGGGAAAGGTCGAATAATACATAGAAGAAAAACAGTAAACTTAGGAGGGATTCATTATTAATAAGAAGACACATATTAAATTATACAATATTATATTTCCAATCTGGCTGCTTTGGCTCATTCCGCAGACCTGGCTGATCGTTCTGCCAGCGAATTTTTTGATCGACACCTTGGCGGTTTACCTCACCTTAAAGTTTGTAAAAGCAGAGGATATAAAAAACATTTATAAAAAGACAATTTTTAAAGTCTGGGGCTTTGGATTTCTAGCGGATTTCATAGGAACGCTCCTTATGTTTATTCCAAACCTAATACATTTTGAATCGAATATAAAGCTTCGTGACTGGTGGTATAAGAATCTGGCAAATGCAGTATCCTATAATCCTTTTGATAGTATTTATGCGGTTATCTGGGTTACAATCTCCGTAATAATTACGGCTTTCTTTATCTACCTGTTTAATCTAAAGATCAGTTTCCGAAAAATTGACTTAGAAGAAAGCATTAAGAAAAAATTGGCACTCTCCTTAGCGGTATTCACATCCCCGTATTTATTTTACATGCCGACGATGTGGTTCTTTTAGGCATAAGGACAGCTTATGGGCGGCATAAAAAGTATTAGTTTTACAATGGGTGGATTTACCGCTATAATAAAGAGGAATGGGAGTAACAGTTTGGGAAAATAATCAAAGGAGATTACAGCTATGGAACGATTGATTGGTACTGTATCAAGAGGAGTTCGCGCTCCGATAATTCGTGAGGGTGATGATATTGCAGAAATAGTGGTAGATAGCATTATAAATGCAGCAAAAAGTGAAGGCTTTGCACTTCATGATAGAGATGTGGTTGCTGTGACGGAAGCAGTTGTGGCTCGTGCACAGGGAAATTATGCTACGGTTGAACAAATTGCCGATGATGTCCGTTCAAAATTTGGTGAGGATACGATAGGTGTCATATTCCCGATTCTCAGTAGGAACCGTTTTTCGATCTGTCTGAAGGGAATTGCACAGGGTGCGAAGAAGATTGTATTAATGCTGAGCTATCCGTCCGATGAGGTCGGTAACCACCTGCTTGATCTGGATTTGCTGGATGAAAAGGGAATCAATCCATGGAAAGATGTGCTGAGTGAAGAAAGATACCGCGAGCTGTTCGGATACGGTACGCATCGATTTACCGGAGTAGATTATATAGAATACTATAAAGAACTGATTAAGAATGCCGGATGTGAGGTACAGGTAGTGTTTTCAAATGATTGCCGTACCATTCTGGATTATACAAAGAGCGTACTTTGCTGTGATATTCACAGCCGAAACCGTTCCAAACGTCTGCTAAAGGCAGCAGGAGCAGAGAAATTATTCGGGCTGGATGATATCCTTACGGCCTCGGTAAATGGCAGCGGTTATAATGAGGAGTATGGTCTGTTAGGAAGCAATAAGGCAACCGAAGAGACGGTGAAGTTATTTCCAAGAAGCTGCAAATCGGTTGTTGAGAATATCCAAAAGGGTCTGCTTGCCCGAAGTGGGAAAAAGATTGAGGTTATGATTTACGGCGATGGTGCGTTCAAGGATCCGGTAGGAAAGATCTGGGAACTGGCTGATCCGGTTGTATCACCAGCTTATACAGACGGGCTGGAGGGGCAACCCAATGAAGTCAAGCTAAAATACCTTGCAGATAATGAATTCCCTGATTTGGAAGGGGAAGAGTTAAAGAATGCGATCTCTGAATTTATCCGTAATAAGGATAAGGATCTGGTCGGTCAGATGGCTTCCCAAGGAACGACCCCGCGGCGTCTTACGGATTTGATTGGTTCGCTTTGTGATCTGACATCCGGCAGCGGTGATAAGGGAACGCCGATTGTTTTAGTACAAGGATATTTTGATAATTATACAAATTAACCTCATCAGGGAAGAGGACTTGCCTGTTTCAGCAGGAGTTCAAGCTCCTGCTGAAATGCCATGCAGTGGCAATGAGGTTATGAACAAGTAGCGTAAGCGGATTGCGAATATCCGCTTTGACTCCGGAAAATGAGGATGAAAAATCGGATGGAGGAATGAATTTATTCCGCTGGATAATTCACCAGAGAATTATTTTACCGGAGATATTATAAGAATGGAAGATAGTATAAGGATAGCTCCACTTTACAGTAATGGTATTTGACGATATCATACCGGAAGGTGAGAATCCTTATGCTATTTTTTTCGATTTTTGTATGCTATTATTAGTTAAAAGGTATAAAATTATAAGAAAACATCTATAATGAAGAATGAATTTTGATATGCAGAAATCGGCACAGGAATATTGTCAAGGAAAAGTGAAAGAATTTGCAATTCTTTCACTTACAGAGTGTGCCTGCATGGCATCCACAAACTCCAT
>SVEA01000092.1 GCA_015057615.1 Lachnospiraceae bacterium | reverse complement strand
AGTATACATTTATGTAAGGGTAACTTCCATACTCTTTGTAATACTTATTTCCACATCTATGTAGGACTTAAATCCACTGAATCCATAAAAGTAGCTTTTTCCAGTTTCATTTAAGCAAGGAGAAATTACCATGGCAAAGAACGCACACCTTACTCTTGATGAAAGAGCCACTATAGAAGTTTCCCTCAGAGAAGGAGCTTCATTTACTGAGATTGGAAGAATACTAGGAAAAGATCCCTCTACCATCTCAAAAGAAGTTAAGAACCACAGTCAAACAGTTCGTAAAGGACGCTATAATCCCTGTGCTAATCGCACTAGCTGTCTCATATGGGAAAGGCATGTAAACCATGCAAACACCCATATCACGGTTCTTGCAAGGAATGCTCATATCGGAACAGTTATGAGCATTGCCCTGACTTTATGGAACTTACATGTCATAAGCTAAATAAACCACCATACGTCTGTAACGGCTGTGATACCCGCTTACGCTGTAAGCTGGAGCGACATCTTTATGATGCCAAGAATGCACAGAAGGAGTATGAAGCAATTCGTTCTGAGAGCCGTCAAGGGATAGCGATTACTCCGTCAGAACTCAAACGCATTGATGAAATCATGTCACCCCTTATAAAGCAAGGACAGTCTGTACACATGGTCTGTGTTAACAATGCGGATGACATCATGCTTGATGAAAAAACTATTTATAACTACATTGATGCAGGTCTTTTATCAGTTGATAACATTGACCTTCCTAGAAAAGTACGATATCATACCCGTTCACACAAGAAGCTTGTAAGAGTTGATAAACAATGTCATGTAGGACGAACTTATGAAGATTTTGAGACCTGCATTGAAGCTAACCCCGATGTCCCAATCGTGGAGATGGATTCTGTAGAAGGCCGTAAAGGTGGAAAGGTACTTCTTACCATCTACTTTAGAAACTGCAGTCTTATGCTTGAATCCCCATCGGCTATCCGGACGCTTACTTTGTTCAATTAGGACAAATCGAAAATGATGTAAACGAAAGGGCAGTTACTGGTAAGCTAAAGCTGCTTTTTCGTTTACACCATCATCGATTCTATCCTAAAGAATTTACATACAACATTTTTCAATAATAAAAGAGCAGAAAATCCAGCATATATATATGGGTTTACTGCTCTTTTATTCAACTGTTGAAAACAAGATTATAACACGGAGCTTATCATTGTGCATACCCTAAGTGAGAAAAAATTAATTACCATTCGGAGCACTATAAAAGCAGAGCTACCTGACAGCGATTTTGAGCACCGGCAGGACAGCCTCGGTAATTTATTAATAATTATATTAATAGGTCAATTTTATGTCATCAACTTCTATATCGGACGCCGATTTATTCCAAATATAGAAATATCCTTCGACATCTGTATCCGGAGTGTAAGAGACCGAGGCACCCGTTCCAAATGAATCAACAATAACCTCTAGGACATTGAGATCTTTATCCATAAAACCAACTTCATAGCTTGAATTACCACTAGTTATGTAGAACTCGAACCTTGCACTAACGCCCGCTCTAATAATAAAGGTACTGCCTGATCTCGTAAAATGCATTCTAGTATTGTAATTTATAGTTTGAGCAGGCCATGTAATGGTTGAGAATGGGGTAATTTCAATTACACTGCCTAGTGATTTCTCCACGATTGAACCATTGTTATCATTGTAATATTCGGTGAGTTGAAACAAAATAGGACTGCCATCTAATTTGGTCTCGGTTACTTCATCCGCAGATACATCCGCAGGTGCCTGCAATGATCCAGCAGTACTCTTCCTAACACCGGTGCTATCTGCACTGACTTCTTTATCTGGTGATTTATCAGAAGAAGCATAAGCATTACCAGATATGATTATAACAGACAGGATAAAAATCGATGTAAAGGATACCAGTAGAACTTTAACTTTCTTGTTTAACATAGAGAAACCTCCTTATTAAAATAATTGTTTGTAAGTATCTTGTTACAAAATATAAACTCCCTCAAATATGAACTACATTTTGTAACCTAAAATTATATTACACCTTATAGGTAAAAAAAGCAATAAGAATATGTAAAATTTTAGTATTTTTCTATGTCACTCGATACTATTCAACCAAGATTAACTTTGTTGTACTGTCAAGTGACTATCAACATATTTTTTTTAAGAATTACAGATTAATTTCATAATTGAAAATTTTCTTCAATTCAAATTCGGCCTCGAATATGAATGTGCTTTTGTTGTTCCATGCTTCCTTTACCAATTTATAACGACCTGATTCAAGCTCAACGCTTGATAAATAAACTTTTAAAATTAACGTTCCGTTTGGCGGTACAGTATACCCCATATCAGTATGATGCATCTATGTAATCAGCTACTTCAAGCCACAGGTCCGTATTGCGTTCTCTTTCATACAGACCGCTGAAATAGTGAGTATTTACCAGCTTCCAACGTTTACTCTTCGTGCTTTCTCTTTCTACACCTTCGTAGACATATACGAGTTTCGCCATAATAGTATTACTCTTGAAATTTGTGTTACTATTCACACCCACCATGTATACCATGTTATGATTTTGACAAATGTATCCGAATTCGGAGACGCTTTCGCTTAGTAGCATTACGTAACGGTACATAAGGCTCCAAAATACGGAGCCAAAGTACCGACGAATGCAAATACTACTTATCGGAAATCATTTGTCGAAATCATATTATAGACTTGTTGGGGATGTGAACAGTAACAAATTTGTTTCCTATTACTTATCAATGTATAAATTGTGCAAATTGATGAAGTTAATTTTATAAATCGGTTTTTGGCTTTTATAGGATATACTATCGAAACGACAGTTCATTTTCAGAAAGGCTGGTGCAGATTATGAATAATATTCATTTTAGTGTAAACGGCTTACAAAACATGCAAATGAAAACGCAGCTGAAAAATGTCCTGAAAGATATGGATGGTGTCAGAAATGTGAATGTTGACAGTTCCTTCACGGCTTTAAAAAAAGCTGTCAAAGTTATCACAATCTTTGACAGCTTTTCTCCCAAATGGAATCCCTATCTGTAATGGGAAACACAGGAAACAAATCGTATTTATATTCAGACCTTAATATCTGCCGATAATCCAAGAAGGTCTTTATTTTCCTTCAGGATCGGTTGTATTACCTCCACAATAAACTCTTCGGTCTGCTCCTTCGCCCGTCCGGTATATCGGGATGGATTCATAGATTTCTTTAACTCCTCCAGCGTCATGTTGAAAGCAGGATCTGCCCCAATCAGCTCCAGCAGATTATTATCCAGACCCTTTTCCTTGACATTCTTTCCAGCTTCCATGGAAAGGACGCGGATCTTTTCATGAAGCTCTTGCCGGTCACCGCCTGCTTTTACGGCATCCATCATAATATTTTCCGTTGCCATAAATGGAAGCTCCTGCATCAAATGCTTCTCAATTACCTTCGGATACACAACAAGACCGTCCACAATATTTAAGTATAGATCGAGGATTCCATCCACCGCAAGGAAAGCCTCCGGGATACTGATTCTCTTATTTGCCGAATCATCCAGCGTTCTTTCAAACCATTGGGTCGACGAAGTAATGGCAGGATTTAATGCATCCGCAATCACATAATTGGCTAGGGAAGCAATTCTTTCACTGCGCATGGGATTTCTCTTATAAGCCATGGCAGAGGAACCAATCTGATGCTTCTCAAAGGGCTCTTCCACTTCCTTTAGATGCTGCAGCAAACGAATGTCATTGGAGAACTTATGCGCACTGGCAGCAATTCCCGCAAGTACATTTAGTACCCTGGTATCCACTTTTCTGGAATAGGTCTGTCCGGATACCGGATAGCACCCTGCAAATCCCATCTTTTCTGCAATTTTTTGATCTAACTGCTTTACTTTTTCGTGATCGCCGTCAAAAAGCTCCAGAAAGCTTGCCTGGGTTCCTGTGGTTCCTTTGGAGCCCAGCAGACGCATACTGTCAATACAATAATTAATATCATCATAATCCAGCTTTAGTTCCATCAGCCACAGAGCTGCCCGCTTACCTACGGTAGTCGGCTGTGCCGGCTGAAAATGGGTGAATGCCAGCGTAGGCAATGCTTTATTCTCCAAAGCAAATTCGGAAAGTTTTGCCATGACATTAATTAGCTTTGTTCTAACCAGTTTCAGCGCATCCGTCATCACTATGATATCGGTATTATCACCGACATAGCAGGAAGTCGCTCCCAAGTGGATGATTCCCTTCGCCTTCGGGCATTGCATACCATAGGCATAGACATGGGACATAACATCATGACGAACCTCTGCCTCCCTTGCCTTCGCCACATCATAATTAATATCCTCCTGATAGGCTTTTAACTCTGCGATCTGTTCCTCTGTGATATTCAGCCCCAGTTCTCTCTCACTCTCGGCAAGTGCGATCCAGAGCTTTCGCCAAGTTCTGAACTTCCGATCGGGGGAAAAGATATGTTGCATTTCTTTACCGGAATAACGCTCGGATAAAGGACTTATATATTTGTCGTTACTTTTATCGTTACTCATAGCAGCTTGCAGAAGAATTGGATCAACCATTCCCCTGCTAATTTCCTCCTCTCAAGGTATCAATCTTGATTTGAGTGTCAAAAACTTTCCTAACGAAGCGTATTCATCACTTTGCACAAATCAAGGTAAAACTCAAGTAATAGGAAACAATATTTTAATGCGCAACTATTTGAAGTCGTTGGTACTTAGATCACGTATTTTTGTGGTCTTAAGTACCACTACGTACTTCAATCCAAGTATTGCGATTTTTGTAATGCTTTGCGCTACGTTTTACAGCGCTTTGCGGAACAATGTGTTGCGAATGGAGTTTGTTTCCTATTACTTATCAATGCATAAATTGCGCAAATTGATGAAGCCCTTTTTATAAATCGGTTTTGACACTTGAATCAATCGTCCGTTGTTATTATTTATACATCATGCTCTCCGCGGATATTTCCCTTGGGCGGATCGATCGGGTAGTTCCCGGTGAAGCAGGCATCACAATAGCCATCATCTCCGGCAACCAAATCACTCAGCCGGTCCACGGAAAGGTAGCCTAAGGAATCCGCACCGATCATATCTTTGATCTGTTCCACGCTATTGTGGCGGGCAATCAATTGATCTCCGGTAGGAATATCCGTTCCGAAATAGCATGGATTTAAAAATGGCGGCGAACTGATACGAACATGTACCTGGGTAGCTCCTGCCTTTTTTAACATCTTCACGAGGTTGGCGCTCGTCGTACCACGTACGATAGAATCATCGATCATGACGACCCGTTTGCCTGCGATAACTTCGGGAAGAACATTTAATTTGATCCGCACACTGGATACCCGCATGGATTGCTTCGGTTTAATAAAGGTACGGCCGACATAGCTGTTCTTAACAAACGCCATGCCAAATGGGATTCCGGATTCCAATGCAAACCCAAGTGCAGCGGCATTACCGGAATCCGGCACTCCTACGACAACATCCGCCTCAACTGGATGGGTCTGTGCCAGAATTCTTCCCGCCATAATTCGAGAGTTGTATACGCTGATTCCGTCTATATGGGTATCCGGTCTTGCAAAGTAGATATATTCGAAGATACATCTTGCTTTCTTCGATTGGCATAGGGAGGTGTCCGAATGGATTCCGTCTTCATTAATCATAACAACTTCACCAGGCAGTACATCACGGATAAATTCCGCATCTACCGCATTGAGCGCCGCCGTTTCGGAGGCTATGATATAAGCATTCCCTCTTTTGCCAATAACCAGCGGATGAAATCCGAGGGGATCTCTGGCACCGATTAGTTTTCGCGGACTCATGATTGCTAAGGAGTAGGCTCCGCTCAGCTTCTGCATCGCCCTTACAACCGCTTCCTCAATGGTTTCTACATGTAGCCTCTCTCTGGCGATATGATAGGCAATAACTTCGGTATCAATCGTTGTCTGAAAGATTGCACCGGTGTATTCCAGCTCCTCTTTCAGCTCCGGTGTATTTACCAGGTTTCCGTTATGTGCTAAAGCAAGGGTACCTTTGGCATAGTTTAATACCAGCGGCTGTGTGTTCTCGATAGCACTCTCCCCCGCTGTGGAATAACGGACATGTCCCACGCCGATATTCCCCTTTAAGGCTTCCACATTTTCCGGTGAAAATACTTCACTTACCAATCCCATTCCCTTATGAGATTTTACCATTCCCATGGGACCATGGGTATCACTGACCGCAATTCCGCAGCTTTCCTGACCTCTATGCTGGAGTGCAAATAAGCCATAATAAATCGTGGAAGCAACATCCTTTCCATCGCAATCATAGACTCCAAAAATACCGCATTCCTCATGCAGCCCGGGAGTATAACTGTTGTTTTCAAATTGCATGCGTATCCATCCTCTCAAATTATCAACTGTAAATAAGCAAGAGGCTGCTCCAAAATCCTTTCACTATCACATAAAAACCTCACAAAAGCCACGCAATATCAAAGTATAAGATATCCGCGCCCAGGATTCTCTTCCGTGACAGAAAACTTTGGAAACAGCCCCATAGATTCATTATTGAATTCCTAACCTTTTAAATACTTCCTGATAAGCACCCTCTACATTTCCAAGATCCCTGCGAAAACGGTCTTTGTCAAGTTTATCATGCGTTTTAATATCCCAAAGCCGGCAGGTATCCGGAGAAATCTCATCCGCAAGAACAATCTGTCCCTTATATCTTCCGAATTCTACTTTAAAATCGACTAACTCGATTCCACATTTTGCAAAATAACTACACAGAACCTCATTGATCTTAAATGCCAGTTCTGTAAGCCGGTTGATTTCTTCTCTGGTAGCAGCCCCTATCGCAATTGCATAGTAGTCATTGATCATAGGATCGCCCAAAGCGTCATCTTTATAGGAAAATTCCAGAGTGGGAGCGATCAGCTTCCTGCCTTCCTCAATTCCGAGTTTCTTAGCAAAGCTTCCTGCTGATATATTTCTTACAATGACTTCCAATGGAACAATTTCAACCTTCTTAACCGCAGTTTCACGGTCGCTTAATTCTTCTATATAATGAGTCGGTACCCCTTCCTTCTCAAGAAGTTGAAAAAGATGGTTGGACATTTTATTATTCACAACGCCCTTCCCTAGTATGGTTCCTTTCTTTAAGCCGTTAAATGCAGTAGCGTCGTCCTTATAATCTACGATCACGACATCTTCCACATCGGTTGCATATACTCTTTTTGCTTTTCCTTCATATAGCATATCCATTTTCTTCATTGCAACTGTCACCCATCCTTTTATTATTATCTTAAATAACACTTAATATGACTGTACGTTACCCTTTTATTATAATGAAATAAAGTTATATGGCAACCGTTATTTTATGAATAGCGACAAAATAGTATTATTTTGTCTGTTTGCACAATTTTAAGCCGCAATCCATACATTTGTGCAACATTATGCGGTAAACCCGTGAAAAACCAGACGTATTCCCCATTCGACTGATTGTATTCCCCTCTTATAATTGAAATACCTTTTTCGCTACCTTCTCTGCCGCATGTCCGTCCTCCAAACTACAGAAACGTTCATAGAATGCATCATATTTCTCTTGATATTCTTCCGAAATATGATCGATCTGCTTAATCGCCTCGACGACTTCTTCGTTCGTATAGAGCAGCGGCCCGGGCACTTCCGTCTCAATATCCAGGTAGAATCCGCGAATCATATCACGGTATTTATCCAAATCGTAAGTGTAGAACAGAATCGGTCGCTTTAAATTGGCAAAATCAAAGAACACCGAGGAATAATCCGTAATCAGCATATCCGAAACCAGATAAAGCTCTGAGATATCATCGTACTTGCTTACATTGATTGCAAAATCCTCGACACCGGTAACATCCAGGGAATCCGCAATAAAGTAGTGCGTACGCAGCAGTACCACATAATCCTTCCCCAACTCCTTCTTTAGTAAGCGTAGATCAAGATGCAGGGCGAACTTATACTTGCCCCTGCCGTAGTATTCATCATCCCGCCAGGTAGGAGCATAGAGAATCGTCTTTTTCCCCTCTGGTATCTTTAGCTTTCTTCGGATCTTAGCCGCAATTTCCTCTTTATTTTCCTTATGTAAGATATCATTCCTCGGATAACCGTATTCCAATATCTCCTTATCAAATAAAAAGGCGCTCTGAAAGGCTTCCGTTGAAAAATGATTCGCCGAAACCAGGAAATCCCATACTCTGGATTGCTTATAAAATTGCGCCTTATACAGCGGAGAGGCTCCCATAACCTCTTCCTGGTCGAATACCAATTTCTTGAGCGGAGTCCCATGCCAGGTTTCTAAGAAAATATTTCCCTTTCTCTTGCGTACCCACTCCGGCTGCCTGACATTGAACACATTATACTTACAGACTGCCATATAGTAGCAGTACCTTATACTGAACCGTTTTACCTTAATCGGATGATAGGGTATATAAGTTTTCTTATTGATTACCCAGATAAATTTATATTTTCCGGGTTCATTTTTGCAAAGATATTCATAGATATACTTTGGACTGTCCGAATAACTCTTACCGAAAAAGCTTTCGCACAGGACATAGTTTTCTTTGATTGGCATCTTCGTAAAAAATTTATGGTATAAATGATAAGCGAATACCCGCTTATTCTTCCTAATTTTCTTTAGTTTTCTAACTGCCAGATGAAGTGTCACAAGAAGGGTAACTCGTTTTGTACTTCCTTTCAGCAAGGCACGAACCATGGATTTCTTGTATTTTCTCAACGAGCGGATTATTTCCGGATCAACCTCTTTCATACAATCCCGCATAATCTGAAAATACCTCGTATGCCAGATCTCTTTCTCGCTCCTTCGAAGACCGGGTGCATAAGTGTATACGAAGTAGATGATCAGCTTCATCTCCAAGTACTGTCTTATAACATCCTTTGAGTTTGTATATTTTCTTGCCTCCTGATAGGCTAAGATATGCTCTTCAAACCGATTCTCTGTCTTGGATTGAGAAAGTGCTGGAAAATGGATCGGGTCATTGTGCCTTCTTTTTACATAGACCGCTTCCTCAACATAAAAAGCAGACGTTACCTGCTTCAATGCCTGTACCATAAACATGGTATCCGAGTAAAAACAGAAATCCTCATCAAAGCGGATATTATAGTCTTTTAAAAAGCTGCGGCGGAACATAATGCCAAGGACAGATACATTGGCAAGACCTTTCCTTGCAACAAACAAATGATAGTAAGCCTCCGGCTTACCGATTGCCGCACTCTGCTCTTCTTTATAATTCTCTTCGAAGCTCTTTTCAATCCTTCGTATCTCGACCTGCTCTTTCGCTGTCTTTGCATCGGTATCGGTATCTCCACCTGGATCCTGCTCCTCTTTGAGCCCTTCCCACTTGTGCTCTTCCATCTCATTTAAGAATACCATCTTACGAAACCATGTAGATGCCTTCCTGCCATAGACGAAGTCCGCTTTCTGTTCTTCCGCCTCTTTTAGCATCATTTTCAAAGTTCCGTTTAGGATGTAATCATCACTATCCAGAAAATATACATAATCTCCCTGAGCAGAATCAAAACCGGCATTTCTAGCCGCAGCGACACCGCTGTAACTTTTACTTTGCTTATAATCATCCTTGCTTTGACCGGTATAAGAATAACTAAAACGCTGTGGTTTCATCAAATCCACTGCCGTTATATTAAGATCCGAATAGTCATTAATCAGCTGTGTAAGATCCTCATCGCAGTGATCCAATACCAGAATCGTTTCGTAATCAACGATACCTTGGTCGCGAATACTCTCAAAGCAATCCTCCAAAAAATGAATTCCCTTATGGAAGGGAACGATTATACTAAGTTTCACCATAACACCTATGCCTTTCTCAGTCAGAAGTCAGGTTTTTTCTTCTGCTGTGTATTGCTATACAAAAAAGCCAATTCGACTTTCTTTATTTACATCAATTTTTCTGATCTTGAATCCTCTATTCTCTTCCTTAGAATTATTCTAACCAGCTTGTCCATCACCAAATCATAGGTTCGTTTCACAGCCGGCAGAGAATAGAGAAAAACAATTAGAATCGCTGCTCCTATTGTATAAAGAAGAAATAGGATCGGATTGTTTTTATATATCTCAAATTTCTCTAAGATCGGTACCGTAAACAGATGGAGGATATAAACCGTCATTGTATTGGCGCCGATCATGGAAAGGAAGTTCTTCCTGCTGCTTGTTAGATTTATAATTACGATTGTCATTGCAATCGCAACGACATAAATTATAACCCGGTATAATAGGAAGGTAACCCTGGATTCTTTCGGATAGGGACTCTTTAAGAAAAGGAAGGTCTCATCAAATAAATCTTTTTTTACAACGTAAACCGATATTACTGCAGTTGCGGCAATGACGACAATGCAAATCATCTTAGGAATTCGTTTTATCTTCTCTATATGCTCCTTCTTACAGTAATACCCCAGAAGGAAAAACGGAAAAAAGCATACCGCTCTGCCAAGTGCCAAATAGCCGGAAAACTCCCCGCTAAATCCGCTTAGAATACCAAGAAGTAAGCTAAACGGCAGTAGAAAACGAATTTTAACCAAATCCTTCAGGAGGAATTTCCATAGAAACAAGGTCAGCAGATACCACAGTCCCCAGGTCGGTTTTAAAAAACGATAACCAAAATATTTCTCCCCAATAACAAAAATTTTGAAAAGATAGTTCATAAAATTCAAAATTAAGTAAGGCATCAGAATCGTTTCAAATGCCTTTTCTCTGTTTTTGTCCAAATTTTTCGAAAAATAACCCGATACAAAGGTCATTGCGGGCATGTGAAAGAAGAAAATAAAAAAATAGATACTCCGAATTACAGGATCATCTTCAATCATCGACGTAAGAAGATGCCCCCAAACGACAAATGTTATCAAAATTGCTCGGACATTATCGAATAAGTAATCCCTTGTTTTCTCTTTTGTGTCAGTTACTGATATCAAGGTATTAAGCATTCCATTATACTCCTTGGAAAAGTATTCAATTTATAACAACTAGATTTTAGCAGAGAAACCACAATACTGCAATAGCAATCTTTCGATATAGCGTTTGGGAAGCGAATCACAGGATGGCATTTCGTACCCAAATGAGCCGGCAAGCCTGTTCCCTATCACGAATCAAAAAAAGCGGCTGCCCAAGTGCAAAGCAGCCGCTAGATTTAATGTGTTATTTCCAAATTCTATAGTTTCCGCTTAACGCCAGCAAAGCAAAGAGATAGAGGCAATTATCATAATACCTCCGGTCTCCCTTTCGAAGCGGGATATTCCAAAACAGCTCCACGCATTCCCTCTGGTATCTGCTTGGGAAGTGTTCCCGGCTGCCCGCCAAAGAAGCCTGCGCATTCGTTGCAATGATCGCTACCGGATGAAGCGCCTTTTCCTCAATAACCGTTCCGTCCAGCTCATATACCATATCCGTTCTTCCTTTGACGGTATCGCAGAAAAATCTCTGGATCTTCTCCGCACATTCACATTGCCACGGATCCGCAGCAAACCATGCATAATCCAGACCGATATTAGCCGGTACCCGGTAGGCGTCACTATAGTATCTTTCCCGGTGGTCACGCATATAAGGCTTTCCATCGTAATGGGCATATTCTGGAGCCAGTCCGGTAACCGGATGACATACCTTTTTAAGATACTCTCTGCTGACCTTAGCAGCCTCCTTCCAAAATTCCCGATCCTCTTTATTTGCCCACAGAGCAAATAACTCATAAAAATGCGGCAGATGATAGGAGGGGTCCGTAAAATCGCAGTTTGGTACAAACTTAATCATTTTATTGAAGGGCTCCCACATAGGATGACCTGGAGTTTTATTCTCCCCTTTATGGATGCATTCATGAAGAATTGCTCTTGCCTCTTTGGAATAATTATAAATACCTTCCCCATCTCCCCAGCGATTCGAAGCAAAGAATAAAGCCATTGCAAAATATTCTTCCCCGTCCGGTGCCGGACCGTAGGAATTCTTTGTACCGTTTACCTGAACCGACCACGCAAAGTATCCACTGTTTTCCCCATCCTCCATCCACATGAAGGTCTTCGCAAATTTCCACAGCCGGTCAAACTCCTTCTTCCAGTCTCTCTGAACACACATCATCATGCCGTAGGACATCCCTTCGGTTCTTGCATCATGATTGCCGGTATCCTCAAAATAAGCCATATCATCCCCAAGTTCATGATAGAAGCGTTCCTCCTTAGAACCGTAGAATATGGTCTGATAAGCTTGCTCTACTTTCTTCTCAATCTCAGTTTCTGTAAATCCCAATTCCTTAAAAATGTTTCTGTATTCCCCGGTATAAAAAGCACCTCTCACGTAAGTATCCTCCTTAGTAAAACGGATATTCGCAATCCGCTTACACTACTTGCTCATAACCTCATTGCCACTACGTGGCATTTCAGCAGGAGCTTGAACTCCTGCTGAAACAGGCAAGTCAGGCAAGTCCTTCCCTGATGAAATTAAATTAAGCCATGATTTCGATATCTTCATTCTATAATTTCTCTCCCAGAATTTCCATGGCTTACCTTATACTCTTTTTGTACTTTCTATTCATGATATGAGTGCCATAAGTCATATAACACCGGCATATGAATCGAAACTATCTTCTTTTCATTTTTTTTAGGATATCATTTAGCTCCTCTACTGAAAAATAATAATGTGAATTACAGAACTGGCAGTTTACCTCAATCGGTTCATTTTCCTCGATCATTTCCCTGATTTCCTTTTCTCCGATCGAGATAATTGCTTTCTCAACACGCTCTTTATCGCAATCACATTCGAATGCCGCCGGAACACGATCCAGAATTTCCAGTCCGAACTCTCCGAGGACATGCTCTAGCACCATCTCCGGCGTCATATCCTGATCCAGCAGATCGGTTATACCGGATAATTCACCAATCTTTGCTTCCAGATTCGAGATTACTTCCTCCTCTGCAAAAGGGAGCAGCTGGATGATAAATCCACCCGCACGCTTCACCGTATTGTTCTTGTTCATCAATACTCCGAGAGCGACCGCGGATGGTACCTGCTCACTGGCTGCAAAATAATAGGTCAGATCTTCCGCGATCTCCCCGGATATCAATCTAATCTGCCCACTATAGGGTTCCTTTAATCCCATATCCTTGATCACGCTTAACGTCCCCGCTCCAATTGCTCCACCAACATCTAGCTTTCCGGATCTGCTTGGCGGAAGCATCACCTCCGGATGTTTCACATAACCCTTTACCGCGCCCTTGGAATTCGCGGTTACGGTTAATCCACCAATCGGTCCGTCCCCTTTTATCTGCAGGGTCAGGAGATCCTTATCCCCCTTCATCATAATTCCCATCATGGTTGCTGCGGTTAACAGCCTTCCCAGTGCTGCTGTTGCAACCGGGCTTGTCTCATGTACACTTCTTGCATATTCAACCATTTCTTTTGTTGTTGCAGCAAATGCGCGAATTTGATTATTTGCCGCACTTGCTCTTACGATATAATCAGCCATTGTAACCTCCTGTCGTCCGCCTGGCGGACAATTAATCTTTCTATTCTTATGAATTGATATGAGTATCAAAAGCCTTCCTAACAAATCCTCTTCTTCCATTTATACAAATCAAGAAAAAACTCACGGTATCAATGTCTTAAGTCATATAAAAGCGCTTATACCATGAACATTAATATTCATAGCGAATTTAACAAGTAGTTAGGAAAGATATCGCTTATTCTTCTGCCACTTTTCTCTTGCGATAATATAGACGCGCTCCGTATCTTCCTGTGGTTCTTCCTCCGTAAGTGTTGCATATACCGCCACCCATTCCATCCCTGCCTCTTCCAGCAGACGGCGAATGGTATCTATAGAATACGCCCTGCGGTAGTGGGTTTCTTCCTGCTTTATGAAGTGGTTCGGTTTTCGCGGCTTACCAGAAGCCTTCTTCTGCCGAGAGAAATAATCGCTGTCCTCTGCCGGAAGAAACAGTGCCAGATTAATTTCATTGATTCTCTCTTCCTTATAATAGGTATTTTCCCAAATAAAGCTGCCTTCCTCCCGATTCTCTGCTATGGTCGCATCTCCTAAGACTTCTTCATAGGCATACTGCGTATCCAGATCAAAGATAAATACTCCCCTGGGATCCAGATAATTATTCACCAGACGGAAAACCTCTAAGAGATCCTCCTCTGTTAAAATATAATTCATACTATCGCAGACACTGACCACGGCTGCTACGGTTCCATAAAGCTCAAACTCCCTCATGTCCTGGCAAAGATACAGTATGTCGTTCTCTTTCCCAGAAGATTTATCCTTTGCTAAGGACAGCATCTCCTCCGAGGAATCAATTCCAATCATATCATAACCCCTGGCGGACAGCCTCTCGGTCATACTGCCTGTGCCGCATCCAAGTTCCAGTACGATGCCCTTCTCCACGCCATATTTCTTTAACAAACGAACCACATAATCGGTCCATTCATCGTAGGGTACATTATCCATAAACATATCATAAACGGATGCAAATCCGGTATAAGGCTGCATACTTTAGAAGCTCCTTTCTGTTTCTCCTCTTATTATTTCAGATAGTAATTCTATCATACATAAAAAAGGATGGCAATAAAAGAAGCCGCAGACTGATACAAGGAAACCATATCAGTCCGCAGCTTTGCAAGAAATTCTTAAGCCATCTTATCAAACATCTCTTTTAATGCCGGATAAAGCTGTCTGAACACCTCATATTTCTTATTATAGAGTTCCACAATCTTTGGATCCTGATCCGTGGTACTAATCACCTTGATCAGCTTAGCACATGCCTCTTCTACGGATGCATATTGCCCACAGCCAACCGCTGCAAGGATTGCCGCACCAAATGCCGGTCCCTCCTCAGAATTGATTTTGTCAACCTTAACATTTAATACATCGGCAATAATCTTGCACCAAAGAGGACTCTTTGCTCCGCCGCCGTTAATTCGGATCCGGTCGATCGTAACACCAAGGGATTTGGTAATCTCAAAGGAATCACGAAGTGCGAAAGCTACTCCTTCCAGTACCGCCTGTGTCATGTCTGCACGCGTCGTATCCATGGTCATTCCGATAAAGGTTCCCCTTGCATTCGGGTTATTATGGGGCGTTCTCTCTCCCATCAGGTAGGGCAGGAAGTATACGTTATTCTCTCCCAATTTCGTGATTGCCTGCTGCTCCTTGGCGTACTCCTGTGTTCCGATTATCTCGTCCATCCACCACTTATTCGAAGCAGCAGCGGAAAGCATAACACCCATAAAATGATATTTTCCATCCGCATGGCAGAAGGCATGAAGTGCATTTTTATCATCCACCGCAAATTTCTGGCTGGCAACAAATACAACACCGGAGGTCCCTAGGGATACATTACACATACCCGTACCAACCGTACCGGTGCCAACCGCTGCTACAGCCTGATCGCCGCCTCCGGCAATCACCTTAACCTTCTCGGATAAGCCTAGCGCACCTGCCGCCTCTTTCGTCAAGCAGCCCACCACTTGAGAGGATTCATGGATCTTTGCCATCTGCTCCTCTTTTAATCCGCAGATATCCAGCATTTCCTTGGACCAGCATTTATTCTTAACATCAAACAGAAGCATTCCGGAAGCATCGGATACATCAGTGCAATGTATTCCGGAAAGGCGGTATGCTATGTAATCCTTTGGAAGCATAATCTTTTTGATCTTAGCGAAATTCTCCGGTTCATGCTTTCTTACCCATAAAAGCTTTGGCGCAGTAAACCCAGTCAGAGCCATATTGGCGGTATAGCTTGAAATTTTCTCTCTGCCGATTTCATTATTTAAATAGTCACATTCCTCCTGGGTACGTCCGTCGTTCCAAAGAATAGCAGGACGAATCACTTGATCCTTCTCATCAAGAATTACCATACCGTGCATTTGTCCACTGAAGCTGATACCTTCCACATTCGCTTTATTACAATCCTTTGTTAATTCTCGAATTCCGTCAACAAGCGCCGTATACCAATCCTCCGGGTTTTGCTCCGACCAGCCTGGTTTAGGGAAATACAACGGATATTCCCTTGTTACGATACTTTTAATGTCCCCCGCTTCATCCATTAATAAAAGCTTTACGGAGGATGTTCCTAAATCCACACCGATATACAACATGTGTATATTCTCCTTTCCTGCCTCTGTTCTATCCGGTAATTACGAACCCCTCAACCCTCGCCTCTTTTCTATCCCGATTATTGCGAAGCCCGCTGCTTTGTCTATGTATATTGGCGCTCTCATGAGAGGTTTCGTAATTGCCCGCGTTCTTCCTAACATTTTTTACCGATATTGTTCCAAATGAATTGATTTGGTGATTAAACTATATAGCTTTACTATAGCAATTTGCCTTATTTATGTCAAGTAAATGATGAAACTGATTTTTTACTTAAAAGTAAATAATTTTCAGAAATTTCTTCCCAAGCAGTCAATTTTATGTTACCATTAAGAAATAACATGGAATCGTCTGCTCAGAGAGAAACAGGCGTATTTTCTGTTGTAATGATTACAAAGCGAAGGGTGACTGTAATGGTAACAGGCAGTAAAGAACTCATACGAGATATCAATACCAATTTAGTACTGGAAACCATCATAAACCAAAATGCGATATCCAGAGCAGCGATTGCAAAGCATTTAGGCTTAACGAAGGCGACAATTTCAGCCATTGTTCAGGAATTGATCAATAGAAAGCTCGTTATCGAAATTGGAAGTGACGATACCCGATTAGGCAGAAAGCCGATTCTATTAAGCCTGAATAAAAAGGCAGGATATGTTATCTGTATCGACGTCGGTGTGGATACCATATCTGCATTGGTTTCTGACCTGCTCGGCGAAGATTGCAGTCTGAAGCAGATTAAGACACCGAAGAATCCTTCCGATCTTATCAACCTACTTATTCAATTGATTGAGTCCATGAAGCTGCCGAAGGGAAGTCCCTATGGTCTTGTTGGTATTACACTTGGAATCCATGGTGTTATTGCAAATAACCATGTTTCCTTTACTCCATACTATGACCTGTCCGGGCTTAATCTGGCTGAGGAATTAGGAGATCATTTTAATACACAGGTATATTTAGAAAATGAGGCAAATTTGTCCGTGATCGGTGAAATGACATTTCAATACGATTATCCTAATATCGCCAACATCAGTATTCATTCGGGTGTCGGACTCGGTATCATCATCGACCATGAGCTGTATACGGGATATAATGGAAGGGCTGGTGAATTCGGTCATACCATTATTGAAATTGACGGCAGACAATGCCCCTGCGGTAATAAAGGCTGCTTAGAGCAATATGTATCCGAACGGACTCTGCTGAAACAGTTTGCACAGATAAAAGGGCTGGAAGAGATCAGCTTTGATGCCTTTCGTCAGATGTATGAAAAGGAGGATCCGGATGCACAGGAGATTATGAAGCAGTTTGTTCGGTACATGTCCGTATGCGTCAACAATGTTCTTAACGCATATAATCCGGATATTGTAGTGATCAACAGCTCCTTTACGATATTCTTCCCGCATATCACAAAGCGGATTGAGGAAGCGCTCGAGAGCCGGATGAATAGTTTTGTTAAAATCGTACCTTCCGTATTGCAGGATACCTCCATTCTTCTCGGCGGTGTCTGCGTTGCAATTAAGGGGTTTTTGGGAATTCATAATTTGAAATTGAATCATATTGAGTTAAAGGCTTAAGACATAATACGAGTGCCATAAGTCATATAAAAATATTTATATGACTTATGGCACTCGTATTAGATAGGAAGCCAATACTATTTTATAAATTATTTTTCTTTTTTTAGCTCTCTTTTCTTCTTTGTTATAATTCCACCAATCCGGCCGGATTCTTTTGCCGTAAGGGAATTCCATCCAGTAGTCATTACTTTATCCAGATAACCCAATTCCCTGGCGATTTCATATTTCATCTCTTCCTCCGGTTTTAGGTTATCCAGATCAATCTTTTTCTCTTTCTTCTTACCCATAAGGCGACACCCTTTCTCCGTAATCTTATACAGATTAGAGTGTTCCCATCTTCTACGGATCTATTCGAATTTCCTTACCGGTATAGAGAGAATAAATAATTCTTTCCTTCACTTTTTTCTTAAACATCTGCTCCAGTGCTCTCTGATAGTAGTCAAGCTGCACCTCGTAGCGCTGAATTAACAGCTGTTCATCCTTTATGGCATCCGATTTATAATCGAGCAGAACCAGTTCCCCTTCTTCTTCAAAGAATACGTCAATGATACCCTGGATCAGAATAAGTTCATCACTCTCAAACGCTTTGTTGATCTCGTTTGCCTTAATGCCAAAGACAAATTGCTGCTCTCTAAACAGCTGTTTCCTGGACTGTGCCCTGCGCATCCGTTCCGCAATGTTGCTAGTTATAAATTTATATAGGTTATAGACATTCAGCAGGCGAAGTTCTTCCTCCTTCACCTTTCCCTGATCTATCATTTCCTGCAGCTGTGCCTTCAGCTCTTCCAAACTATGCACTTTACTAATATCCATGAGCTTTAATACCTTATGATAAAGCGTTCCCCGATCCGCACCGGAGAGCACGGTCTCCTTCTGCCGGATAAAGTTTGGCACCGTAGCTTCCAATTCAGGTTCTGCCGACGGCTCCACCGAAGCAGCTGTATTCTCCTCCAGGATTTCCCTCTGGCGCATACCCTGCCCAATTCCATCCTTCGGCTGCTTCTTCTGCTTTTCCTCGGAAAAATCCCTCGTATTCGCAGAATCCATTGGTTGTCTCTCTTCCCGATCCTCGAAAGCCATTGATTGTCCCTCTTCCCGATTCTTGGAAGCTGTCAACAGTTCTTCTTCCGTTTCCACAGTTTCATACGGCGAAGCAGGGTAGAGAATCTCACTGTCCTCCTCATCCAAGAACTGTCCCAGCTTTTTCAGCTCCGATACTGTCATCTTCACCCGCAATCCGGAATCCTTTTGATAAGGATAGACAAAATGAATTCTCTGCTCAATTTCTTTCCGTAATGTTTCATCATAGACCTGATCCGGCTGAATGGACAGTAATGCTTCTTCATCCTTACGCAGGAATATCTGCTTCTTCATTTCCTCCTTAAGAAGGTCGCTCCGGCGGACGATACCAATTGCCATACCGTCCTTTTGCGCCTTAAGAATATTTTCCTCCGGCTTAAGGCTGCATCCAATCCGGTTTATCATCGCAGGAAGGACCCAGTCAAGGTAGCTTTTCGATGATATCATTTCATAGAAAGAGAAATCCTTTTCCTTCAATTCTTCCATGGATTTTAAGAAACCTGTCATAATCAGCTTCTCCTTCGCCCTCGTCATAGCAACATAAAGCACGCGAAGCTCTTCTCCCAGATTCTCCACCTGCACCTTCTTCTGAATCAACTTCTTAAGTAACGTTGGAACCTTAGTCCTTCTTTCACTGTCGATATACTCCGGTCCGACCCCCAATTCACTGTGAAGTATGATATGGCTTCGGATATCCTGGGTATTAAACTGTTTGCTCATTCCTCCTACAATGACAACCGGGAATTCCAGACCCTTACTTTTATGAATGCTCATAATGCGGACGGTATTGTCCTGCTCCCCGGAGGTGGCTGCTTCCCCGAAATCCACCTCATACTTATGCAGCTTCTCGATATAGCGGATGAAATGGAACAGCCCGCTGTAGCTTCCCCTCTCAAAGCGCACTGCCTGAGAGATCAGCATATCAATATTTGCTTTCCTGCGCTCTCCTCCCGGCATTGCCATGACATAATAGTAGTAGCCGGTTTGCTCCAGTACCTCCTGCAGCAGCTCATGAATCGGTGTATAGGCGACCATTGACCGAAACTTCTCCAGCTGCTCCAGAAAGCGCTCCAACCGCAGACGGATTTTCTCATCACTGCCTTCCCTTGCATAGGACAGAACCGACGTATACATACTGCTGTTCGGATCTGCGGCTCGCATCAATGCAAGCTGCGTCGTCGTCAAACCAACGATCGGAGAATAGAGTACACCTGCCAGCGGAATGTCCTGCCGCGGATTATCAATAATACGCAGTACGTTCAGAATCGTTGTAATCTCTAAGGTTTGAAAATAACCAGTTCCGGTATCCGCATACGCAGGAATTCCTTCCTGCATTAAGGTATTTACAAATACCTCCGACCAACCGGTCATACTTCGCAACAGAATGACGATGTCACGATACTCCGCCGGACGGTGGATTTTCTTCTTTGTATCATATAGCAAAAGACCGGTATCCGGATGGGTTAGCTCCTTGATTCTTCCGGCAATGACTCTTGCCTCTATTTCTTTTTTGGTATAGACAAGATCCTCGGGATCCTCCGTGTCCTTCTCCACAACTTCGGCATTCTCCGGTATTTCCTCCTCCAAAGCATCTTCCTCTTCGGTAACAAGCAGCAGCTCCACATCATCCGCCAGCCGTTCCTTCATTTCCAAGCCTTCGATTACATCCGGTTCCTCAAAAAGTCCGCCATAAGCCAGCGATGCCGCCTGATCGTAGACAATTCCGCCGACCGCTTCCTGCATGATCTGCAAAAAGATTGCATTTACATAATGAAGAACTACCTTTCTGCTTCGAAAATTACGGTCCAAATCAATCCTTTGATAGAGATTGGTATTCCCATTCTCCAGAGTATCCACGACTGGGTAGGATTTGTATTTCTCCATAAAAAGCTCTGGCATAGCAAGACGGAACTTATAGATGCTCTGCTTCACATCCCCGACCATAAAGCGGTTCGGATGCCCCGACCGTTCGGTGGAAATGCTTTGCAGGATGGTCTCCTGCACCAGATTACTGTCCTGATATTCGTCGATCAGGATTTCTTCAAACTGTTCGGAAAGTTCGGTTGCTGCTTCCGTAGGAACCATTTCCCCCTCCTTTTCCTCCACCAGAATCTTTAATGCAAAATGCTCCAGGTCATTAAAATCAATTAAGTTCTTCTCTTCCTTCTTGGCTGCAAACTCCTTTCTAAAATCGGCTGTCAGCTCAAATAGTACGTGCATAACGCTTCGAACCGCCTGCATATCCTGAAGCATTTCCTCCGGTGCCTGGAAGAAGAACTGTGCTGTCAGATCCTTTAATCCCTTCTTGACCTCATCCCGCAGCGCCTTCACCTGGTCTTTTAACTGCTGCGAGACGCCCTCCTGCTTCTTGCCGGATAATCTTGCATGGGTTATGCCAGCAAACATACTGGCGTATTCCTCATAGGTATTCGCCTTACAAAGCTCTGCAAGCAATGCACGGTCTGATAGAAGAGCTGGCAGATATGGCTCCGGTCCGTCGGGCAAATTGCAAAGCTCAATTGCTTTCGCATTCTTCTGCTGCAAATCCTCCAATACGGTTTTCACATAATGAAGAAGCTCTTTCATCCAGACGGACCCATTCATATCCTCCAGGGATTCGATTGCAAATTCCTTCTCCTTCTCTTCCATCCATTTCTCCGGCCATGGAGCACTCATGGAAAAGGAATACAGCTGCAGAATCAAATCCTCCACCGGCGCATCGGATTTGGAATAGGAATAGCTTTCGATAAAGCTGTGAAAATCCTCTCTTCCTTCCTCATACCAGCACTCTAACACATCCGCGATAACATCGGATTTCATCAGCGTGATTTCCGATTCCTCCGCGATCTTGAAGGCGGGATCCAGATCAATGCGGTGGAAATAATTGCGGAGCACATTTAAGCAAAAGCTATGTATGGTCGTTATCTGCGCACTTTGAAGAAGGGAAACCTGCTTCTGCAGATGGGCATTATCCGGCTCCTTTTGCAGCTTCGCATCGATTGCCTTCCCAATTCGTCCACGCATCTCTGCTGCCGCGGCGTTGGTAAAGGTAACCACAAGCAGATGATCGATATCAATCGGATTCTCCCCTTCCGAGATCATGCTGATGATACGCTCCACTAATACCGCCGTCTTCCCGGAACCTGCTGCCGCCGAAACGAGTAAATTCTTCTTTCTCGTATCAATTACTTTCTGTTGTGCCTCTGTCCAGCCCATACAAATCTCCTATCTAAAAATATTAAACGTTCACACTTTATTTCTCTACAAACACTATTTTATTGATATGAGGGTCAAAAGCCTTCCTAACAAATCATTTTCTTCCATTTGTACAAATCAAAGAAAAACCAGGGTAATAGGAAGCAATATTTTAATGCTCAACTGTTTGAAGTCGTTGGTATTTAGACCACGTATTTTGTAGTCATATGTACCATTACGTACTTCAACCCAAGTATTGCGTTTTTTGCAATGCTTTGAAAACAATGTGTTGCGAATAAATTTGTTTCATATTACTTGTCAATACATAAATTGTGCAAATTGATGAAGCTGGTTTACACTCATATCTCTAATTAAAACACCGGAAATGGATCTTACTTCTCTTCCCCGAAGATCTCCTGTTTCAGCTCTTCGGTCGATTTCTTTGCTAGGTTCCGGTAACCATGCCCCGGCAGCCGGCTGTCAAAGCCGCAGGCGGAGCGGAATTCACAGTAATCGCAGGCGGTACGGTCTCCGTTTCGATAAGGATTCAACCGCGTATCCCCATGAAGAATCTGCTTACTATCCTCCACCAGCTTACGGTTCACATAGTTCACCAGCGCTTGCAGCTCTTTCCTTCCTGCCGCAGAGGATCGCTTCGCCAGCTCCCCTTCCTTATTGGTTTCCACCGGTATAATTTCCGATCTCACCGATGCCCGCAGGGTTCCATCCGGACCAGCAAGATTCTGATCCATCAGCGCCAATACCTTCTTATCCTCATTTGCCAGGCCATTCATCCGAAGGCTTTTAAAGATTTCCTCCTCCACCTGCTCCGTCTTTGCAACGATCGGATCATCAATATGGTAATAGAAGATACCGGAAGGTACTACCTCTTTCTGCGGATATCTCTTTTTCAGATATTCTATGGCGGCGCTGAGATAGACGGAGAGCTGCTGCTGTAAGCCATAGTAGATGCTGTTAATATCAAAGAAGGTATTGCCCGATTTATAGTCAATCACGCGCACATATACCTTATCTTCCTCTTCGTACAGATCCAGGCGATCAATCCGTCCCTGTAGCGAAAGGACCGAATCCGGGACATGAAAGAAGGGCATCTCATATCCTGCTGGTTCAAAGACTCCCTGCTTAACCTGGTTGCAGAGCGCCCACAGGGTTCTTACTGTAATTCGTTTCATCCGGGTAATTAAGTATTCATTTCTCTTCGTACTCCGAAGAAAGGTATTCTCATATTCCTCCACTGCCTGCTCAACACACTCGGCTGCCCAGGTCTCCCGCACTTCATCCGGAATGGTGTGCCAGGTATATTCTCCGGTATCCAGTCTCTTCGAGAAATTGTCAATCGCATTATGAAAGATATTTCCGATGTCCGGTATGGCAAGCTTATATTCCCTTCGCTCCTCCAGGGACAGCCCGTAGGACATGAAATGGGCGAAGGCGCAGCCGGCATACCGCTCCAGTCTTGTCACGCTCCCCTTTAGCTCCTCGCCATACAGAAGCTTTGCCGCCTGCTCTGAGATTCCCTTCTCCTGATTGGTATAAAAGGCGCCCTTTATAAGCTTAGTTAATACCGGATACGTCTCCTCCCCGGATTTATAATATAGGAATAATTCCTTCCATAGATTAGTAACCTCTTTCTGCTGTAACTGTCGCAGTCCATCGGCAAGATAGGTAAGCCCCTGATCCCTTAAGATATGCTCGACATCCTCTTTGGTCTCATCTTCAATTCGGACCGTGATCTTTGGAAACAGCTGAAACATTTTCCCGATCAAATAGGAAGGATTCACGGATTTTCCTTCTCCGTTCACTCTATGATAGGTAAGATAAAGCTTATCCTTCGGTTTGGTCATGCCAAGATAGATATAAAACTGCTCCGTAAATGCCTGCTGCCGTTTCGTCGGAGCCAGTTCAATGTCATGACTTATCAACAGCTCCCGCTCAATATCGGAAAGAATTCCACCGCTCGATAGGGATTTAGGCACAATTCCCTCATTCATCCCCATAAAGAACAGTACCTTAATATCTTTCAAACGGGTTCTCTGCGTATCTCCCACCACGATTTCATCCACACCTGGGGGAATTAGACCCATCTTGACTTCAATTAATCCGGTTTCTAAAATCTCGCCAAATTCCTTTAGCGTAACATGCTCGGAACCCAGCAGCAGTACCATCTGGTCGTAAAGCTCCATAACGATTTTGTATACCTGTTCAAATTCCTTTGCCGCCAGTGCCTGATTCTTCTCCTGGAAGCTCTGTCGGTTCTCCTCCAGCTTCTGTTCTATGTGCAGCCGGACGCCCAGTTCATAGAGTGCTGCCGTATAATCCTTCAGTGTCTTTTCCTTATCCTTTAACACCTCATAGAGGGGCTGCACTTCTGTGATCAGCAGCTCCCGCGCCTGATTGATGCGCTCAAAGTCCACCTTCTCCCGGCTGCGGAAGTTCCTGGTAAATGGTTCCCTGTATCGCTTGCTTCCCCGGATTCCCGTTGCAAGGATATAATTTTCCAGAAGGTCGATCTCCTCCTTCTCCACCTCGGACAGACCGGTCCGCAGATAGCGGAAGACACTTTCATAGCTATAATCCTCGGTAACGATAGCAATGACCGAACGAAGCATTTCTACGAAGGGATTATTTAAGATATCCTTTTTATAATCAATGAAGCAGGGGATTCCCATCCTGGTAAATATCTGCTTTGCAATCCTGCCGTAGTTCTCAATATCCCCCGTAACCGCCGCAATATCCTGATAGCGGTAGCCTTCCTCTCTTACGAGCCGATTAATTTCCCTGGCTGCAAAAGCCACTTCTGCTTCGGCATCCTTTGTCTCATGGATCGTAATATCTTCCTGCTCCTCTTCATAAGCCTGATAGGGGTAACGAAACAAATTATGCTCCAGAGAAGCAAGGGCAGGAGAATGAAGGAAACGGTACGGTACCCGGCTTTTATTACATTTCTCTGCGTATACCGGCTTTTCAATCTCGATATCATGATCCTTCGCAATCTGATATAGCTTTTGGATCGTCTTCTTACTTAAGCCAAACAGCTGGTGATCCTCTACGGGCGTCATTAAGGCTTCCGACGGATCAATCGCAACGGTCACCATGACCTTTCTGGCATACTGCATCATTTTCGCCAGCAACTGATACTGGCAGGGGGTAAATCCGGTAAAGCCATCCAGGCAGATCACACTGTTTCTTAACCACTCGGACTGATCGACAATCTTATTTAATACCACAAGGGTTTCCTCTGCTGTGATATAGCGCTCCTTCATAAATGCCTGAAAGCCATTATATACGGTTAAAATGTCGGCAAGCTTCGCTTTTAGAACTGGTTTCTTTGCCGCAATTTCCTGCATTTTATCAAAATCCTCCGGCATAACATTGTATTGGAACAGTTCGGACAACAGGGATTTTAATTCCCCGATAAAGCCTGGCTTCTTTACATTGGAGCCAAACAGGATCAAATCCTTATGGTTCTTAGCAACCACTTTACGCAGCACCATGCTCTTCCCCGTATCCTCTAAGATCGGATAATCATTTCCTCCTACTTCATCAAAGATACGGAACGCAAAGCGCAGGAAACTTAAGATATCCACATTCATCACTCCATGCTCTGGGTGCATGCTGACAATATCCTTCTGTGTCTGTAAGGTGAACTGCTCCGGTACAATAACCAGATAATTCGTGTCTATATTTAATTTTGATTGTTTAATTACCTCACGGTATAGCTGATAGGACTTACCGGAACCGGCACTTCCTAAGAATAGCTGCAAGGACATAAAATATCCCTCCATCCTTTGGAATTTATCTGCATAAATTATTCTACTGTATAATAATATATAATAAGATTAAGACATGAAGCAAATCATGCTCGGAGGATAGATATGGCAAAAACAAAAATAGTCGTTGTCCAATTAAAAGAAATCATATATACGGTGATATTTGCCGCCTTAGGCATTCTTCTGATTCTTCTACTTATCTTTATGTTCTGGCCGAATAAAAAAGATAAGACCGTTTCAGAAAATTCTGAAATTTATAGGGCAGGTGTATGGACTTCCTCCATCGCATTAAGCGATACAACACTCAATCTAGAGGTTGTGGTAGATAAGGATCATATTAATAAGGTTAGCATTATCAATATCGATGAAACCGTCACGACTATGTTTCCTCTTATAGAGCCCTCCCTAGAAGATATTGCGACCCAGTTATATGAAGATGTTCCGATCGAACAGGTTGAATTAAAGGAGGAAAGTAAATATACGCAGCAGCTTTTACTGGATGCAATTAAAGCAGCTCTCGATAAGGCAACGGTTACTCCTTCACCGACACCCTAACACTTACATAGCACCTTCTATTGATACTGTAATGCTTACTTCTATAACGATAAGCATTACAGTATTTTTTATCAATTATATCGGTATGCCATTATCCTCTCATTTCTGCGGTTTTAGCCTCCAACTCCAAACATGCATTTGCATGGTTTCTACTATAATAACACTTTTTTATCGGCTTGAACACTTATTTAATTTAGTACTATTCTTGTAATCCTAATTTATCCCGGATGATTCATCCCATAAATACTTTTCGTAGATTAATATGATATTTGCTTCTTCTTTTTGTTTGGATTGTCCTGCAATACTATAGACGCAATCATTTTCTCATATAATCATTCTATCTCTACCCACTTCGTCTCTTAAACTGTGCTGTAATACCATGTGTCCTTATCAATATGTAATATACTCCGTTGACATTTGTTTTCAGATGGGAAATGATCTAATCCTTTTTCTACCCTCCCTCTTCTATCTCTCCAGCATGATAATGCATGCTGAGCGCATCCTAATCCGGAAAAATAAAGCATACCTTTCCGAGCAAAGTGCCAATTAATCAATTCCTATTAATCCGGTAATTGAATGTCATGATTCTTCAAGGAGTTGATAAAAGAGATCTTCGATGCAATCCTCCAAATATTTTTGATGAAACCTAGCAATCGTAGAGTGATCGGGAGCTTTTTGACCTTTCAAGAGCCACATGAAGATAATATCTCTGCGACAGGAAGTTTCAATTTGAATGGGAGTTATAGCGATCTTGGGAATAAACATAAACAAGTATATTGAACATGCTCTTACAAGGTGGCTAAAATTTTATGATAGACAAGTGGTTTACTGCTTACAAGAAAACAAGAAGCTCTTGCTCCATAGATTACTCATCTATTTTGCAACAGCCCCATTCCCAAACTAACCGCAATCTGAAATCAAGGTTTCTTGATATATCTATCTTTTAAACTATAGAAACATAAGGATTGAAGCTTTTCCATTCAATCCTTAAATCATAATAGAAGAGCTAGTATTATAAAAAATATCCCAAAGGCTCATAACTATACTAATGACAGTAGATATTACCTGATTTAACCATATTAAGTCCATATAATGCCGCCCCAATAGCTGTTCCAGAATCACCTGCTGCTGGTTGTATAAATATATTCCTAAATAATCCATTCTTATAAATCTCATAATTTGCAACACTATTTAAAGCCACTCCACCAGCTATACATAGATTATTACACCCTGATATTTTTTTTAATGCTATAGCTGCATTTAAAACAGCTTCATTCGTTATTTTTTGAGCAGCAAAAGCAAAATCAGCCTTCTCTTGAAACGTAATTATATTCCTCGAAAGGTTAATAATTTCTTTATAAGAATTACTCGAAATTATAAAAGATCCATCTTTATTTATCGATATCAAGCTTTTCATAACATCATAATACTTATCATTTCCATACGATGCTAACCCCATAGTTTTACCTTCATCAAACAATCCAAATCCTAAAAGTTTAGTTATAACTCTATAAAAACCGCCAATTGAATTTTCAACCGGTATACATGCATCATTGTATATGTTAGTCGAAACAACCTTTCCTAAAAAAGTGTTTATATTATGTATACCTTCGCTATTGCCACGCCAAAACGAAATCGTTTCATATATATTGTCTTCAATCATATCGCCTGCACCATCAATTATTAAAATGGCTGCTTCTTCATATTCAGATGGATAAAATGCACTAAATGCATGGGCTAAATGGTGATTAATACTTATAACATTGTTTTTATCAAAATACTTTGAATAAAAATCATTCAATAGAATGTTGTTTACAATAACATAATCTATATCCTCTAATTCGATTCCAATTTTTTCACAAAGATAAAATGCAGAACTCATTTTTGAAATAGTATTCATGTTACCCCGATAAAAAGAATGTTTCTTTCTTGTTATTCTCTCATCTTCAATATATCCTAATATATTATATTCATTACAAATGCATGCCGAAAAATCATGCCCTGAACCACCCAAACCTAATATATACATGATTCCACCATCCACCTTCATTTCTTTATAAATAAGTAATTTCCAATGTATAATTCATCAATATTAGTATTTAAGAAGCACTCTACTGCATCTTCTGGTCTTTCTACTATAGGTTCTCCTTTTAGATTGAATGAAGTATTGATAACCATAGGAATATTAGTTATTTTATAAAACTCATAAATAAGATTATAAAAAATCGGGCATAGTTCTTTTTGAACAGTCTGCAATCTTGCCGTGCCATCAACATGAGTAACCGCCGGTATAGTAAGCTGTTTTTCAGGTAGAACATCACTGATCATTAACATATACAAAGAAGGAATGTCAATATTAAAATATTCTTTTTGATATTCCCACAGAACAGCCGGAGCGAAAGGTCGAAAACTTTCACGAAATTTTACTTTTTTATTTAAAATGTCTTTCATCTGAGGATTTCTGGGGTCTGCTAATATACTTCGATTGCCAAGTGCCCTTGGGCCAACTTCACTTTCATTTTGAAACCATCCTATAATTTTACCTGACATTATTGAATTAGCTGCTATTTTGCAAATATCATCATAATAACTAATTATTAACTGATCATTATAATAAACTAATATTCTATTTAAATTTTCAATCTCATATACTTTACCTAGAAAAGGACTAAACATCGAATCCTCCATTTCTTACTAAAATATTAAACAAGAATTTGCTAAAACATTCTAGTTAAAATTAATTCTTTGCTTTTTATTAGTATTATAAATCTTGATATGATCTAATAATTTTCTCAATTCGCATTTGTTGTTCAGAATAAAAAAGCTTACTTACTTTTATGCTATATACTTCCCCTTTATCTGTTAATTTATAGCAATTTGGGGTTTCTGTTAGCAAGTCTTGTTTTATTAATTCATTTAGTATATCTTTATATAGCAATTCTACTTTCATTCCAAAAATATTAAAATATTCATTCTTTGAAAAGCCTAGATAATAAGGCATTAATGACATATATCTTGCTCTTTTTTCTTCTCCTGACATCTTCATTCCATAATTAATAGAATTATTGTATATTTTTAACTTATTTATATAGTCATCAATATCTTCTGCATTATTATAGATATAACTATTATATACACCTCTAGCTCCAGCTCCATATGCAAAAGTATTACCAAGACGACTTACTTGAGAGTATAGGTTTTCATGCCCATTCTTAGAAAACTCATCCATTGTATTAATCTTATAACCATGCTCTTGTAGTAATAATTTCACTGCTTTTCTCATCTCAAGTTCTGTAAAAAGATCTGGTACATCAGGCACACTTACATTTATTAGATCACTATATAATTTAGTAGATTTTACTATCCCTAAACTATATATACTTATATGTTCAGGTTTTAACTCAATGATATTTTTTACTGTATTTATCCAATCAGATAGGGATTGTCCAGGAAGCCTATAAAGTAAATCGACATTAATAGAATCAAATCCTAATTGTCTAGCTGTATTATATGCTTTAATAAAATCATTATAATTATGTGGGCAATTAAGCATTTTGAGCATATTATCATTATCAGATTGCAACCCAAAGCTAAGTCTATTTACGCCTATTTCTCTTAGAGCACTTAATTTGTTTACTGTAGATACAATCGGATTTGTTTCAACTGTAATTTGTTTAATATTATTAAATTTATTTTTTTTAAAAACTTCATTAAAAATATTATATAAACTTTTTTCAGTAAGAATTGTTGGTGTCCCTCCCCCCATATATATTGAAACAATATTTTCATTATCACTAGAAGAGGCACTAATTTCTTTTATAAGAGCATTAACATATCTTTCCTCTATCTCAAGATTAAATATGTTCTTAGTTAAGTTATAACAGCAGAATGAACAGACCTTTTTACAAAAAGGAATATGAATATATATTACAGAATTCTTTTTTCCCCAGATGTCTTCTTGTCTTATAGAACTCAATACTATAGGATAATTACCAACAATTCCTGCTCCTTCATCAATAGCTTTCTGCCAATTAGACTCTTTTTTCATAGTATACCTACCCCTAAGTAAAATTTATTAATTCCTTTTGATTAAGTAAATCAATATATTCATATATCTTTTGATAAACAGAAGTATTAAGGTTGTTTATTCGAATAACATAATTGATAATTTCATCAATTGATTTTGTTCCATCTGCAACTTCTAATATATCTATTGCTGTTTTAGGAACCTTAAACAAATCATCTGTTTCGAAATGATAGACTGTAAAAAAATCATATTCATTTCTCCATTTAATCTTACCATTTAGAGATACTTTTAAAAGCTTATTCATTGTAATTGTCCTCCCTTTATATAACTTCTCGGAATCTCTTAACCTTGATTTTACTGGCTTCCAAATTCCATTTTTATAAATCCACACTTTTTTCAAGGCAAAATCAATTCGCAGCAAAGCCGATTGATTTTATTTTTTCAGCTTGAAGGCGATTTTTGTCACCTGTAACTTCCGGCGGTCATACCACCTATCAAGACACATTTGTGTTCGATTTTTTAAAACTTTTATCCTAACACATTCTCCTATCTTGGAAAGCCATTATTGAACTTTAGCATCTTGATTTCTTTATTACGAAGCAGCTTATGGCTGACCATTTCTAAAAAACCCGGTCCATAACCAAGGTCCCCTTCCTGTATACTACGTTCCTATCTACTTTCCATTACCAGCTACTTCCTTTTTTTGAATACCATCCAACAAAACTCTCCCATACCTTTTCCCTAGTATTCAGTCTTTATTACGAGCAGTTCCTGCTTCACTCAGTATTTTCCGGGTCGATTGACAGTAAACACCTTACCCTCGCTGATGACGGCGCCCCTGTCAGGACTTTCCTCTTGTCTGTGCAGCAAGCGTCTGAATTACCAACGCGAAAAGAGCATTACTGATTGCTGCTCTGCAAACCAAAGTTTTCACAACTCAATACCAACTTCAGCTGGGCTTTTCACAGAGAATTATATCGTTTAATAACAGTATCATACAATACTTATTTTAAAGCACATTGGCCACTATGTCTATTTCACATACAAAATTCTCTTGTTATTCCCAGAATTGTCAATATTCAATTTTCAATCTGTGTGGCAATTAGAACTGTCTAATTCAGAGAAATTATATTTAATTATGTAACCAGCACCTAGGATCACCAGCCAGATAATCTCCTGTCAAACCATATGCCACCCCTCTGCATCCGCCACATTTTTGAAGAAAACCGCATTCTTTACATGGCAATTTATAGTTTGATTTATCTCGTAATTTATTTAAGACATCACTATCCTTCCATATTTCGTAAAATGTTTTTTCTTTTATATTCCCCACTGCCTTATCTAACATTACACAAGGTATTACCGTTCCATCAGCTTTTATACAGCCAACCCCATAACCAGCCTGACAACCTCGAAAACCTCCTTTATTATATAAACTATCATCAATAAGTATTAGTTGTGCTTCATGGCTCGTGAAATAAATTTGATTAACATATTCCTGACTTTTTCTATACCATAACTCTAAAATATTTTTCCACTCATTAGGTTCTAAATCTAAATCCTTTGACCCTTTACCAACAGGAACAAATTGAGATAGATTAAATCCATTTACCCCCATCTGTACACATCTATCAATAAGACCTTCCAGTTCTTTATAATTGCGTCTAGTAGGAGTCATGCATACTTTAACTTCAATATTTGATTCTACTAAACCTTCAATAGCTCTTAATGCTACTTCAAAAAGACCTTTTACACCTCTAAATGTATCATGAATGTCTTCACAATTACCATCTAAACTTATCTGCACTCTATGGATTCCAATTTCCTTAATGAGTCTAATTGTTTCTTCATTTATTAAGCTACCATTTGTCCCTATTCCTACAACCATACCTAAATCAACGGCTCTTTTTGCTATTACTTTAAAATCAGGATGTAACAGTGGTTCTCCTCCAGAAAACCCAATTTGCAGAATGCCACAATTATTAAGCTCTTCTATAACTGATAATATCTTATCTGTACTCAAATCCCCTTTTGTGTCATTAAGTAATCCGCTAGAGCAATGAATACAATTTGCGTTACATTTTGATGTTATACAAAATGTAACATAAAATGGGAAAACCGAAAATCCATAATTTTTATATTTCATAGCTGATCTCCTAATAGGTTATTTTCAATGCATTTTGATGTTCAATATTTAATCTATTATAATTTACATTTCACCCTCTGTTCCTATTACTGTCTGTGTTACAAATAAATTAATAACGTTTATAATAGTAACTATAGATCCAACAATAAGCCAAGAAAATCTAATACTTGTTTTTGTTGCTATATATCCTGATATAATAGAAAATATCGGGTAGAGAATTGAAGAAAAGAAATAACTGATTGTAAATACTCTGCCGCTATAACTTGATTCTACATATTTCTGTAACTGAGTAATAAAAATTATATTAAACAATGAAAGCATGGTACTCATAACTAATCTACCAATAAATAAGATTATAATATTTTGATTAATTGACATAAATATAAAACTGCTTCCAATTATTATTGAACTTAACGCCATATATAAAACTGGTCTTTTTATAACTTTTTTAGTTAAGACCAAGGAAAATATTATCATACTGAATGCACAACTTCCTTCAATAACTCCATAATATGCAGCTCCTAAGGATAAATCGTTTTTTATATAAAGAGGAATCAATATTACTGAGGATAAAGCTATACTTAATGAAAAAGACATAGAAAGGCATAGTAATATTATTGGCTTACTTTTTAAATAAACAAAGCCTTCAATAATTTCTCTAAATACTTTTGATAAACTTATTTTATTATCTATATCACTGTTTTCACAATTATTAATATTTTTTGTTCTAAGTGTTGATAGCAAAATACCTGAAAATATAAATGATAGTGCATTAGCTATTAATGAAAACAGTATCCCAAATACACTAATAGCAAGACCACTTATTGAATTTCCAATCACACCCATTATTTGGGTGATCAAATTGGAATATGAATTAGCTTTCTGTAGATTTTCCTTTTCTATTATTTCGGGTATAATTGCCAATTGAGATGTTGAAAAAATTCTATTAAATAATTCTAAAAGAAATGTAGCAATGTATATATGCCATATTTCTAGTTTGCCTAATGAAAAAACTACTATTAGAACAAAGATAATGATGGCTCGAATAAAATCAGAATTTACCATTATCCTTTTTTTATTTAATTTATCTATTATTGCCCCAATAAAAAAACCAAATATCAATCCTGGTAAAGTATCAAATAAATTAATTGTACTTAAATACAATGCATCTTCAGCAATACTAGATGCAACCCAAAGTATACTAACTAAATAAAAATAATCTCCCAGATTCGATATCATATGAGAAAGCATCAATTTTGTGAAATTTCTATCTGTTTCTTTAATGTTTAGTATTTTTTTAATTGTTATTTGAACGAATTTTAACAATTATATCGCTCCTTCACATTAACCTTATCTTCTTATGGCATGATCTAATATAGTAGCACAACTAGAGGTCAAAGTTACTAATAACATATACAATATTTTTATATTAGACCAGTGTCAAATGTCTAAAATATTTTATTATGTTATAAACCAGCATCTGCTATCTTCTTCGTGATCATCAGATGTATATGCATATGCTACTGCTCTACAACCGCCACACTTAAGTTTAAACTTACAAGTTCCACACTTACCTTTAATCTTACTGCGATTAAAAAAGTCTTCCTCTTTCTGATAATTAATCAAAATATCTTTTATATGCTTATTTCTTACATTTCCAATTATTTTTGGTAGCATTACACAAGGGGTTACAGTCCCATCAGGCAAAATATAACAATGCGTATATCCGGCTAAGCATCCGGAAATATCACCAACAAAGGTAGATGTTCCTTTATTTAATATGTTAAGCCTTGGATCATGAAAATGTATATCTATTTTCCCTTTATATAATTTTGTTGCTTTGATTACATTTTGTGTAAATTCTTTCCATTCTCTTGCCGTCAAATCATCTTTTTTTTCTCCTCGCCCTGTCGGAATAAAAGAAGATATATTAACTGCGTTTGCACCTAAATTTTTAGCTAACTCAACTAAATCATAAAAACTATCAACATTTATTTTCATTGGTGTCATACCTACCGTAGTATATAATCCATTTTCAACACACATTTTAATTGCATTTATCGCATTGTCATATAGCCCATCAATTCCTCTTATTTTATTATGTATTTTAGCATCTACATGATCAATGCTTATTAATATACCATCAAGTTTACAATCACATAATTTATTTATAATTTTAGGATTTATCGCTAATCCATTTGATGCAATTGATACAAACAAATCTTTTTCTTTACTGAACTTTATAATTTCAAATATGTTAGGATGAAGAATGGCTTCCCCTCCAGTTATGCCCAAAAACATCAATCCTATATCTGCCAATTGCTCTATCGTTCCAAATATCTCTTCTTTATCCATCTCATTGTATTGCTTTCCATTACTAATATAGTTTGCATTTATAGAGCAATGTTTACATTTAGCATTACATCTGTATGTTATGGCAAAATTAATATGATTCGGCATGTAATGGTCGTCCACTTTCATATTATACAATCCTCTCTTGTTTGTATTAAAATATATGGGGGATTTAATCCCTCCCCCATATTCTGCTTGCTAGATAACAGGCCAAGCAACAGCACGTAACTTTCCTAGTTCTTCACAGTACAATTCCAAATCAAAATCATTGGAATAACTTTCTGATGCAGATTTAATATCCATCCAAGCATCAACATCGATATCTTTTACTCTTTCTCTTTCTTCATTCAATTTCTTCACCTCCTCCATTATGCTTATTCTAAGATCATATGTTGAAAATTTAATTTTATAAATTATAGTGTATTAGCATAGTTAAGTATTTTTATAAAAACACATAGGATCATCTCCTAAATAATCACCCGTATTAAGGTATGCTGCCGCTCTACAACCACCGCATTCTTTTATTAAGTTACAAACTTTACAGCTACCATTCAACTCCCTTAAGATAATTTTTTCTCGTATTTTAGAAGTTTCCCATATACTCTTAAAATTTTGTTCTTTTATATTTCCTAATTTTACTGGTATGAAAATACATGCTCTTATATCTCCATTTGCTGTTATAGCTCCATATTGATCCCCCGCCTGACACCCATCAAATTTCCAAGAAACAGGTAACTTGTCTCTTAGAATACTTAATAAAGGCTCTTCAATTATGCATTTAACCTTATTATCTTTGTTATTTATACTATCAACCCAATAATGAATATGGCTACAATATTCATCGGTATTTACTGCTAGTAAATCCGCAGAATTATTACCTTTACCAGTTGGCATAAACCTTCTAGCTCCAAACATGTTAACGCCAAGCTCTGTTAATTTATTTAAGATGTCTGGTATTTGCTTAACATTGGGTTTCATTACCGTAGTAACTACACCCACATTAAAATTAGAATTAACTAACATTCTTATTGTTTCAATTGCTGTTTCATAAGCCCCATTTATTCCTCTAATATGGTTATGTGTAGCATTGTCTCTTCCATCTAGGCTAATCTGTATAAAATCAAGATTTTTTATCATTTTTAATTTCTTGACAATCTCCTCATCAATTAATGACCCATTCTGTCACGCGTCAAATTATAGTTCCCACCTACGGTAGCTTTACTGCTGATTAAATTCGGCAGCTCCTATACTTTATCTATTGCATCGTGCTGGTATTTACCGCACGTTTTTTTCTGTCCTTTTGTTGACCATTTCATTTCTT
>SVEA01000091.1 GCA_015057615.1 Lachnospiraceae bacterium | reverse complement strand
GAATTCCTTGCTTACTTCTAAAGCAATCTGCTCAAATAGTTCACCCATAATAAAAGCAGCGTCCCACATCTCTGGAATATCTGCATGGGGATAGGTCCGAAGAAATTGCTGCCAGATCTCCTCCGGCAGATAGCGGTGCAGATATTTACCGTTTTTCCCTATACTGCACGAATAATCCGTCCGCATACCGACATACCAGGAAATCATTTCAACTAGCTGAGGTCTTACATAGAAATTCAGATGATCCATAGCATATGGAATTTCCTCCCGCCAAAGTCCCTTAGCGACATATAGAAACACCCACCAAAATTCATTGCAGCAGCGATAAAACAAAGCTTTTGTCGGCATTTTCACCCAATAATCCTCGTCCGTCGGAGCCGGAATCGCCGGAAGGCTCTGATCTTTATCGAGTAATACGATCGTTAATTTGTCCTCCGTGATCTCTTTTAATGCTATGTCCCGTGTCGCAATGTGCAGATCAATCCGGTTTCCATCGACAAACTGCATCAGATAACCATAACAGGCCTCAAAATGTGTTTCCTCCCCTGCAATTTTATCAAGTTCATCCGGCTGCTGCATAATTAGCATTTCACCAAACACTTTGATCCATCTTTTATCCTGAATAAAGGATTCGGTCTCCTTCACCACATAGGCAATATCATAATCCTGAAAGATATCCTCCGGAACCTGCGGATTCGTACGGGAACCATTCATATACACCGCACGGATACGATCGTCCCGTCTTGCAACTTGAAGGATCAAATCAAACATTTCCTGCTCAGATCTCATAGGCATCTCCCTTTCTAACTTCTCTGGTCCATTACAGTACCGCAATGCAATTGGACAAATGCTTTCTTTATTATACCTTACGTCTCTTAATTATTCCAATACAATTTGCGCCCTGCTCCTAGCGTTTCTTGAAGAATTATTCCAATACAATTTGCATCCTGCTTCTAGTGCTTCTTGAAGATTATTTCACTCGTTTTCTTTTACTTCGCTTGTCTTCTCCTGTTTCTTCTGCTGAACTCGCTGATAGAACAAAAGGAATAGATAGCGGTATCTATATCCATCCGACCCTATTCCTTTTTCTTGTATCAAATTCTTCTTTTCCTACAGCCCAGAACCAGAGCAGACTTTAAACCTTACTACTAACCGCAGCATATTCTGTGCCAATTCAGCTTTTCACTGGCTCCTGCAAGCTCTTCTATGGAAGCGAATACCCTCCAGATTTATTCTACTACTCCGCCTTCCACAACCAAGCTGTCCGCATCCGCCATTTCCCCATACACTGGCCTTAGCGTCTCTTCGTAGTTTGTATGGAAGAAGTTTTCTTCCCCTAAAGCTACGATTTCATCGTTCAGCCAATCCAGCAGCTCCGTGTTCCCTTTCTGGACTGCCGGTGCGATGGTATCTGTATTCCCCAGGGATTCGATTCCTACCTGAAATCCCGGATTTTCAATTGCCCATGCAAGGACTTCCGTATTATCGGTTGAGAATGCAGCTCCCCTGCCGTCTAATAAAGCGGCATAGGCTTCGCTGTATTGATCGAATTTTAGTAATTTTACATCCGGATAGTTTGCGGTAAAATAAGTCTCTGCCGTGGTTCCCTTGCTGACAATCAGGGTCTTGTTATTCAGCTCTTCCGGAGCGGTTATTAAGGCATCCTCCGGGGATACAACACCAAGTGCAACCTTCATATAAGGAAGCGCAAAATCAACCTGCTCGGCCCGCTCCTCCGTGACGGTAAAGTTAGCGATGATAATATCCACCTTGGCTGTCAGCAGATATTCCACACGGCTTGCAGCTTCAACCGGAACATATTCCACTTCGACGCCAAGATCCTTCGCAATACGGTTGCCAAAGTATACATCGTATCCCTGGAATTCACCGTTTTCATCCACATACCCAAATGGCTTTTTATCACTGAATACACCGATAACGATCTTGCCGCTTTCCTTGATTTCATCCAAAGTTCTTGCCGTTCCATTCGCCTTGTTTTCTGTTTCCGCATTCTTCGCAGCTGCATCTTTGCTCTTGTTTGCTCCATTCTCTGCATTGCTTGCGCAGCCTGCGAACGCTGCTGTTAAAATCGTAAAGGATAAAAGTAACAGAACTAATTTCTTAATTTTCTTCATAATAAATTGTCTCCTTTTTTGAATTATTATCTACGATTGATATGAGTATCAAAACCTTCTTAGCAAATAATCTATAATATAAGCGTTATAAGTCATCTTATGATGCCTACTATGAATAGAACCTTATCTCCCAGTACCTTTTACGGTGTTGAAAGCAAATACATTTAAAAACTTCTTAGCGCGATCCGTCTTGGGGTTTGTAAAGAACGTTTCCGGATCACTATCTTCTATAATTTCTCCCTGGTCAAGAAAAATCACCCGGTCCGCAATGGCACGGGCAAACTGCATCTCATGCGTAACGATTACCATGGTGCTTCCCTCTTTTGCAAGCCCCAGCATTACATCTAAAACCTCTCTTACCATTTCCGGATCCAATGCCGCAGTTACTTCATCAAACAGCATTACCTCCGGGTGCATACACAACGCTCTGATAATTGCCACTCTCTGCTTCTGACCGCCGGACAGCTGACGCGGATAAGCGTTCTTTTTATCGAAAAGTCCAACTCTCTTAAGCAAATCTTCCGCTTCTTTTTTAACCTCCTCTTTGTTTCTGCGCTGTGACTTTATCGGTCCAAGCAGAATATTATTCAGGATGGTCATATGCGGAAATAAGTCATAGCTTTGAAATACCATTCCGATCTTCTGGCGGACCAGGTGCATATCCTTCGTCCGATTACTGATTATTTCTCCCTTTAAAGCGATCTCTCCGCCCTGGATTTTTTCCAATCCATTGATGCATCGAAGCAAGGTACTCTTCCCACAGCCAGAGGGCCCTACAATTACAACCACCTCTCCTTTGTGAATATCGAACGATAGATCCTTCAGTACCTCTAATTCATCATAGCTTTTCTGTAAATGCTTTATCTCCAATATAGTTTCTTTTTTATCCATTTTCCCCATCACCTCAGTCCTTCCATGCTTTCTCTAATTTCACTGCCAATAAGGAAATCGGATAGCATACGATAAAATACATAAAAAATATAACTCCATAGATCCACAGTGCCGCTGACGGAACGGTCAGACGAGAAGCCTCAATAATCTGCTGCCCTACCTTAACCACCTCAACCACTCCGATTAGAGCAATCAAAGAGGTCGTCTTTATCATCCTGGTAATCAGATTAATCGCCAGAGGCACCAGCCTTCGAACCGTCTGTGGAATAATAATGTATCCAAATACCTGCATGCCGGTAAGTCCGATTGCCTTCCCGCTTTCATATTGATGCTTTGGTATGGATAATAAAGCGCCCCGCACCAAATCTCCCATCTCCGCCGTGCCCCATACCGAAAAGACAATAATTGCGGAAATTTCACCGGATAAGTGGATATCGAAGGCTTTGGTTACTCCAAAATACACGAGAAAAAGCAGGACCAGCTGCGGTATAATCCGTACAAATTCCAGATAAATCCTGGTGATTACTTTAATAACCGGATTTTCCTTTGTCATGATTATTCCAAGCACAATTCCCAGTACCAGGGATATCGCTACGGAAATCAGGGAAATTCGAACGGTAATCCACAGACCATCCAGCAACCGTATAAAGTTTTTTCCTTGAAACAAAACACTAATTCCCAAATCCTGCATATCTCAGCTTCCTCTCTACCAGTGAAAACAGAATGGATATCGGCAGTAAAATGATTAAATATGCGATTACCAGCATAAGCAATGCTTCGTTTGTTTTGTAATACAAGCCGATAAGATCTTTTGCAACATACATTAAATCTGCCAATGCAACGGCGCTAAATACGGATGTCTCCTTAATTAAGAAGATTACATTGGCTGAAAAAGCCGGTACCGATATGGAAATTGCCTGTGGCATCAGAACATATCGAACGACTTGAAATCTTGTAAGTCCCAGGCTGAGCCCTGCCTCAATCTGATTTTTTTGCACCGCCTCCAGGCCACTTCGAAAGGCTTCTGCCATGTAACTGCCGCCAAGGAATATTAACCCTGTAATCGCACAAGCTTCGGAGCTAAGTACAACCCCCGCCTTTGGTAAACCAAAGTACAGGAAGAACAGTTGAATCAGTAACGGCGTATTCCTGGAAAGCTCGATATAGATGCCTATGATTCTTCGCAGAACGGGTAACTTATAATACCGAATTAAGCTGCATACCAAACCTACAAGGATCGAACCGATAATTCCAATCACTGCAATCCTTAGGGTAAGCTCTCCTGCTGCAACATATAGGGGAATATATTTTCGAATAAATTCTATGTCCATTTGTTACATCCTCTCCTAGGTACCCGCTGGTAATGCCGGGCATGATCAAGTCTTAAAGAATGCGGTACCCTCCTACAAATATTGTTATATTGCTTTATTCTATGATTCTATGCACAAAAAAAGCAGTGCATCGACGCATCTGCCTATAGAATAAATTACTTTTAAGATCTGTAATCCAAAATGAACACATCAAAATCTTGCATGCAGTTATTCCATAGGATAACAACACATGCAACAGCAACGGTTCATTCTTTTTTAAGATTTTTTATAGATTTATTTTGACAAAAGTCCCTATTGTAAACTACATGCAGAATTTACAATAGGGACTCTAAATTGATTATTCCTATATTTTATTATGAAAATGACTTATGACACTCATATCATTATTCCAACACAAATAAATATTTACAATGATGATAATCTCTTTTCATTTTCTACGGCAAAATATTCCGGATACTTCTCCATAATCTCATTTTGATCCAATTTGTATCGGGAAAGATGCTTTACGATCAACTCCGCTGCCATTTCTTTATCTCCTGCCTTAATCGCATTAATGATCGCCTTATGATCCGCTACGATTTTGATATCTTTTACGGAGTATAAACTCAAGGTACGGATCCGGTCAAAATGTCCCAGCATACCGTTCATCAGATTATAGATTCTCTCCTTATTACACATTACAAATAAAGCCCGGTGGAAATCATTATCCAGCTCTATCATTTTCTGTGGCGACCGGTTGTCAAGATAAAACTCCTGCAGCTTAATATTTTTCTCAAGCTCCAGCAGATTCTCCTCTGCGATGCTGTCACACAGCTCTTCGACCACTGCTTTTTCGAGTACCTTACGTAAGAATACCATTTCCTCAACAACATCAAAATCAATATGCGATATGATGCTGCCCCTCTGCGGATACACTTCGATGAGATCGATTTTCTGCAGCTCCTGAAGCGCCTCCCTGACGGGGGTTCTGCTGACCCCAAGCTCCTTTGCCAGCTCGTTCTCACTGACGGAGCTTCCGGGCTTCAGCTTTAATGATATGATATTTTCACGTATCTGCCGTAATGCATATTCTCTTGCACTCTCTTTGACTGTTCGACTATATATGTCCATTCACTTCCCCTCATTATCTTTCGGATTACTTATTGCGGTTGTGTATTTTTTCAAGAGCTTCCCATAATCCTAATAGATAGACTGCACCCAATGCTCTGTCATATAGACCATATCCTGGTCTTGCTTTTTCTCCCCAGATCATACGGCCATGATCCGGTCTTATATATCCGTTAAATCCATTCTCTTGCAATGCCTTAACTATTTCATACATGTCTAAGTCACCGCATTTGCTTAAATGTGCCGACTCTGTAAATACCTTTTCACTTGTATGTTTTATGTTACGGATATGTGCGAAATGTACACGTCCTTGCGATGCAAACTCTCTGATTATTGCCGGGATATCATTCCTTAAATCAGCGCCAAGTGATCCGGTACATATAGTTAATCCATTGTATGGACTTATATTCAAACTTAAGAACTTACGTATATTTTCAATATTATTAATTACCTTGGGAAGACCGAATATTTCAAACGGAGGATCGTCCGGATGGATTGCCATTTTTACATCATATTTTTCGGCATACGGAATCACCGCATCCAGGAAATATTTTAAATTATCCCAATATTGCTCCGCAGTTATATTCTGATAGAAAGCAATGTCTTCCTGCATTAATTTTAATCGTTCCGGCTCCCAGCCCGGTAAGGTAAATCCTCTGGAGCTTCCCAGCATCCCTTCGCCAATACTTGCCGGATTCAATTTAAGAATCTCAGCATGGTCATACGCCATTGCCGTACTGCCGTCTTCTAACGGAAACGCAAGATTACTTCTTACCCAATCCATCACCGGCATTAAATTATAGCACAAACATTTGATATTAACTTTTGATAAATTTTCAATTGTTTTTATGTAGTTCTCAATATATTTGTCTCTTGTAGGTAAGCCTTTTTTTATGTCCTCATGAATATTTACGCTCTCGATTACTTCTAGTTCTAGCCCTGCTGCATTTACTTCCTTTTGTAAAGCTTCCAAGCGTTCAAGAGGCCAGGTCTCACCAACCGGGATATCGGAAAGCATGGCTGCCACTCCGGTCACACCGGGAATCTGCCGTATTTGTTCTAGGGTAACGCTATCATCTCCACCTGGAAACCAGCGAATTATCATCTTCATATGCCATTCTCCTTGAAAGCTTTTATTAGGAAGGGCTCTCTATCAGAGAGCCCTTCCCCCATCCGTTATTTATTACTTCTGGCTGTTGTAGGTTTCATTGTACATAGTAACGTATCTTTGTGCATTATTTGCCTCACAAGCAGCAACATATTTATCCCAATCCTTCTCAATATCTGTCTGACCGGTGATAAACTGTAAGGTTGCACTCTTTACATAGTCGATCAGAGGGGTCTTAATGAGGTTCATCTCTTCCTGCTGATCTTCGTCAAATACAACGGTCGGATTTAAAGGTTTGATATCTCGGTAAGAATTCAATCTTCCGAAGAACTCTTTCAGATCATCAGATAACATGGAAGTAGCATGTTCCTGTGTACCGCCATACATGAATACACCGTTACCAAAACCATAATCTACATTTAAAGCCTTGGATGCACCTGGGTTAAGTCCGACATAGGTAATTTCGGGATTTAATTTATAAACACCGTTTTCTTTGGTGTAGGTTTCACCTTCCACACCCCATCTTACAAGGTCTTTTCCTTCATCGGAATACCATAACCAGTCGATGAAACGAAGCATCTTAATTAATCCGTCTTCTCCAAGCTCATCCAGAGCCTTGGTAGCAATCATGATACCATTTTCAAGTCTGGAGTTCGTATCCTGATAATTGTTCTTTCCTTTCGGAATAACGATAGAATACAATTCATAATTGCCTTCTCCAAGCGTCTCATTCATCTTGTCCTTGTATGTCTGCAGCATGGATCGATTCGAACCCAGGAGCAGAGTCTTGCCGGTGTAGAATTTATTTTCAGCAACCGTATCTTCCTGTGTGAAGGTTTCTGAATCCATGATACCGGATTTTATAAACTTGCTCATCAAGGTTACAAATGTTTTGTAATCCTCGGAGGTTTCTGCAAAATACCAGGAATCGGATGCCGGATCATACTGCATACCATCACCAACAGTCCAGCCTGCCGGTACATCATAGGTCTGGCCAACAATTCTTAAAAGCGCATCGCCTTTCCATCTGTCGGACCAGATCACACCGCCGCCGACATACTGTTGAACCTTTAATAATGCATCATAGAACTCGTCCCAGTTCCAATCCTTCTCTAATGCGGTAACATCAACGCCTGCTGCATCAAAGATATCCTTGCGGACAACTAGGGTATACTCACTACCGGTTCCGGCAGGAGCTTCCCACATACCCGGAAGTTTGTAATATTTACCGTCGCTCTTTACAATCGTCTTCAGATCATCTTCCATATGGTAGGTTTCAACGAAGTTCATGTAGTTCGGCATATACTGTACCCAGTCGCTGATCGGAAGAACCGCTCCGCCGGTAACAAATGCAGATTCATCGTATGTCTTAGGAATGATATAAGAAGCTTCGCCTGCATTGATTAACAGAGATTTCTTATCATCATAGTCCGCACGTGCAATAAGATTTAAATCAAAGCTTACATTAGATCTCTCCGTAATCGCACTCCATAATCTCCAGTCTTCCTTGTATGGATATGCCTCATGATCGCTGTACATCATGGAATAAGTAATCGGTTCATCGGAATGGAATGTGGTATTTAAGCCATACGTATAATCCAGCTTTTCCTCTTCCTTTGCATCAGAACCCTCTGTGTTTGTTTCTTGTTTGTCGCTTGTTTGTTTCTCTGCGTTGTTTGTGTTAGTTCCTTTGTCATCCCCCTTTTTTCCACATGCAACTACGCTGAGAACCATAGCTGCTAAAAGTAATGTAGAAATGACCTTTTTCAATTTCATCATAAACCCTCCTTTATAATATATGTTGTTTCTATATTTAGCATCGGATTTGATGCTTAAATATCAGCCTTTTACCGAGCCAAGCATCATACCCTGCACAAAATATTTCTGAATAAACGGATAGACGCAAATAATTGGCAGTGCCATTAATACCATGGAAGCAGACTTAACGGATGCGGCAATCCCTGCCGTTTCCTCAAAACCTGCGGATAATTCATTCGTGCTTTGCGCTCCATAGATAATCTGTCTTAAATACAAAGCTACCGGCCACAGCTCTTTCTTATCAAAATAGATGAATGGTGTAAACCAGTTGCCCCATATACCGGAAGCATAGAACAGAACCATGGTAGACATAATCGGTTTGGATAGCGGAAGAACAATCTTCGTAAATATTCCAAAAGTGCCCATACCATCGATTGCTGCTGCTT
>SVEA01000090.1 GCA_015057615.1 Lachnospiraceae bacterium | reverse complement strand
GGCCGAAATAGTATCGGACAAGATACTTAAGAATTGCCTCATCATATTTATTCCGGTCGAACACATAGTAGCACAGATGTACCATCATCTCCTGCTTCTTCTCCCCACCGCCTGCCGTCAGCCAGCCGGAGCAGAATTTAACAAGCAGATTAACCGCAAGCTCCTCATATCCAAAGATATCAAGTGCATCCAGCACCTTATCATAGAAGCCGCGTTTTACCATATACTCCAATAGCTTTAACCGCTTCTCCTGCCGAACCTGATCGAGTGCAATTAAGCCAAGATAATACTCCAGCAGCTCATCATTATAATATTCATAGTAATAATCCACGAGGGCTTCCAGGCAATCATAATAATAAAGCCGGTTGATTCCTTCGATGGAAAGAACTTTTTTCCGCAGAAGCATTGCTCTCTCATTAAAAATATGATTGCTTTGGCACCGGTCAAACAGATGGATCAGCAGCTTTGGATGGTTACTGTAATCAATACAGATTTCCTCGTAATCCTCCGGCTTCATCAAAGGCTGTATCGTATAATCCATCGAAACAGCATAACGGTTTCCGAAGGTGTCCACCGGAAATATCCGAGCGGTTTTTGAAAAGATATCAACGAAAGCCTTTCCGTCAGTTAATGAAATGCTTTCCTCCAGTCCCAGCTCCTCATGGATCACAACAATCCCCGCTATGTTTGGATTATCGCATGTAAACTCCTGCCGGTAGATGACATAGGGAAGGTGTGCGGCTGCCTCCGCAGGGATCCTTCCGTTTCCATAAAACTCCCGGTACAAAACCGCCAGATTGCGATTAATATTATGCGCCTCCAGCTGTTTCGCCGCAAACAGCTCCATCTTTTTATAATAGGTACGATACATAGATTCATTGAAATGCTTGTGCTTTGTCACGTAGGCATACAGATATGCCCTTTTATTATCACTTAAGCTGCTGTTATAAATAAAATATAAAAGAACCGATTGCGGCAGCGGCTTCTTCGTACTTTCGTCAAGGGAATACATAAAATATTCATATAGCTCGGTAACCGGAAGCTGCGCCTCTACCCCCAGACGGTACCATCTGTGATATTTGCTGGATTTTTTGATTCCTTTGATCAGCATACAGCAGATTACCGTAAGGATTTCCGTGATGGGAAATGTCTCATATAGCAGAACCAATCCACGAAAAATAATCGGATGAAAATGTTTCTTTCGATTGGCAAGATACGCATACTGCTGTGCAACCTCCTTTGTCGCAAGCTTATTCTTAATACTGAAATTAAGCACCTGTATCTCATAGACCGTCAGCTCACGAAGCAGATATGGCTCATCATTGTAGATACACGCCGCCTCATAATAAAGCGCTGGACTCCGGCTTCCCACTGCAAACTGCTCCTTCATATCCATCAGCTTAAGTCCCTTATTATCCTCATACCGCCTGTCCAAATACAAGAGAAACCATAGCAGCTGCCCGTGATAATATCCATGCTCATAATATTCACGAATGCTGCCCGCCGCCTTACGGATGCTTTCTTCCTCCCGTTCATAGAGAGCTTTCAAGTAAAGGTAAGCGCAGTAGCAAATCACCGATTGCTCCTTTAATTGTAAAGCAGCCGCGTCTAACTTACTAAGCAGCTGTTCTGCCTCGGAATTCCGGTCTGCAATGATTGCCAGATGCGTCTGCATCAATTCTTTCATCTTATCGTCTGCTTCTTCCGGCAACTCCTGCAGCAGCCGATAGCTTTCCTCCAGATATCTCGTAAGGTCGATATGACCGAGACGAAACCTCAGATAATTCATTTGCAGGGCGGACTGTACCTGTACGCTTTTCTTTGCCGGAGAGATCTGCTTTTCTTCTCTATGACGCCTACCGATCACCGATATTTCAATCCTTTGATGTGCGGTTTTTATCCAGATATGACCGTAATTATTGCCGTAGCGCATTTTCTTTGGATCCAGTAGAAAGGAAATCGGGTAGGTATTGCCAAGGAAGAAATCTCCCCATATGTATTTCTGCTCAAATTGAATAAAGTCCGCATCGGTACTGACTTTAATCTCCACATAGCCCCACTGGTCCTTTGTAAGCATAAGCTTGTCCATAAAGCTGTCTTTGTTCACCTGGTATTCCAGCTTTTCTCTATCTACCTGCAGCCGGATCCCGGTCTTTTTACGGATCGCTATCAGGAATTCCTCCAATGCCTGGCTGGTCGAGATGCTCTTTAATAAGCTGCGGTATATTCTTCTATAATTCTCCTCGGATTGCAGAAAGGTCCGTTCAAACCCCTCGGAGCGAAAGATTTTCTTCGCCTCGCTCCAATCCATCCTGGCTAAATTCGTAAACTGAAACAAATCCTTTACTTTTCCTAAGGAGGTCATATAATAAGGAGCCTCGATATGTACCACAAAGCTCATTCTCTGCTCCCCGCAATCACTGATGATCGTGATTTCCCCCTGTACGGTATCCCCGTTTTTTAAGCAGCCTGCATGAAATTGATAGAAAATCTCGTTTTCTATCCCAAAAAAGCTGGTTTCTTTCAATGTCAACAGCCGATGGGAGGAAGTAACGATTCCTTTCATCGGTTTTTTGGCACTATTGCTTATCCTAAAGCTTCCCTCATGAATTTTGCCGGACTCTACGGTTATTTCAATGCTTTCCTCGGAAAGATATAGAAAAGGCAGTTCATAATCAAAATTCCCTTTTGAGAAGCGCTCCATCTTTTCCTTCAATTTATCACCTCAAGTTAGTTTTTTAAAGGCAGATTTACAGTATCCGGTTGTATACTTTATTCACGATTAAAAACATTGGAAAGATAACCAATTCATAATAATTTTCGATGCATTTTCTTGCAAATAATATTAAATATAATTATAATGCATATATGAAAAAAAATCCAGTGCATAGTCTCGTAAAGAACACGAGCCATTGGAAGAATAGCAAAAGCAGCTATTCTTCTGGGTTTATGCCAAAAAATGCATGGGCGCTGTGCATAGTCTCGTAAAGAACACGAGCCATTGGAAGAATAGCAAAAACAGCTATTCTTCAGAATTTATGCCCAAAAAGCATGGGCGCTGTGCATAGTCTCGTAAAGAACACGAGCCATTGGAAGAATAGCAAAAACAGCTATTCTTCAGGATTTTTGAGATGCCGCAAAGCGGCATTATGGGCGTTAGTGCTAAGAAAGGATATGGTGATTTTTATGATAAGACATAGCGATCATTTTCATGGAAGTGATTTAGAAACAATAGAACAGGTATATGGAATTCGAAAGGAGGATATCGTAAGCTTTGCTGCGAATGTAAATCCGCTGGGAATCTCTCCGAAGCTTAAGACTACCTTAGCAAAGCGGATTGATTCCATCATGAGCTATCCGGATCGGGATTACACCTCCCTGCGAAAGCATATCGCCGAATACGTTCATGCCGATCCCGCAAATATTATTGTCGGCAACGGCTCTACGGAGCTTATCTCCCTGTTTATCCAGATCAAGCACCCGAAGAAGGCATTGATCGTGGGTCCGACGTATTCGGAATATGAGAGGGAGGTTTCTCTCGGTGGAGGCTCTACCCTCTATTACCGCCTGGAGGAGGAGAAGGATTTTATTCTTGATATTGCAGGCTTAGAGAAGGAGCTTACGAAAGAGGTCGACTTATTAGTGATCTGTAATCCGAACAACCCTACCTCTACAGCAATCACCAGGGCAGATATGCGTAAGATTCTGGATCTCTGTAAGCAGAAAGGAATCTTTGTCATGGTGGATGAAACTTATGTGGAATTTGCAGAGGAGGAGAAGAAGATCACCTCGGTTCCTCTGACGGAATACTATAATAACATTATTATTCTCCGCGGGATCTCTAAGTTTTTTGCCGCACCGGGACTTCGTCTCGGGTATGCGATCTGCGGAAATGAGGATCTGCTTAAGGAGATCAACCAGAGAAAAAATCCATGGACGATCAATTCACTAGCCGCGGCTGCCGGTGAAATCATGTTCACAGATGAGGCGTATATCAAAGACACGAGAGCCCTCATTGCAGCGGAACGAAGCCGCATCTGCAGTATTCTTTCTGCCTGTAGGAATGTAAAAATCTATCCTCCGACGGCAAACTTTATATTGGTAAAGATCGAGAAGGAAGGGGTAACCTCCATGGATTTATTTGAAGCGGCGATTCGGAAAGGTCTTATGATTCGGGATTGCTCCACATTTCCTTTCCTGGATAATAAATATATCCGCTTCTGCTTCATGACGCCGCAGCAAAATACAGCGTTACTGGAAGTACTGCTTGCTATATTAGAATAAGGAAAGCATGTTAACCAATTTTTAATAATAATTTTAGACATCCCTATGAACTCATATTAATCTAATTTAGATAAAGTGATCTTTAATTGGGTAAAATTAGAATTGAGGCAATTGGATCGCAATCGACTTCAAACAAATGGAAAGGGAAAAATATGTTAAAATTAATGAAATATTTGAAAGGATCTGCTTCTGCAATCCTGGCTGTATTCCTTCTTCTGGTAGTACAGGCAGTCTGTGATCTGTCCTTACCGGCTTATACCTCCAACATCGTTAATGTCGGTATTATGCAGAACGGAATCAGTAAAGCAGTACCGGATGTAATCCGTAAATCCGAACTGGATACGCTTACTTTACTCATGAAGGATGAGGATAAGGATCTTGTATTCCGTCACTATACGCTACTTCAGAAAGAGAATTTCAGCGATAAAAAATGGTCGGATTACGTAAAAAAATATCCTTTATTAGATACCGAACCTCTGTACCTCTGGGATGCTAAGGAAGAGGAGCCATTAGCGGATGCCTTTGCTATACCGATGATGGTTGCCTACATAGGAACTTCCAGTGGGGAATCAGCGGATCTTATGAAAAAACAACTCTTTGCCAATCTGCCGTCTGGGGACGCACAGGGAGAGGTTGATTTTAAAACCTTACTGCCCATGCTTCCGGACGAAGCCAGAATGGAAATGATTCAGAAAATCAAGGAACTCATCGCACAGATACCGGAGCAGATGGTATCCCAGACTGCTGCCGCCTATGTAAAGACGGAATACCAGGTGGTAGGAGTCAACCTAAGCAGTATACAGAACCGATACATTTTATTTGTCGGCGTTAAGATGCTGGCGCTCGCTCTTGGCATTATGGTAATCTCCATTCTTGTAACCTTACTTGCATCACGGGTAGCCGGCAGGCTGGGGAAGGATCTGCGCAGTAAAGTATTTCAGAAGGTTCTCTCCTTTTCGAATAAGGAGATGGATCAATTCTCTACTGCCTCTTTGATCACCCGGAGCACCAACGATATTCAGCAGGTACAGTCCATGTTTGTCATGATGATTCGGATCGTACTCTACTCCCCGATTCTGGCAATCGGCGGTATCTTTAAGGTACTGCAGACGAATAATTCAATGACCTGGATTCTGGCTGCCGGAGTTGCAGTGATCTTTGCGCTGATCCTGACACTTATGATCATCGCTTTACCAAAATTTAAGCTAATGCAGAAATTAGTGGACCGAATTAATCTGGTTATGCGGGAAATTATCACCGGGCTTCCGGTTATTCGTGCATTTAGTACGGAAGGACACGAAAAGGAACGATTTGACAAGGCAAATATTGACCTGACAAAGAACAGTTTGTTTGTCAATCGTGTGATGACTTTTCTCATGCCTGCTTTAATGCTGCTTATGAATCTAATCTCCATCCTGATTATATGGGTCGGTGCCGACAAAATTGACAGCGGAACCATGCAGGTCGGTGACATGATCGCATTCATTCAGTATACCATGCAGATCATCATGTCCTTCCTGATGCTTACCATGGTATCGATCATGCTTCCGAGAGCAAGTGTATCGGCTAAGCGTATTGATGAGATCATCTCAACAGATAATACAATTAATGATCCGGAAGTCGGATTATCTCTTAGGGAAAATAAGGGCGTAGTCGAGTTCGATCATGTATCATTTCGCTATCCCAATGCGGAGGAGGATGTCCTATCGGATATTCATTTTACCGCAAAACCTGGGGAAACCACGGCAATCATCGGTAGTACCGGCAGCGGTAAATCCACGTTAATCAATCTGCTGCCCCGGTTTTTTGATGTGACCCATGGTACTATACGGATCGACGGGGTTGATATCCGTAAGATGAATCAGCATGATCTGAGAGAACGGCTGGGCCTGATTCCACAGAAGGGAACTCTCTTTACCGGAACGATCGAATCCAATATCAAATTCGGAAACCCGGATCTCTCTGAGGAAGAAATGAAACGCGCTGCACGGATCGCACAGGCGAGTGAATTTATTGATAAGATGCCGGAGGGCTATCAAACACCGATCGCACAGGGCGGTACCAATGTATCCGGCGGGCAGAAGCAACGGCTGGCAATTGCCAGAACCATCGCCAAGGATCCGGCAATCTACATCTTTGATGACAGCTTCTCCGCTCTGGATTACAAGACGGATGCAACCCTTCGAAAGACCTTAAGACAGGAGCTCTCCAACCGAACCATGATCATCGTTGCACAGAGAATAAGTACCATAATGAACGCGGAGCAGATCCTGGTTTTGGATGAAGGCAGGATTATCGGAAAGGGAACACATAAAGAGCTGTTAAATACATGTGAAACTTATCGGCAAATCGCATCTTCCCAGTTATCAAAGGAGGAATTGGACTATGAATAATAAGAAGAATAAAGAAATACAGACCTCTGTGAAGGATAATCCTATGCCGGCACAGAATACGGATTCAAAGAGAGCCCGGCGGGGTCCCGGCGGTCCGATGGGCGGTGGCCCCGTGGAGAAAGCGAAAGATTTTAAGGGTACCATAAAGAAGCTGACCCGTACTTTAACCCGGTATAAAATCGGTTTTGCTGTTGTATTGCTGTTTGCCGCAGGAAGTACGATTTTCTCTATAATCGGTCCGACGGTGCTCGGAAATGCGACTACAAAAATCTCGGAAGGTATCTCAAGCAGAATAAGCGGAGGACCAGGGGTTGATTTTACTGCGCTTGGTAAAATCTTAATTACCTTGATCATTCTCTATGCAACAAGCTCCGCATTTTCTTATATTCAGGGACTCATTATGACTGCGATTGCACATAAGGTTACCTATCAGTTCCGGAAGGATATTTCAGAAAAGCTGCACCGCCTTCCGATGAACTTCTTTGATCGGATGAGTCACGGTGAAATTCTGTCCCGCGTTACCAACGACATCGATACCTTAAGCCAAAGCTTAAACCAAAGTTTGACGCAGCTGATTACCTCAGGAATATCGATTATTGGTATCCTGATCATGATGATTCGGATCAGCCTGTCGATGACCTTTTTGGCACTGCTGATCGTTCCGGTGTCCGTTACGATCGTAAGCATTGTTGTTAAGAAATCGCAGAAATATTTTATGCAGCAGCAGGAATATCTGGGACATGTAAACGGGCAGGTGGAGGAAGTTTACGGCGGCCATACAATTATAAAAGCCTTTAACAAGGAAGAGGATGTTCTACAGGAATTCAACGAGCATAACGAAAAGCTCTATGAGTCCGCTTGGAAATCCCAGTTCCTGTCCGGTCTTATGCATCCGGTCATGAGCTTTGTCAGTAATCTAGGCTATGTCGGTGTCGCAATCCTCGGCGGTTATCTGACAATTCGCGGCAAAATACAGATCGGACAGATTCAGTCCTTCTTCCAATATATAAGGAACTTCACCATGCCGATCACCCAATTATCCCAGGTTGCGAATATGTTTCAGTCCACAGCGGCTGCTGCCGAGCGGGTATTTGAATTCCTGGAGGCAGAGGAGGAGCTTCCGACCACGGACAATCCTATGTCAACAACCAATCTGGTGGGCAATGTTGAATTTGAGAATGTAAAATTTGGATACTCACCGGATAAGATCATTATTCATGATTTCAGCGCAAAGGTTTCAAAAGGCCAGAAGATCGCCATCGTTGGTCCTACCGGCGCCGGCAAGACCACCATGGTTAAACTTCTCATGCGTTTTTATGATATTAACAGCGGACAGATACTAATTGATGGGAACAATGTAAATGATTTTGACCGAAGTGAGCTAAGAAAAATGTTCGGTATGGTTCTTCAAGACACTTGGTTGTTTAACGGTACGATTATGGATAACATCCGCTATAGTAAGCTGGATGCTTCGGATGAAGAGGTTATAAAGGCTGCAAAGGCTGCTCATGTACATCACTTCATCTCTACACTGCCGGATGGTTACCAGATGGTACTGAATGAGGAAGCAAGCAATGTCTCCCAGGGTCAGAAACAGCTATTAACCATTGCCCGCGCAATCCTAGCCGATCCTAAGATTTTGATCCTGGATGAAGCCACCAGCTCCGTCGATACCAGAACCGAGATTCTGATTCAGAAAGCGATGGACAGTCTGATGAAGGGAAGAACCAGCTTTATCATTGCTCACCGTCTGTCAACGATCCGGGATGCTGATCTTATCCTTGTCATGAACGAAGGCGATATCGTGGAGCAGGGAAATCACGAAGAACTATTGGCAAAGGGCGGTTTCTATGCGAAGCTGTATAATTCGCAATTTGAACAGACCGCTTAGCAATTCATGTAAGGAGTTTACCAATGGAGAAAAAGTATACTTACAACCATATTTCAATGACCGGGGAAGAGAAGAATCAACTTTTGGAGGAAATCCGCTATTACTTCGAGTCGGAGCGGGACGAGAAAATAGGGATTCTCGCTTCCGAAAACGTTCTGGAATTCTTCATGGATATTCTGGGCAAGCAAATCTATAATAAAGCTTTGGATGATACCAAGGTATGGCTTGACCGGCAAGTGGAGAATCTGGAAGCTGATTTCTATTCCCTGTATAAATAAAATGATGCAGTCCGGAGTAAGGATGCAGCGCTTGCAAAGAACGATTGACTTCATCAATTTGCACAATTTATACATTGATAAGTAACAGGAACCAAATTTCATTCGCAACACATTGCTCCCAAAGCACAGCAAAAGACGCAGGGCAAAGCATTGCAAAAAACGCAATACCTGGATTGAAGTACGTAATGGTACATAAGATCACAAAATACGTGATCTAAGTACCAACGACTTCAAACAGTTGCTCATTAAATTATTGTTTTCCTATTACTTAAGTATTCCATTGATTTGTGTAAATTAACGAAGCTGATTTATTAGGATAGCTTTTGACGCCCAAACCGAAATGTTGCTTTTCAAATACAAAAGGGGCCTGTGATTTTCCCACTATGCACCGTATGAAAGACAGATGATTCGTTTGTATGTCTTCCAACAGTGTGTGAAGGAAAATCACAGGCCCTTTTTGTATTTATATTTTGTATTACTGTAACCGTTTTATGATTGACGCAATTGTTTATTTGTTATAAGACTCCTGCATTCTATGATTACGATTTGGTATCCTTGGCGGCTTCGATCTGCTCCGCCAGATCATTTAGATAGACCCATCGCTCCATCTTCTCTTCCAATGATTTCTCCAACGCTTCTTTCTCCGCCATTAATTCATTCAGCTTCGTATAATCGGTCGCAGCTAACGTGATTGCCTGCTCGTTATCCGCCATTTTCTGCTCCAATTCGGCAATAGCATCATCAATCGTCTCAAATTCCTTCTGCTCCTGATAGGAGAATCTTGGCTTCGTATCCTTCTGCTTCCAGGTAGCCATACTGGCAGTTTTCCGTTTCTCGGCAGTTTCTCTGCTTTCCTGATCTGCCTTCTTCTCCTCCTCACTAAGAAGCAATCTTGCTTCCTTGTAATCCGAGAAATTTCCCTCATACTGCTTCATCTGCCCGTCCCCTTCAAAGGCAAAGATGCGGGTCGCCATCTTGTCTAAGAAGTAGCGGTCATGGGAAACCGCAACCACGATTCCAGGAAAGGTATCCAGATAATTCTCCAGAATGGTCAATGTCTGAATATCCAGATCATTCGTCGGCTCATCCAGCACCAGAACATTCGGAGCCTCCATTAAGACCTTTAGTAAGTAGAGCCTTCTCTTCTCCCCGCCGGACAGCTTCGCTATAAGTGAATACTGCATGGCACCGGTAAATAAAAACTGCTCACACATCTGAGAAGCCGTTACCGTTCCCTCCGAAGTCTGAATATATTCTGCCGTTTTCCGAATATAATCGATTACCCGGAGAGTTTCGTCCATATATTCATTCTCCTGTGAAAAGTAGCCCAGCTTAATTGTGGAACCCATCTCTACGGTTCCATAATCCGGCTCCAATTTACCGGTTAGAATATTGAGCAAGGTGGATTTGCCGCACCCGTTCGGACCGATAATTCCGATACGGTCCTCCGACAGAAGGATATAGGTAAAATCCTTGATCAGGGTACGGTTATCATAGGATTTTCCAATACCGTTTAATTCTATCGTTTTCTTGCCCAGCCGGGAGGACAGTGCGTTGATCTCAACCTTACCGTCCGTTTCGATTGCTTTCCGATCCTGCAATTCCTCAAAGCGCTCGATCCGCGCCTTCTGTTTGGTAGATCTTGCTCTCGCTCCCCGCTTTATCCACTCCAACTCAGTGCGGTACAAACTTCTCGCCTTGCGCTCCGTTGCAAGGGTCATTTCCTCCCGTTCCGTCTTAAGCGCAACAAATCCGGAATAGTTTGTAGCGTAGCTGTACAATTGTCCTTTATCAATTTCAACAATCTTATTCGTGACCTTATCTAAGAAATACCGGTCATGGGTAACCATAAGAAAGGCTCCGCGAAACTTATTCAAATAGTCCTCCAACCATTCTGCCATCTCATTGTCCAGATGGTTGGTAGGCTCATCAAGTACCAATATTTCAGCTGGAGTCAGAAGGGTTCTGACGAGTGCCGCTCTTTTCTTCTGTCCGCCGGACAGATACTTTGGAGATGCATCCGCATCCGCTATCCCAAGCTTATTTAACATCGCCCGTGCTTCGCCCTCCAGATTGCGGTATTCTTCCTCTGCCTTCTGGTTAAGTACCACATTCTGCAGAATGGATAGCTTCTCATCAAACTCCGGCGTCTGCGGTAGATAGCCGATCCGTACCTTTCTGCCTTTCGTAACCGTTCCGCTGTCCGGTTCCTCAATACCTGCGATAATTTTCAACAGCGTGGATTTTCCCGTGCCGTTAATTCCTATCACACCAACTTTATCATTCTCGTTTATTCCAAAACTCACATTATCAAAGAGCAAACGGTCTGTAAAGCTTTTGCTCAGATTCTCTATGGTTAATAAATTCATTCCTGCACCTCTCTATCCTATGGGTTCCTTGTGCTTGTCTATCGTATCATATGAGATAGGGAAAGTCCAGATTTTCGTTTGTATGTTCGTACAATTGTCCTTATAAAAGGTTACTGTTCACACATGGGCAAAGTCTATCCTATGATTTCGACAAATGATATTCGATAAGGAGTATTTGCATTCGTTGGTACTTTGGCTTCGTATTTTGGAGCCTTATGTACCACTACGTAATGCAATTAAGCGAAAGCATCTCCGATTCGGATACATTTGACGAAATCATAGCCTGGTATATGTGGGGTGTGAACAGTAACTATAAAAGAGGCTGCTGGCATTTCTATCTATAACCCGATACAAGCAGCCTTTGCTCTTAATTTCTTCTTATAATTTCATCTCTTCCCGGTCCATTGGAGATTAAAGTGATCGGAACCTGCAGCTCCTTTTCTATGAATTCAACATAGCCTCTGCAATTCTTCGGAAGGTCATGGTAGGATTTTATCCCGCGGATATCCTGCTTCCATCCCGGCAGGTATTCATAGACCGGTTTTACTTTTTTAAGCTTCACGGCTGCGGGAAAGTTCTTCGTTATGGCACCATCAATTTCATAGCCTACGCATACGGGAATGACGTCCAGATATCCGAGAACATCTAATACGGTAAAGGCAGCCTCGGTTGCGCCCTGCATTCTGCATCCATAGCGGGAGGCGACTGCATCAAACCACCCCATACGCCTTGGTCTTCCCGTGGTCGCTCCAAATTCACCGGCGTCTCCACCGCGCTTTCTAAGCTCGTCCGCTTCATCACCGAAGATCTCCGTTGCAAACTCCCCAGCACCGACGGCACTGGAGTAAGCCTTCACCACCGCAACAATATTTTTTATCTCGTAAGGAGGAATCCCCGCGCCGATCGCACCATAGGCCGCTAAGGTCGAGGAGGAAGTAACCATCGGATAGATACCAAAATCCGGATCCTTTAAGGTGCCTAACTGGCCCTCGAACAGAATACTCCTGCCTTCCTTAATCGCCTCCTGAAGAAGGACAGACACATCACAAAGATAAGGCTCTACCATCGTTTTGTATTCCATTAGGGTATGCAGCAATTCGTCCGGGTTAATTGCCGGCTTATGATACAAATGCTCTAATATCACATTTTTAACCTCACAGATCCCTGCGATCCGCTTCTTTAATCCTTCCGTATCAAAAAGCTCCGAAACCTGAAAACCGATTTTTGCGTATTTATCCGAATAAAATGGAGCAATACCGGATTTGGTAGAACCAAATGATTTACCACCCAGCCGCTCCTCTTCATATTGATCGAATAAGATATGATAAGGCATCAAAATCTGCGTCCGATCCGATATTTTTATCTTCGGCATTGGAACACCACGTTCTTCCAAGGATTGCATTTCCTTCATCAGATAGGGAATATTCAGCGCCACCCCATTACCGATCACATTTGTTGTATGCTTGTAGAATACGCCGGAGGGCAGCAGATGCAGCGCAAACTTACCATAATCATTGATAATGGTATGCCCAGCATTACTGCCTCCCTGATAGCGTACAATAATATCTGCTTCCCTTGCCAGCATATCCGTAATTTTACCTTTTCCTTCGTCGCCCCAATTGGCTCCAACGATTGCTTTAACCATATTCAAATCCTCCTTAAAGGAACAAGGAAACGATTGTAAAAAGCTTCGTTCCATTGTAGACAGATTTATTATACCCAATTACTATAATACTATAAAACGCTTTTCTACATAAATAAAATTGATCTTCATTATGTAATTCATAATCTAGTATTATGGATTATGCATAGCGAATACGTGGTAAGTAAATTACTAATTCATCTGGCACGAACGGGGATCGTGATAATTCAGTTGGGATATATAAAGAAGCATTGCGATTAATTTATCGGAACTATACGGATACAGGCTTCAAGACCAATTAATTACGATGTATTAGCATCTAGTATTGATAAGTAATAGGAAACATATTTCATTCGCAACACGCAATTTCACAAAGCATTGCAAAAAACGCAATACTTGGATTAAAGTACGTAATGGTACAATAAGACCAGTTGCGTAGTAAAGTATTGTTTCCTATTACTTAAGTTTTACTGGATCTATGCAAATTGAAGAAGACGATTTGTTAGGAATCTTTTAACGCTCGAATCAAAGGTTTTAAATTGGCGGCTTGTTTCTATTGGTGTTTTTCTCCGTTGAACCCGGTACAGCATCAGGAAACACAATACAGATACTCATTTTCTTTTCCTTGTATTGGACGGTAATCGTTCCATTCATTTGTTCCGTCAGCGTCCGCGCTATCGTAAGCCCCAAGCCCGTGGATTTTCTTGCTGTTTCAACCGTATAAAAGCGGTCAAACAATTTTCCGACTTGTACCTCATTCAGCCCGGAAGCCGAGTTTGTGAATGTGATTTCGCCTGTCTCCGATAAGGATACTTCTAAATCACCATCGCTGTATTTGAGTGCGTTATTTATTAGATTAGCAAAAACACGGGACAAAGCGGCTCGATTGAGCTGGCGAAAAACTTTCTTTTCCGGCATTTGAATGTTCGGAGTGATACCTCGCTCTTTTAAGGCAGCATAATAAGCGGCAATGCTTTCTTCTAAAACCCGGTTCAAACTTACATTTTCAAAGCTCATATCTGTAGGTGTTGATTTAATAATCGAGTAGCGGAACAATTCCTCTGTAAGCTGTTTCAGCACTGCGGTACGGTTTTCAATAAGGAGAAGATAGCGGGCCGCATTCTCCGATTTTTCTTCCTTATCCAGCAATTCCAGATAGCCGCAGATTGCCGTAAGCGGAGTACGCAGATCGTGTGATATGTTTGTTATCGCTTCTTTTAACTCCTGATCACCTCTCTGAAAGCGTCGGCGTTCCTTCCGGAGTATCCGTAGTTCCTTATTGATACGGTCTGCTAGTTTACACATCGTGCGATCCCTTGTAGAAACAGAAATCAGGGTGTTGGTATCCTGCTCCAGCCGTTTGGTCATTCCTTGGCTGATTTCATCGGCAGCCTTATGAAGGATAGCAATCTTAATTAATAGTGCGGCAACTACTGCTGCTAATATCGCACAAAGAATACTGAGCCAGAGCATAATACCACGCCTTTCTTATTTTAAATCTTTTCTGCGAAAACAAAAGACACCCGCTATTGTTGTTAAAGTTATAACAAGCAAGGAGTATAAAGGCATCAACCATAGGTGCACTGCCTCCATGCTTGACATAAGTATCCCTTGACCAGTGGGTAAAAATTCCACAAAAAACTCGAATAACTTTCGCATACTTCCTCTTATATAGTCGGGGTTTTGTGTAGGATCCGCCAATTCCAAGCCATTCGATGTAATAACCGCTGCTGAGCTATACATTTCCGGTTCGTTAAGCCTATTGTTGCAATAACTCGCCAAGAACAGAAGTACCAAAAATGAAAGAAGCGTAATGACAGCAGAGCTTGCCTTATTCTGATTCAGCATGGTGATTAAAGTGAAAATAGACGCAAAGGCGGCAATCATGATAACCGCAATAAATTGATACATCAAAATAGTCGTCACGCTGCTTGTAAACCATCCAAATAAGGAAATTCCAACAGTAAGCATCGAAAGGATCCATGCAGCATTCATAATGATACCAGCTGCCGCACTGACGATTAGATTGGATAGGTATATGGACTGTCTCGAATGACCTATCATAATTTTATTTCGAATGGTCCCATCACTGTAATCTGTCCCAAGAAACAAACTGGTAAATACAGCGCCAAAAATACCCATCACCGGTCCGTATTGGAAAAAGAAGTCGTCCAGGAAACGAGGATATTCCGGTTCTGCTAATGCGGCATGATGCCCCGAAATCAGCATTAATGTGGACCATAGAAACAGGATTGCAGTTCCTATCCAGAACACTTTGTTCTTCCAAAGTCTTGAAAAATTAGATGCTAATAGTTTATTCATGATGTATCCCTCCAACCAAACTGACATAATAGCTTTCCAGACTTTCATCGTGCTCCTGCATGGAGAAGACTTCACATTTTTCCTGTGAAAGAGCCAGCGCAAACTGTGAAATATTTACTTTTGCAAAAACGTCTGCCTGGGTGTCAGAGAGGATTTTATACTCGATACGCATGCCGTCAAGGACACGGGCAAGCGCTTTGGTATCCGATACTTCCATACGAACACATTTTCTGCAAGCTGCATCCAATTCTTTGGCGCTGATTTCTTTGACTATACGCCCGCCATCGATAAACCCGTAATGTGTTGCAAGTTTAGAAAGTTCATCGAGGATATGACTTGAAATCAGTACCGTTATTTGCCGGTCACGGTTTAGTTCTAATATCAACTCCCGTATTTCGATAATTCCCTGGGGATCAAGACCGTTTACCGGCTCATCCAATACAAGAAAATCTGGGTCGCCGGCAAGAGCTACGGCAATTCCTAGCCTCTGCCGCATACCAAGAGAGAAATCTTTTGCTTTCTTTTTCCCTGTGTTTTCAAGTCCCACCAGCTTTAATAGCTTCGATATACCAGCAAAGGACGGTAAGCCAAGAACACGATATTGCTCCTTTAGGTTATCCTCTGCAGTCATATCAAGATAGATCGAGGGGGTTTCGACAACAGCGCCCATCCTTCGGCGGGATTCAGCAATATTTTTATCCCCGCTTTCTATGCCGTATAGAGAAAAATCCCCGGACGTTGCCTCTTGAAGTCCACAAATCAATCGAATCAAAGTTGTTTTGCCAGCACCGTTTTTTCCGACGAAGCCATAGATTGCTCCCTTCGGAACGTGCATGGAAAGCCTGTCCAATGCTTTGAAGTGTCCGTAATGCTTACTCAAGGCATTGGTTGTCAGAATATAATCCATAATTCTCCTCATTTCTGCGCTGCCTTTTGTGCATTACAAGTTTGTGGATGCAGCGCAGACACAAACTTGCAACATGAATTGACATTCATGTTACCTCCTTTTTGTTTGACGCTGACATTCTATCGAAGAATCGTAAAGAAACCGGTAAAGAAAACCGTAAAGAAATCGTAAAGATTTATTCTGCTTTGAGCTTAAAGCCAATGCCCCAGACCGCTTCAATGTAATCCCTATTGCTTACCTCGCGTAATTTTTTGCGTAAATTGCTGATGTGCATTTTGAGAGAACCCTCCGTACAATCCGGCGTGTCAACGCTGATACGGTCCAGTAAAATGGATTTTGTCATTACCTGTGATGGATTTTGCATAAGCAGTTTTAAGATGGCATATTCTGTTCTCGTCAGTCTAACCTCACAATCGTTAATCGAAACAGCATGCATGACGGTATCCATCACTATATCATCAAAGGTCATAACAGAAGCACCGCCTGCCACAGAGGCATTCCGAAGCTGTACGGTAATCCTTGCCAGTAGTTCCTTTATATTAAAGGGCTTTGTTACATAATCTGCTGCGCCGCCCAGTAAAAGGTCAACCTTATCGCATACATCAACTTTCGCACTGACTATAATAACCGGAATTCCTGTGATTTTAGGAAGTACATCTTCGCCAGTCAATCCCGGGAGCATTAGATCAAGCAATACCAGGTCGGGTCTGCAGGAAGAAAGAACAAGCAATGCTTCCGTCCCGGAATAAGCGCGCGATATCCGATAGCCTTCTTTGACAAGCACTTCTTCAAGCATATCTCCAATGTGAATATCATCATCAATAATCAGTATGTGCTTCACTTTAAATCACCTCCCTTATTGTTTCTACTGTAAAAGCTTTTTTATAAACATATTCTTCTCCACGTATCAAAACTGAGTGAAAATATCCACTAACGCCGCAGTTCTTTTGCGAGACTTTTCGCACAAGCAGGTTCTACTTTTACGAAACATCAACATGAAGATAATTAAGTCTTTTGCCTTTTCGCACAAGCAGGTTCTATTTTTACCTGAGTCACAAATCGAACATACCCACGAAAATTCACAAAAGCTTCGGAAGATTTCCCCGTCCAGATAGGCGGAAGGCAATATCTTCCGCTGCCATATGGATAAACTCCAGCATTCGGTCGTATGTAATGTATACCGGCTGTTCTACTCGGTTTGGTTTCAAAAAATAGCGGTTTATAACCCAATTCCTGCTGGTATGGATTTCGTCTTTACTTAGAAGCTTCCCTATTGCTATATCCTCAACGTTCTCCAGATGATGCCTTATCTCCATAATCCCTTCGTAGTTCTCAACCAACAGAAAATCATTACGATTCATATCCGTCACAATATAGGCATAGTACTCCTTATCCCCCGATGCAATCCCCAACTGTTTCATTTTCTCGGTAAATTCCCTGCGGATGCTCAGCACAAACAATTCATCAGTCAAAAGATGCACAAGATACCCGCGGAAGAAATCTATATATTCCTTTTCTCCCCGGTACTTAAGTATTAAGTTCGTTATCCTTTTATGAAATAGTCGTGTATTTTCCTTCTCATGAAATACATCATCCGGGATATTATCCCGAAGATGCGTATGCTTCTTATCCGCTCTTACAAAACCTTCTCTTGCATGAATTGCATCCGGAGCAATCGAACCGGAATAAAACTGTCCGATATTATGTATTGTATCCTCCGGCAGTAACTGAACAACTTCCCGTGCAACAATCAAATGCGTAGCAAGACCAGCCATGCAATACCTCCAGTTCTTATTCTGCCATTCCGTGTAGCATAGAGTTTGCCTTGGCAAACTCTCTCACCGAGCGCGTTCTGCCGCAGGCAGATAAATACCTTACATGCGAGTGCGTCATCCCAATGCGAACTATGTTCGCATTGAGGTTTTTTGCCGTATAGGACGCAATTTCCTATACGGCAAAAAAATATATCTTTCATAGAACGATATCTTCAATTGCTTTTTGTCGTACTTCCTAATCCGCCATTTCTTATTTCGTCTGTATGATCATCTACGGTGATACCGTATTCCACAAAGATGCCTTGCATAAAGCCCATTCCTTCTGTTACTGTAACCGTCTTTCCTTCGTTACTGTCATTCGTTATTTTACAGAAGATATGACCCTCATTATCCGAAGCGTAATAGTCACTATCGATAATCCCGACCGTATTATTCATCTGGAGACGGTAGCGAAAGCCTAAACCGCTTCGTGGATAGCACTTTAATACCCATCCCTCCGCGATCCAAACGCGAATCCCGGTAGGTATCTTAATCGTTTCTCCCGGGGCAAGGGTAAAAGTCAGAGGGCTAAAAAAATCATAACCGGCTGAGCCCTTTGTGGCTCTCTTCGGCAGTTCAATCCTCTCATAAATCTGCGTAACGTTTTGTAACTTTGCGTCATACTCCTTAGAAGCAATATCGCTAGGAAAGGTATCAAGCCAATCATTTTGAAATTGCGCCAGACTTACCTTTTCATATTTTGCTATTCTCTTCATGTTATCCTCCAAGTGTTCCTTATCATCTCATCTTAAATATTATTTGCTTTAAATACCATACGTTAAGCAACCATCTCGATTTTATATACATTAATTAATATCATATTCCAAATCAGTTTTTTTCGATTTGTAACATTTCAAATAATTCCATTGTTGTCTTATATATTGCGAAATCATGTCTATTTGAATCTTATACATTCTAAAAAATAAATCTATTTCGGTTTAAGCATTTTATGTCATCAAATTAACTTCCTTTTTATACATTTATAACTCAAATATATTGCTATCTTTCGCACGCAAAATTAAGTCTGTTCCAATCTTATGCATCTACCAAATTCCTTCTTAATTTTAACATTTTAAAATATCAACATATCAAGCTTAAATTTACCTATCTTACACACGTAAAATCAAACCCCATTTGCATCTTGTATCTCTCAAGATAAAATCCATCATGGTTCTACATACTTCTGGCTCAATTCGATATTGATTCTATGTTCATCATTCCCAGCAGTTCCTTCGCAGCAGTAGATATCGGGTTCTGGCTGCCGGTGATGACACAGAAATGCCTTGGGGGAAGCGGTTCCGTAAAATTCAATTCGAATAGTTCCCCTTTTTCAATTGCTTCCAAAGCAAAATCTTTTACGACGCAGCCGATACCCAAATTACGCTGAGCAAATTTAACAATGATATCGCTCATCGCCAGTTCAAACTCCGGTTTTAAGACAACATGGTTGGCAAGAAGATATTCGTCGATAAATTTACGTGTACTGGTATTATGCTCCAGGCAAATGATCGGTAAGCTCTCCAGCGTCTTGTAGTCTAAGATTCTCCCTCGCAGCTCTTGAAATTTATAGCCAGCTACAAAGATATCCTGAATCTTTCGAATTCGAATAACCTCCATATCCGGCCTTGTTTCAAAGGGTTCGCTTACCACGCCAAAATCGATTCGACCTAATTTTAAGTGTTCTAAGGTATCCGGTGTCGGCGCATTCGTTACCCTTACCTTAATCTTCGGAAATTTTTCATGGAACTTTTCCAGATACGGGAGAAGATAGAATTGCAGCGTCATATCACTGGCGCCGATCCGTATCTCCCCTGTTTCCAGGTCCAGCATCTTATGGAACTGCTCCTCCCCTAGCAATATATATTCATAACCCCTTTGCACATAGGAGAATAGTACTTCTCCCTCCGGTGTCAGCTTAACTCCTTTCGGAACACGAATAAACAATCGGCTGCCCATATTCGTTTCCAAAAGTTTGATTGCCTGACTGACCGCCGGCTGCGAAATGCAAAGCTCTTCTCCCGCTCTTGTAAAGCTTCCCGCTTTTGCTACATGGTAAAAAATTTTATAATATTCCAAATCAATATTCATATAATTTCTCCTTATGGAGCCAGGTTAATATCCCTAAGGCAATTATAGCATTGCCGCATATTGATGGCAAATTAAATCTTCGGGACGATGCAGAAATCGATGCTGTCCCATGTGCCAAGCACTTCCAAAAGAAAAGTGGATGGATTTAAGGCGTGAAGACTTGGTGGCGGTTTAGATTCAAAAAATGGCTGGAGGGACAATGGCTCTAAATTTTTCTTCCGATTCGTGTTCTCTCCAAAAAGTTCAGTGGAAAATATATGGAAGGACTAAAAACCATATGGGAAAACAAAAAACTGGAATTCCATGGTTTGGCATCTAGGTACAAAAAACTCTATGCATTCAAGGAACTCATTAATTCCTGCTATGACAAGGAATGGATTCCTTACATCAAAGAATCATTTAATGGTGCTGGGTCCGTTATACAGTATTTTGGAAAATACACTCACCGAATTGCAATCAGTAATTATAGGCTTATCCGAATGACAGATACTACAGTTACTTTTCTGTAAAGGATTATAAGAATCAAGGACAATGGAAGGAATTGACGCTGACTGGAATAGAGTTCGTTCATTCGTCGCTTTTTGATGCATGTGCCACCGAAGCGCTTTGTCATAATACGCTACTATGGGATTTTAGCTTGAATGAAAATCGAACTTCCACCTCATAGATGGGAAGCCTTTTCTAGCAGTTATCGCTATTTTAGTGGATTTTTGCCTTTCATTTTTACTCAAAATAACTTTGCGTATGTATTCATGGTTCTTTTCTAATCGAGCTTTCTGCCAGGATGCCAGCGGATCACAGTAAAAGATTTTAGTCCTATTCTCCCCTGTTAGTGTTTTCTCAAGAGTCAGTGGATTTTTAAACTCTGATCC
>SVEA01000089.1 GCA_015057615.1 Lachnospiraceae bacterium | reverse complement strand
AATGAAATTTGTTTCATATTACTTGTCAACACATAAATCATGCAAATTGACGAAGTTGAGTTTATAAATGGCTCGGCTATTTTCCGTTTAACGGATGGAAGCACAGAACCTTCCGCCCGCCTGCCAAAGCCTTCATCTCCGGTCTGGCTTTCCTGCATTCCTCCGTAGCATAAGCGCAGCGGGGAGCAAATTTGCAGTAAGTAATCGCATACTCCTTGTCCTCTGTATCCGGCATGACATATTCCTGATTCCATTTCTCTCCTACTCTCGGCACCGCATTCATCAAAAGCTCGGTATACGGATGTGCCGGATCGTCCATGATCTCTTTTGCTTCACCGTATTCAATCAAGCAGCCCCGGTATAGGGTCGCTATGTAATCCGATATATAGTAAGCCGTCGACAGATCATGGGTGACATAGATAAAAGAAACATTATATTTATCCTTCAACTCTTTAAAAAGATTTACAATATTCATTTTCATAGAAGCATCGATCGCAGCAACCGGCTCATCGGCTACGATCAGCTTTGGTCTGGTAATGAGCGCCCGGGCAATTGACACCCGCTGCAGCTCACCGCCGGAAAACTGTGCCGGGTATTTGCCCTTTACTACTTCAAGAGACATCCCCACACTTTTTAGAGTATCATCGACTAACTCTTCCGCCTCCTTATTGTTCTTGGCAATTTTCAATCGGAGTGCGGTATTAAATAGGTACGTATCCACGGTTTTACGCATCGAAAAGGTTTCATAAGGATTCTGAAAGATCGGTTGCACGTCCAGCCGGAATTGAAAAGGATCGTAGCCTTTTCGGTCTTTGTAGGACCTGCCGGAAAGAACGATATCCCCTTGATCGGGTTCATGCAGACGCAGTATCATCTTACATAGCGTAGATTTACCGCAGCCGGACTCCCCAACGACCGAAAGTATAACCGGCTTACCGGCATCGATAGCAATACTGACATCATCCACCGCAACAAGCTTCTTTTTGCTGAGCATCCCACCGATTTGAAAGATTTTACTGACTTTTTTTATTTCAAGTAATTTTTCAGACATGTTGCCCCTCCCTTTCCTCATTCAGCAAATGGCAGGCTGCAAAACGTCCCTGCTCTACTTCGCGAAACTTCGGTATGGTCTCCCTGCATTCCCTCGTCGCTTTCGGGCAGCGAGGTGCAAACCGGCAGCCGGGAGGCGGGTTCGTGAGTGCAGGAGGTCTTCCCGGTATGCCTGCCTTCGGACTCTTGTCCCCTACCCGCGGGAGAGCGCCTACCAGCATTTGCGTGTACGGATGGATCGGTTTTTCAAAAATGTGCTCTGTTTTCCCCAGCTCAACAATACTTCCGGAGTACATAATTCCCATCCGGTCGGTGATCTGATAATGTACGCCCATATCATGACTTACGATCACCATGGTGTTCTGCAGCTGCTTCTGAAGCCGCATGAGCATCATAAGGATTCCCCGCTGAACCACGACGTCAAGCGCTGTCGTCGGTTCGTCTGCGAGGACCACATTCGGCGCCATAAACGTAGCAAGTGCTATAATAACCCGCTGCCGCATCCCGCCGGAAAGCTGGAAAGGATATGCCTTAAGCAGATCCGGAGAGAGACTAAGCTCCTCTAAGTAATCCGCAACCCTCTTTATAGTCTGCTCCTTTGTTTCCCTCTTTTTCTCCGCCTTCGGAATCGAATCCAAAAACTGATTCTTTAGCGGAACAATGGGATTTAATACACTTTGGGCCGCCTGCGGCACATAGGAAATATTATTCCACCAGGTCTTTCTGATCTGACCTGTTTTGTAGGAAAAATCCTCTCCGTTTTTCTGACCTGAGAGTGTTACTTTCCCCGCATCCACCACCATTGGAAACTCAACAATATCATACAGCGCTTTTAATAAAGTTGTCTTGCCGCAGCCTGATTCACCGGCTATTCCAAAAATTTCATTCTCCTGTATTTCAAAATCCACATCGTTAATCACATGAACTGGTCCGTTTATTGTTGAATACGAGGTGGATAAATGGTCTATTTTTATCATCTTAATAACCATGCCCTTTCTGACCACCTGCAAACTTTGTGCCGCAGGCTCAAAGTTGCGTGTGAAAAATTTATTTTTCACACTAACCTCTTTTCTGAATCCCTCATTTTAATTCGGGGTTCCTTGCTCCAAAGCCCCAAAACCGCCTTTTGTTTCCGCCTATCTCCCTCTCTTCATTGATAAATAATCATTATAGCCTGTGATTAAAAGGAACAGTCCGATAAACAACAATGCCGTAGCTACGATGGGAGAGCCTATCCAGAACCACTGCTTTGCAAAGATCGCATTGCGGTCTCTTGCCCACTGAATCATATTTCCTAGGGAGATAAGATTACCGGGTGACAAACCCAGAACGGCAAGACTTGATTCTGAAGCTATGGCAGCAAGCGTAGCGTTCATGAAGTTAGAGAGCGACCATGTAAATGCATAGGGAAGTATCTCGGTTACGACAACCTGAACGGTACCTTCCCCCGAAAACCATGCCGTATGGATAAAATCCCGCTCCCGCATGGATAGAGCCATCGAGCGAATCTGACGGCTGGGCCACGCCCAGGCAAACATCGCCAGTACCAGTGCCATGATAAAAACCGTAGAAGATCCCTTCATGAAAGAGGTCATCAATATGAGGATCGGAAGGGATGGGATTACAATAAAAGTATCGGTTACGACGGTAAGCACCCGGTCCAGCCATCCGCCGGCAAAGCCTGCCAAAAGCCCGACAAATACACCGGCAACCGTACCAATCGTAGCCACGATAAAACCGATCAGAAGAGAATTATGTATTGCCTCAATGAGCAGCCATAGAACATCCTGCCCCATGCTGGTAGTCCCCAGCCAATGCTGCATAGAAGGTTTTAGCTTACTCGGATAAGAATTGAATGTAAACGGATTTGTATGGGGCAGAAAATATAGAACAAAACCAATCAGTACAAAAAACGCTGTCATGAATAGTCCTGCCTTTAACCTGAAATTCGCATTTTTCCAAAATTTCTTCACAGTTTCCCTCATTTCTGCGCTGCTTATTATCTTGCAAGAGAGACTTTAAACGTACCGCAAGTTTGTAGATACAGCGCGGACACAAACCTGCCGGAGCTGCTGCAAAATGAATCCATGATGAAAATTGCAACCGCACCTTTTTATCGTATAGGAAATTGCGTCCTATACGGCAAAAACGCTCCATGCGAACATAGTCCGCATTGGGATGACGCACTCACGCGTAAGGTATTTATCTGCCTGCGGTAGAACGTGCTCGGCGCGAGAGTTTGCCAAGGTAAACTCTTTGCTACTACCTCCTGCTTTTAGCTGTAACGAATCCGTGGGTCAATAAACGGATAGATCAGATCCACGATCAACGTTGCTGTCGATATTGCCACGATAGAAATTGTGATACATCCGAGTATCATATTATAATCTGACATTAAAATCGCCTTTTGCACCAAAGTACCGACACCCGGATAGCCGAAAACGATCTCCGTCATGATCGAACCGCCGAATACGACGCCAAGACTCATTGCCAGAGCTGTCACTTGGGTAAGAATCGAATTCCGGAATACGTAGCTTTTTCCGATTTTACTTTCGGAGAGCCCTCGGTAGCGGGCGAAGAGGACAAAATCTTCCTCCGCTGTTGTACCTGCAAGGGATTTCATGGATATGATCCACCAGCCGGTACCTACCAGCAGCATGGACAAAGCCGGAAGAATCGATGCCTTTATAAGCGAAGCAAACAAAACCGCAAAATCTCCCTGTGTATTTATCGTCGCTTGAATGGGAAACCATCCTAGGACAAATGCAAATACGATCTGCAGCACCAGAGCAATAATAAAATACGGAACCGGATAGATACATATCGCTATTCCTTCCAAAATCTTAGAGGAAAGCTTGTTTTTTCGAAAACCGGCAAGAAGTCCTATGATATTGCCGATGATCCAGGCAACGACGGTCGTCGTCAGGGAAAGGAAAAGCGTATATGGCAGATACATACCAATGATCTCACCTACGGGAGTGGGATAGCTCATCAGGGAAGGTCCGAAATTAAAATGTAATAGCCCATTCCACAGAAACGTACCATATTGCTCCAGCAGGGAACCTTCCAGGCCAAACTGAACCCTGAGCTGGGAACGAAGTGCCTCCATCTGTGCAGGATCCATTTGACCGGAACGGGATTGAATCTGACCGATCATGTTCTCAACCGGATCGGAAGGAAACATTCTCGGTATAAAAAAGATAAACGTAATCCCAATCCATACGGTCAGCAAATAAGTGAGTAACCTTAGAATAAAATATTTGCGAAATTTCAACGGCTTCACTCCTTCTTTGTAAATTCGCGATAACTTTTCTTAATGCTGTTACTGCCCGGTGGGTGCCACCAGGCAGTAAACAAAGCATCTATATTACCTACCCTATTGATATAAGTCATAAATAAACCACGAACATGAATAGGAACGCATCTATATTCAAAATCTTAAATAACTTATATCACTTATACCAATGCTTATACCATATTACAATACGGCGAAGTCTTGTTATAATTACTGAACCGGTGAAATCTCCGTTGTTATATATTTAAAACAGCTCCACCACCACCATGGTCCGTTATATGGATTGTCAGCACTTGGGTAGTTATTCCAGCATGTGCTGTTCGTCGGAACGAACTTAACACCGGAATGGAAACCGATAAAAGGAAGGTCTTCTATCGCTATCTTGAAAAATTTCAGACCAAGTTCATATGCCTTGGGATCATCCGGTGAAAGCTCTGCCAGCTCATGAATGATCTTCGTAGCTTCGGCATTGTTCCAACGGCCTGACTGACCGGAACCTTTCTCTCCGATCGGAACGATAAGATCCGCATCCCAGCCATTGATCTGTGAATAGATATCTTTGGTTATGAATCCGGTAGGCCAGTATCCTGCTATATCAAACTGTCCGGTAGCAGCGTTAGTATCCCAGGTTGCACTGGATTCACTGGAAAGGTTGATCTTGAAACCAAACTTTGTCAGCTGATCATAAGCTGCCTGAACACCGCGGCCTGCTTGCGCTTCCGAATCTGCCAAATATGTCATGTTAAATGTAAACGGTTGACCGTTAAAATACCAGCCATCGTCTTTTTTCTCAAGACCAGCCTTTATAAGCAGCTTCTCTGCTGCCTCAGGATCGTATTTCCAGCAGCCTACGCCGAACATATCAATAAGAACATCGTGATCGGTAGGGATATCATAGCCCTTATCCCTGAGAACACCTGCGATTCTCTCTGCATAACCATTGTCGAAAGGTTTTACGGTAGTACCATCGCCCAGATCAAGTTTGAAATCCTCCAGCCATGGAAGGATCGGTTTCACATACAGCTCCTGCGCAGCGCTTGTATTGGTAATGACTGGGAACGGTGAAGAACGGCCGACACCGTCAAATATGTTCTGTGAGATCTCGTCAAAATTCATAGCAAGTGCAATCCCCCAGCGGAAATCTTTGTTATCGTAGGGAGCACCCTTGCCCATGGAGAAAAGTAAGCCTTTGGAGCAGGGATCATCACTTGTAGCATAAGGAAAATCTTTGTACCAGCATGCAATATTCGGGTTCTGCTCTGTCATAACCTCCAGCATCTCCGGTGTAACCTCGCAAAGGATATCGACCTCGTTATTTATAAGACTCATCTGACGGGTCGTATCATCGCCGAGATTTCGGAACCATACGTATTTTGCCTGCGGCATTTTACCTGTCACAACGCCTACTGTACTGGACTGCCAGTCTTCACGGCGTTCATAAAGAATCCATTTTCCTAATTCGTCATAAGCCTTTACCGTATACGGACCGGCAACGACAGGATCTGAATCCTTAAAGAGCGTAACATCCGCCTGCTGTGAATAGATGTGCTCCGGAACGATTCGTAAATCATTTCCCCAGATGGTAACGCCGAATCTCTGTGCCAAACGCGGGAAAGACTCCTTTGTAACAAACTTAACGGTATAATCATCTGTTTTCTCAACGGATTTAAATACCTGATTAAAATATTCATTCTGGAGTATACCAGGGTTGGTCATGATCATGTTAAATGTAAATGCAACATCGTCGGCAGTTAGATCCTCGCCGTCCGACCATTTAATCCCCTGACGAATCTTAACGGTATGCTCGGTAAAATCAGCATTTGATTCGGGCATACCTTCCGCAACTTCTCCGAACTGCTCACCTTTTACCGTATCAATCTCCCACATCATCGCTGACATAAGCTGATGAATACCAAAACCCATCGTAGTTCCCTGCATATAGGAATTAAACTGTCCTGGTGTATCGGTAGGAGACTGGCACTCAACGATAAGTGTTTCTTTTCTCGGAGTCCCGACCTCTGTCATCTCTCCCGATGACGCGGGCTCCGCCTCAGCCCCCTTTTCATCTGCTGCCTTTCCGGTCTCATCGGCAGGTTTTCCTGCCTCGTCAGCGGTCTTGTTTCCGGTTGCTGTGTTGTCCTTCGTCTTACCGCAGCCCGCAAGCATGGAAGCAACAAGAACACAAGCTGCCATGTATGCCAGTACCCGGCGCATAACCTTTTTCATACTTAACCTCCTCCATTCGAGTTGTTTATCTGTTACAATTTCATCGTATCACGGAAGGACATTTCCTAACAATTCTAAATTTTTAAGAAAGGAGTAAATTATTAACCTCAGTTCTCAATAATTGCGATTCTCACCTTATCCTGCATGGTATCTGCAATCGTTCGAATGGAGGGATTCGTTTCACTGAGCAATTGGTATATCCCATCGGAAATAGCCGCGGAAATATCAAACCAGGAATTCAAAGAGCTCCTTGCGATCCCATGCTCTTTCTGCTTCTGAATAAATTCCCTGCTGATTGCATATCCGTCATCTGCAAAATTATATTCGACATCCACCTGTACGGGTATGCTCTCTGTTGCCTCTGCAACCTGCCTTACAATATTTTTCTGTGTAATATAATTAAGGAACTGTATGGCTTCCTCATAATCGGCCGTAACCGAAATCCCTATATTCTTACCATGAAACATATAATTTTCTTTCTTTTCAAACGGAACTGCGGCAATTCCAACTTCAAAATCAATACCGCCGGCTTTTATCACGGATAGCGCACTGAGATTATTAATCATCATAGCCACTTCCCCGTCGATAAACTTATTGGTCAAATCCAGCTGATTCCAATTGATGCATTGCTCCGGGAGCAGGTTATTCATTTTCAGATAGCTCAGTAATTCAAATACTTTCCTACCGCCTTCCCCGTTAATCTCCCGGATGGATCCCCCGGTTGTATAAAGCATCTGTATAAAGAAAGCACTGACCTCCTCCGATTGCTTTGCTCCGATTCCAATTCCGCTAATGCCGACCTCCTGAACCTTTCTGGCGGCTGCTTTCAAATCCGCCCAATTCTCCGGTACAGAGACATTATGCTTCTTAAATAAACTCTTATTCCAGATCAGCACATAGGGATCCAGGGTAAACGGAATTCCATAATATTTACCGTCGCTTCTGGTATTATTCCACTGTCTCTGAAAATAATGGGATACCTTCGAAGTCTCCTCAATATAGCCACTGATGTCTCGAAGTACATTCAGATTGATCAGCGCCGGCATAATGGAATTGTCGCATATAATCAAATCCGTTAGCTGATCCTGGTCCAAATTCATACAAATCTCCTTCTTAAAATCATTTTTAGATACAAAGATAATTTCCACCCTGGGGTTACCTTCCATCCTAGTATACTGGTTTGCTACATCCTCCAGCATCTTACGGTCTGCCGTAGTTTCATAAGGGGCCAAAATCCGCAGCACCTTTTTCTCCGCGGCAGAATCCACAGGCTTAGACTCCTTTAAGCTATCCCGGTAATAATCGCCGGCAATAAAGAATAGGATAAGCACCACAACGAAGGATATTATTGCAGTTATTCGAAACATTTTCATCTAAATTACCTTCCTATACTCGGATGGCGAAATGCCGCAGACGGACTTAAATACCTTACTAAAATATTTCGGATCCTTAAATCCGACCTGCTCGGCAACCTCCTGTATCTGATATTTTCCAGAAAGAATCATGCGCTTTGCAATACTGATACGAAAATTTCTTAAAAACACAACAAAATTAACATTGATTTTCTCGTTAAACAGCTTACTTAAGTATTCCGGAGTTACCCCTACCAGATTGGCAGCCTCCGATAATGTGATGTTCTTGCTGTAATTATCCCGAATAAAATTAATTACCTTCAACACAGTGGAATTATCAACATCTATCTCCGCATCGGTACCGTTTAAGATGGTATTTACAATTTTTTCGTAATTTAAGATCAGATCATCCTTCGTTTTACTTTCAATCATGTTATTTATAAAATAATGAAAGATCAGAAGCGGCTCCGACTTGATATCGTACTCCTTCGCCACATTATAAATACCGGAAGAAAATCTTGCCGTATATTCACGGATCAACTCCGGCCTGCCCTTACTCTCAATGATCATTTTTTTAAATTTTTCACTTATTTTTAATGCTTTCTCATAATTTCCATTCATAATTTCTTTGCGGATACGATTTTCCAAATCCAATGGATAACGGATCGGAGCAAATTCCAGTTGTTCCACCATCTCTTGATCCAGAATAATCTCACTGCCATAGACAAAAGTGTAAGACAAAAGTCCTTTCAGCCTTGCAATGACATTCTCCAGCCCGGCAAGCTCCCATAGGGAAGCATAGCTGCAATAGCAGCTGCCGATCTCATTCAGGCAGGGCAGAATATGTACGGAAAACATCTTCTTTAAAAACTTATTATTCTCCGTATCGATGATCAGCACCAGGATTCCATACGAAAAAGATAAGTGGACCACATGGAAATTCCTTATCCCCAGAGCGCCAAGCTTATCCTTTATACAATGCGTCATTTCACCCGCTGTTTCCTGATCAAGGCTGTCCGGCTTTACCAGAAAAAGAGTGACTTCCATTCTGTCATCTACCTGTAATTGATTTGAAAGCTGGCGTATTAACTGCTCTTTCCGGTCTGGTTCGCAGGTCATTAAGCTCCAGATCAGCTGTGCCGTATTAATTTTCTCCGAATTTTCTTTTAAAATCTTTGCCTCTGTTTTCCTTAGTACAGATATAAAATTCTTAATATCGACTGGCTTTAAAATATAATCCACTACCCCCAGATGGAGGGCCGTTCGGGCATAATCAAAGGACGAATAGCCGGTTAGAATCAGCGCATAGCATGAAATGCCTTCCTGCTCCAACTGCCGAAGCATCGTTAACCCGTCCATTCCGGGCATTTGTATATCCGAAATGATGAGATCCGGCTTCAACTCCTTAATTCGCTTAATTCCTTCCAATCCGTCAGAAGCAACACCGCATATCTCATAATTCGTAAATTTATTAATAATCTTAATTAAGCCTTCTTTCGTTTTCGGTTCATCTTCTACAATTATAATACGCATAGAACTCCTCCGATCCGCTATGGTTTCCCTACTGTTATCGTTCACATCCGCCATGGATACCATGTTATGATTTCGACAAATGTATCCGATTCGGAGACGCTTTCGCTTAGTTGCATTACGTAGCGGTACATAAGGCTCCAAAATACGGAGTCAAAGTACCGACGAATGCAAATACTCCTTATCGGATATCATTTGTCGAAATCATAGGATAGACTTTGCCCAGATGTGAACAGTAACTTCCTGCTTCCTTATGTATCCCCGCCTGCTCTGTATGTACTGGTTCATATTTCGTATGGAATAACAATCGTTACGGTTGTTCCCTGCTCACCTGAAGCCATATGAAAATAACTATTGTCGCCGTAATATAGCTTTAATCTTGTGATTACATTTCGCACGCCTATGCTTGTCTCAATCCGATCCTTTCTATAATCATAGTTGTTAAATTGCTCCGCCAACTTCCGGGGCATCCCCTTCCCGTTATCCTTCACCTGAATCTGAATATAGGTATCCTCTTGCTTCTTAATTACAATATCAATTTCATCCTGCCCCGTACTGCCGGGAAATCCGTGAATAATGGCATTTTCAATTAAGGGCTGGATCAGCAGCTTATGTATTCTACCGTAATTTAGCGCCTCATCAATATGAATCCTATATTGAAACGAATCGCAAAACCGCTGCTGCTGTAAATAGATATATTTCTCCAGATATTCCAGTTCCTCCTGTATCATTACGGTCTCATTGCATCTTTGAATACTGTATCTTAATATCGCCGCCAAATGGATGAGCATCTTGCTGATCTGAAATTCCTCATGCTCTACGGCGACCCAATTGATCGCATCCAAGGTATTATATAGAAAATGGGGATTGATCTGCGCCTCCAGCGATTTGATTTCGGCATTCTTTTTCCGGACCAGGGCTTCCTTTTCCTGCTGATTGGATTTCTTCATTCTGACGATCATGTCGTTAAAATGATGTGCAATTCTTGCAAACTCGTCCTTGCCTTCTAAGGATATCCGGACATCATAATCTCCCTGATCCGCCTTTCCCATGGCATGTATAATCTTCTTCACAGATTGATCCGTAATGGCCGCAAAGGACATAGAGATCATAATACACACCATACCCACTAAAATTCCGATCAAAATAATAATTCTGGAAATATTCTTGACATCTCTTAATGCATAGGTTAAGTTTTGCACATGGACAAGCGTAAAAACCCCGTCCTTTATACTGCCGGTATGCACTTCCAGCCGGCTAGAATTCATAAAATTATTATCTTGAAAGAATTCTTTCGCCGCTTCTTCAACGCTTTCCTCACGATCCCCATGATACAAATTCTGTCCCACATATGCTTCGATCGGAAAAGATATAATATCTCCTTCCCGGTTTACTAAAAATGTTACATTCGAATTAAAATCCACGCCTGCCGAATATACATTACGAAGTGCATTTTCATCAATACATAAAATAACGCTTCCCACTGGGCCATTTTTATAATTATTAAAATCCGTTAGCTGATGAGCGATATAAAAACAATTTTTACTCCCGTAATCCGAATCCGATATATGAATTGTATTCGAATAAATCGCATGCTTTACATTCAGGGAATCCTTAAACATATCATTTATCCTAATATTGTCCACATCAAAGCAAAAGCTTTCTTCACCGGATACGGTAACCGTATCATAAAAGGCAGCGTCCCCATTTAAACCGACGATGGCAATTCCTAAAATCTCCGAATATACATAAGCAATATTCTCAAGCTTCTCTTCAATCTGGTGCTTCGCCGTATAATAATTTTTCGAATCCCAAACATTGATATATTTTAAATTGTCAATGTAGCTGCTGTCGGTATACATATCCATAATGATCTTATCATAGGCATGAAAAAACTCCTCTACACTATTGCTGGATTGCCGGAGGTTCGCCATAATCAGTTCCTTCGTCTGCTTCTCAATTGTAGAAGTATTTATTTTACAGGATATAAATTGAATTAAGAAAATCGGGAGAATCGAAATTAACAACAGCATCATCATTAATTTCGGAAACAGATTCAAGGATAAAAATTTTTTCACTACTTTTTTATGCAGCATACGAACCTATCCTTTTTCACTTGGCCTTTTTATTTGATCGCTACATACCTGATACCGGATTGCTAGATTTTTGTTTCATCCTAATTGTAGTATAATAATATAAATTATGAACAAATCATTAACCGTTTTTTCACGAAAAGTTATTCAAATATCTATATGCTCCAAACCTTTACAAATATGAAACATAAAATATAACCAATCCATACTATTAATATCATACCATTATGCAAAATAAATGCAACATTTTGCAGTTTCTATTTTTCCAGCTTATTCTATGTTTTTCGTATAACATTATTGCCGAATCAATTACACAGGTGTTATCCGCATATCAGTCTGGGTTAAAAGGTCAATATTAGAAGACGGACCAAAACCCCATAAAAGGTATTAAATAGCATTGCCCTGATCTATAATTATATTTAGAAAAAAGTCCAACAGAGACGTTAAATCCCCTGTTGAACTTTTTCTTGTTACTGCTCCAGCAATTCGATCTTTGCTATTGCTAAAGCAGCTCTTTTTCCAGGTTTATATTATTAGCTTCCCTCTTAAATCAGAGTTCTCTTGTTCAATAAGGATGATACAATTCCCTTAATCTTTATCCTTATAATATATTATTGACTTGACCGGATGCAATTTCCAGCTTAGACTGAAGCACGATTTCAAGCCTGGAGATAGTTCCGATTAAACGCGTTACTAAGCAGTTAACTTCAAGCAGCTGCGCAGGCGTAACTCCCGGCGTATTGATTATAGCCTGTAATTTTTCTCCTTCGGCATTCAGAATAGAGCCAAGTGCAGTTTCCTGTAGTGCAACGGATTCTATTATGCATGTAAATGCCTGACCGATTGGAGTCTGGATGTTCGTTATAATTGTTGACGTATTGTTGCCTGGGTTCGTATCGGGTGTTGTGGAAGTTACTGTTGCGGTGTTAGTGATCGGTCCCGTAGCTGCCGGATTAACGGTCCCACGAATAAGAATTATTTCTGATGCCCCGGCTGCCAATGTCCCTAAGCTAAGGCTTCCGGTCCATGGAGTAAATGTCACTCCACCATTCGTCGAAAATTCCGCATTCATAAGGCCTGCAGGAATAACATCTGTTAATACGACATTTTCAGCGGGAGAAGGACCTGCATTTGCTACTGTGATCGTATAGGTCAGCATTACTCCAGGCTGAACCGTGCTAGGGCTGGCCGTTTTTACTACTGAAATATCAGCCGCAACAACTGCAGAAATAGGAACCTCATTGGAAGTCACATGAAAAACGACTGGAATTCCTCCCTCGACCGGTGTAAAGGAGTAGGTGATATTCGCTCTGTTTATAGCCGGGTTTGGTGATGGAATAGAGGTTACTAAAGCTGAAAATGTTACCGTTGCGGTCTCGCCTCCCGGAACTTCAGGCAGTAAGAATCCGGCATTCGGATTATTAGCTGGGAATAAAGTTCCATTGACAATTACACTGCCCGGAACAAATGTTAATCCGTTTGGAATGATATCTTGAAAGAGCACATTAGTCAAAGGACTGGTACAGGTATTTGTAAGAGTTACCGTGAAAGTTACTGTTTCCCCTACACTTACATTCGTATTGCTGACCGTTTTTTCAGGTATAAATTCTGGTACCACTATTTCATTGAATGCTACATCATCAATTGCATAGTCATTTCCGATTACTTCCGGACCCTCGCTTAAAAATTCAACCGTAAGACTAGTATTGTTCTGCGAATTGATGACACTACCTATCTGCTTCCATTCTGGAGCGTTTGTATTGACAGGTATCAAAGCGCCCAAGGTAGCACTTTCCAAAACATTACCGGCAGAATCCAGAATTCGTACTCCCAGCTCCGGATTCGGAAAGCCTGTAACCTTGAAAAGATTTAATATCCATGCAGAGAACAAATAATTGGTATTCGGTTGTACCGGCACTACAGCCCTGAAAAATACAGCGCCTGGATTAAAACCGTTTACAATCATCATTCGCCCTGTTTCGTTACCCGTGGTATGATCTGCGATTCTCCACCATGCACCAATTTCATTACTCATGGAGTTGTTCATAATATTCTGAACGGTATACTCACCGCCAAAAGGTGCAAAGACGGCGGGATTAGGCAGTACATACGTGAAATCCGGTGTTACACCTGGATAGGGTTCGGTAGGTGCTCCCGTATTAGCCGGTGTCCCCGGTGGGAAAAAGCCGAAGGTTCCGTTATCAGCGACAGTTATTAGATTTGTACCGGAAACTATAGCGCAAGTATCCAGAATCGCTTGAATCGGTGTATAGATAACCGGACCGTTAAAGAAATTCTTGTTTGTTAAATTAGCACCGGTTACCGTTACTAAGAGTGTATCCGGAGTAACCGAATCTAAATTGGTGGTGCCGGGCGGAGGATTGGACACGGAACTGATTGGGGGATTAACCCCTGGCGGTACACTTCCAACCACTGCGTTGTTAAAATTTCCTGGCGTCGGAACACCTCCGGGTGTTCCAAAGGATTCTACGATTCGGTAGTCGCCATTTGGTACATTTATAAAGGAATAATTTCCGTTCGCATCTGTAAGAACAACAAGTCTTAAATCCGTTGCAACATTCTGTAATACAACAGGGATATTAGCAATACCCGAATCACCAGTGGTAATTGATAAGCTTCTGTCTCTATCAAATATTACTTGGCCTGATATAGTTGCCATAGTATTAATTCACCTCTCAATTCATTTTATATGGTGGAACCCGGCGTAGCACAGAACGGATCAACAAGCTCCAATTTAGCTTGGAGCGTTAATTCCAATCCTGTAATCGCTTTTAACAAACGTTCCACCGATTCATTCAGTGTTAGTAATTGATCCGATGTTACCCCTTCCATCCCGATAATCGCCTGCATTTTTTCACCTTCGGCATTGATGATATGTGAAAGGGCACTCTCCTGTATTCCAATGGATGCTACCAAATCTGTGATAGCCTGTTCCGGGGTCGTGGTACAGGGTGTTATAATGGGCATTCCCATAAAGTTTACCTCCATATTATAAATTATAAAGATTCATGACTGCGTTTCACACCCATTGCTTCTTTATATCAATATAATATGCAAAATCTTTTCATAAGTTACAAAATTCGATTTTGTGTATCCATATTTGACATGATGCATATAATAAAATAATAAAACATCGTGTAAAAGTACGATTGGAGGCATCTTGATGGACAACATACTGGAACCGAATGTCATAGTCACATTATCAGCAGAATGCTGTAAAAAATATAAGGGAACTGCATTTGATGGACAATTCCTTTACCTGACTATACCCCAGGAAAAAAATATTCATAAATTTAATCGGGATTTCACCTTGACCGGGTGCTATGAAGTCAATAGGCCATACTCCGCCATTTGTTATGATAATACCGAAAACTGTTTTTGGGCGTCGGATGAAAAACTAAATAATATGATTTATAAACTGAACAACAACCTGGAGGAAATAGATCGTATCAAAATATGCAAATGTGAAAAACCCAGTTCCGAAATTGTAGGACTTTCCTATAATTGTAAAACGAATACTATTTTTATTGCTTCTATGGATTTCGTTGCTGAGCTTTCAAAAAGCGGGCAGGTCATTCAGATCTTAAAGGAAGTTAATACCGGCTCTTTCTCAAGTGTATTGGTAATTCCTCCCTATTATGCCGTCGTTCGAATATGCGAACAAACACAGGATATTGATATCTTCTCTCTTGACGGATGCCTTATCAAGAGTTATAACTTTCCCGGTAGCTTTACCATTGAAGATATTGTATTCGACCCTTGTTCCGAACAGGAGAAAGACAAAATTAATTTTATCATTCTAGCAACCAAGCGCAACAGCTGCCCCCATCTATTGAAATGTAAAATTGAATCCTATGATATGGAACTTTGTAAATGTAATTATAAATGTAGCAATAAACCCTGTAAATGTGAACAAGATAAGAATAAGGATGAAAATGTAAGTGACTTCATTGAATCAATTGCACTGGTTGAAACCGCACTGTCACATATTCTGAATGCCGAGGGAGAGAAGCTGCAAAAGGCTGTCAAAATCGCCTGCAATGTATGCGAACTGCTCGAAGTTAACAAATCTGTCAATAAGACTATCACCAATATTACATTCCTCGAACAAATTCTCTATGCAAAATTGCAAGCGGTTTGCTGCCTGCAATCGGAGAAATGTCATGATGAAGAATGCGACTGTCAGTGTAAAAAGAAATGATTTATAAAAAAGTCATTCTCACCGATTTATTTTTACAAGCTATCGACTGAGAATGGCTTTAATGCTAATAATTAATTGCTTACTATTGTACACCATACTTTTGATATACCATGTCTTGATATAATAATTGTTTTTTTATTAGGTCCAGTCTCAATTTGGTACTAATATAATCGCTCTAATCATATTTTATAAGAGAAAAAACAATTAGAATGAGGCTAAGATATTGATAAAAGTTAGTTTACGGCCAATCGTAGATAATATAAATATGCCCACCGTTTTGAAAACAACTACACTTCCGGGCGATAGGGTAGAAAGATTATTTATTGCAACCCAAGTTGGAGAGATTTTTTACTTAGGAGACAGAGTTATAGAGACTTTTTTAGATATTCGCCCGCGAATCATAGAACTCGGGATTTCCACCGGTGGGTATGATGAACGTGGATTGCTGGGACTAGCATTTCACCCCGAATTTTATTATAATGGCCTGTTTTATCTTCATTATACACTTGCTGGAACACAAGGTCCAGGTGCTCTTCCTGAACTTTTTAAGCCTAACCCATGTGACCCTGCAACCTTAAACCTAAAGTGGATAAATAGAGAAACGCAATACGATCATATTGATACAGTTGAAGAATGGGTTTTACAAATGAATGCTCCACCTCAAAAACGTCGTACATTACTTACTATAAAAAGGCCATTTTTAAATCACAATGGTGTCAATAGCTTAAACTTTTCACCCGAAACAGGAAAGCTCGTTTTAACAACCGGAGATGGCGGATCAGGCTACGATCCATTTAATTTAAGCCAGGATAATATGGAAATCGCCGGTAAAATACTTGAAATTGATGTAGCTAAGAATACATTTAACGATAATCCACCCGTTGTTACACGCTTTAATGAACTTCCTGTACCTTTTCAAGAAACGCTTACAGTTATTGCCAAAGGGGTTCGTAATATACCGGGCATTTCTTTTCAAAGGGTTAACAATCAGTATATTAAATACATAGGGAATGTCGGACAGGACCTGGTAGAATCGATTTTTTCATTTGTAGATTATAAACCGATACCGGTTACTAAACTTATTCAATCTTCTTTAACTGAGCCTGATCAAGAAGGATTAGTTAACTTTGGATGGCGAGGGTGGGAAGGTGCTTTTCCTACTTCGATAATAAGTAGCTGCTCTGCAAATCCGACTTTGAATGAGAAAATAGTCGCTTATTACGATGAAACAATAGAAACCTCTGTAAAGCGTCTTCAGCCTCTAACCAGTTATTATCATGAAGATCCCCGACCCGATAAGTTTGGAGCAACTGCACTTACAGGAGTCCATCCATATATGGGGAATGAAATCCCCGATTTAACGGGAAGCATTGTGTTTACTGATCTGGCTCGGAATGAAGGATCTCCGCTGCCCGTTAGAGGTGCTTTAGCCTATACCAATGCAAAAATAGATTGTAAATATAGTGATTATAATGTCATTGAAACCGATTATGATTTTGGTTCTAAATCAGCTTATTTTGTTGGTTTGGGAACGAATCTGGATCAAACCAGATTATATTTAGGGGTCTATGGTTCTATGAAAGTAGCTGATCCTAACCAAGGTACTATTTTTGAAATTGTTCCATGATTTGATTTGTAACGAAAAATATTAACTAAATGCAGATAAATTAAAACCACCGGCTTAGCACAGGTGGTTTATGATTGTTTACATCAACGAATTGGATTCTTTCTAATTCACCCATTTTCATCTTTACTCAGATAGTATGATATTACAAAACCTAAACAAAATGTAAGGATTGAAACAAGAACGGAACCGAGTTCTCTCCGTAGGGCATGACCCTGTTTGAAAGCTTAGCTGGCACTCAGTGTATGAACAGGTGGGACGAAGGAAGTTGGGACATGATCCCTTTAGACACGGAAGGTTCACCATCATAGCTAAACAGAGGAATTATAGCCTTTATAAAGTAAAAAAAGAGGATGCTTTATAAGTTATACCTATTTTTGGCTATTCAGTACAAGATATAATGACTGTTCTGCACTTTTAGCTCTGGTTATAGAGGTAACTATTTAAAGAAAAGCCTTAAAATTCCCTAGGAGTACTTATTATTACAAGGCTCTAGTTAGTGTACCTTCGAAACCCCAAATAGAGGCTGAGAGGCTAAAAACCGAGATAAGAAACATCTGGGTGGAAAGTAAGTCCAGGTATTGAGCACCTAAAATTCATAAGGTATTGAACATTACGTATGTGTGCCCAACTGGGATGTCGGTTGCGAGCTGGCGGATTATACTAATACGTTCTAGAACACAGAACGATTATCAAAGCAGCTAAGAATAGCAGATGCTGTAACAATAGCAACAGCGATTAGAAAAATAAAGGAACTACTATAAAAAGAAAGCCGACTGAGATAATTAACCAAGCTCAGTTGGCAGTAATTTCGGTAGTCGATGGACAAAAGTTCCCGTCTGTTTTCGGACAAAAGAAGGTGGTAGTAACAGCCTGCCTTTGTGCAGGCATTTTAATTCTGGATTGCTCCGAAAGGAGCAATTTCCTATAAAGCAAAAAAATACCGCTTTTAACAGGACTGAAAAAGTCTCTTCAGACGAAGTCATGCTAAAACCGGTATTATTTTTTGCATAGTCCAAATGGTGTAGCGTTGTAACTCTTATCCTGCAAACGTTCTCAATAATGCTGTTCAGACATCAAGTTTAATTAGTGAATATAAGAACCTATTTACTCTAAAGCTCATTAAGAGATCTCATTTATGAAATTCATAATTGTATCATTAACTTCATCAGCATTGGTCCAGTTAAGAATATGTCCTGCATCTTTAACTGAATATGATCTGGAATCTTTTATTCTTGAAATTAAATTATGGAACATTGACTGAGCTATAACAGTATCCTTTTCGCCGTATAACACTAAAGTTTTAACGTCAATATTGTTCAATATCTCCTCTGTAGAATATTCCTTTCCTGCCTTCACATAATCAAGATACTGCTCAAATGATGAGTTGATATAATTGCTTAATTTGATCATTTCCTGATCAGCTTCATCTAAGTCCTTAGTGTCCTTCTCCATTGCATCACTAATCGAAATATTCTCAAATTTCGTATCGATACTTGTAAATCCAGATATAGCAACCAGTGATTTGATATTCGCCTTATACTTATATGCCATTTGTTGTGCGACCATAGTTCCGAATGAAGAAGCAACAAGATTTATCTCATCATTGATTCCGAGATAGCTCAATACCTTCATAAATGAATCTGCCATATCTTCCAATGTTACTGTTAAGTTCTGCTTGAAGGAGCTTAGACCTACTCCGGGTAAATGCAAAACAATCACACGGCATCCCTTTTTAAAGAACTCCAGCTGTTTCCTCCACTGAACTCCTGTAACTCCGAATCCTGGAATAAATACAACCGTCTTTCCAGTTCCGCCAATTAAAACTTCAACATCAAAATCTTCACTTCTTACAATAATATGTCCTATTTCCGAATCATTCAATGATGATAAGCGTTTAATGTCCGGCAAGCTGCTTATGTATTCATTCAGACCATTCGATGTGTCTAAATCATTCCAGAACATGTAAAAATCTTCGCTCTGCAGATCAGGATAACTGTTTACGAACTTTATGGACATACCTCTTCTATTTTTGTTCTGCTCAGCAATACTTTCAGCAATAGTATCTTTAGCTACGTGGTTTTCTCTTAAAACTGCTGCCATTTCTGAAATTGTTGGATGATCCAATATAAGTGTTACAGGTACATCACTATAATATTTTTCTAATTCTTTGTTCACTTCCATAGATACAAGAGAATCCACTCCGTACTCTTCCAACGGTGTATTTTCTCCAATATCGCTCTTATTGATGTTAAGAACTCTTGAGAGTATTTCTATCAGATTATTCTTAATCGATACTAAGCTGCCTATTTCTGTAGGTTTACTTGGAAGCGCTGTATTATTTTCAGCTCCAACTTCTGAAACAGCTTCATTTTCCAGGTGATTATCCTTAATAAATGCTACCATTTCTGAAATTGTCGGGTGTTCAAATATAAATGTTGCAGGTATATCGCGATAGTACTTGTCTAATTCCGTGTTAACTTCCATGGATACAAGAGAATCGACACCATAATCACTGACATTCGTATTAATATTAACATCATTTTCATCTATATTTAAAACTGTCGAAAAAATATGTCTTAAATTGTCCTGGATCTTCTGAGCAGAAGAAATCTCGGGAACCTTTTTCTTTTCTGTCAGCTTAGGCGTAGGAACTGCCTTTGGCAATTCAATCGTCTGCTCGCTCACTTCAAAATTGCTCTTGTTAGTTTCTTCTACAAAAGAGATACCGTCATTCTGTGAAATCAACAAGCTCTGCTCAGAATTATAATCACCCTTACCTTTTATGCCATACGAAGAGAAATGAAAGAGCCCATTATTTCTCATGACGATCTGCCATCTCTTGGTATCCAGCAGCGGTGACAGAGGAAGTCTATTAAATTCGTCCTCATATGCCCACCAGCCGTCTGTTAAGCCGAATGTTAAAGTTGCATAATCCTGGATTGCTGTTACTTCATTTACGATCATCCAAGCACCCTTCTTCATGAGCTTTTTGAGCTGTAACAGTGTGTTATCGATCATTTTAGTTGCATGAAGCACGTTGGTAGCTATTACAATATCGTATTCTCCGAACTCAGCTCTCTTTTGAGCTGTATCTTCCTCCACGTTCAATACCTTGAACTCAACAAACGGATAGTCACTACCGAATTTTTTGCGTCCGAATTCAATAAAGCTCTTGGATATATCAGTATATGTGTAAACTACATTATTTTCGTAAGGCTTTATCTCCTTCATAATAAATCCACTTGTTCCGCCTGTTCCTGCACCTACTTCAAGTATGCGAATCTTTGCCTGTTCGTTCTTGGCAAGTACATCTCTGACATAGCCCTTAACAAGTTCAGCCATCTTAGTATTAAACAGATCTGTAAGAACATTTCCTGTGTAAATATTCTCTACCAGTTTCTTAGAACCATTCGGGAACATAACGCTCATATGGCTTACCTTTCCAGATAATACTTCAGGATAAGCTTCTACGCAAACCTTGATCAAATTAATATACGGCTTGATCTCCGGATACTGAACAGCAAGATTTTCTACATTTTCCTGTAAAGATTCGATCATTTCAACAGTTTCCTTCTTCTGGATTAACGGAAGTGCCGTCACTGTATTATTTTTGATCTTTACGTACTTATAACGCTGCAGCATACTGATCAGTGCCATAAACATTCTGTCATAACGTGATATTACTCCGATCTCCTTTTTCATCTGCTCGATAGTTATGCTCTTGGATGCAGTTTTAAAGTATCCCATTCTCTGGAATTTATCAAGCAGCAACAGACCGCCTACACCTTCAAATTTAAGGAATGTATCAGTTCTTTGCTGAATTCTTATTTTCTGTTCATCAGTCAGACTGTTGTCGAATATCTGTAACTCATCGATCTCAGTGCCAGAATTCAATTCAGCTATCTGATCAAGGCGAATTCCTAGTGTATTGAGCATCTGCTTATTTGCCTTGTAAGGAACCAATACAGATACATCATTAGCAATAAGCTGCTCAATTACCTGCATTCCTTCTTCTGGTTCTATTGACAGAATTCCATTTTTTGATAAGTTTTTATTATACTTATCAGATGACACAACACCGACAGATCCCCAATAACCCCAGTTAATACGCTTTACATCGTAAGAATTATATACACCCTGATACTCAGCATAAGCATCCTCAAAAGTACAAGCAGCTGAATAATTACTTTGTCCTGCTGCAGATATCAATGAATTTGCAGATGAGAAATACAACATAAAATCGATCTCTTCTTTTCTGAATGCCTTATTTAATAATACACTTCCAGTGACCTTTGATTCCAATGTAGAATACAGAACCTCTTCGGTCATAGTTCTAACGGTTTTATCATTTAACACAAGTGCAGAATGAATAACACCATTGATCTTACCGAACTTCTCCTTAGTAACCGCAATTGCGTTCTTAATATCGTCATACTTCCCTAAATTAGCCTGAACGTATATTGCATCTCCGCCATTTTGCTTTATCTTCAAGAGTCTTTCCTGGATCTTATCATCAATAGCTCTGCGCCCGATCAATACAATATTAGCATTATGAGTTTTAGCTAAATGCAATGCTAATACTCCGCCGATACCGCCTGCTCCGCCGAATATCATATATACCCCATTTTTTTCAAATGATGATCTCTTTACTGCAGGAACATTGATAGGATGTATCTCTCTTATAAATCTAACATTTTCTCTATAAACAATCAGCGAAGATGTCTCAACTTCACGTTCTGAAATGATCTGTGATACAGCATTATCTTCATTATCATAGAATAGATCAACGTCCATGCATTTGATGAACCATTTTGACATTTCCTTATCTAATGATAAAGTAAATCCGTGAAGAACTGAAGCATAAGGATTAACATTGTTATAATCCTTCACAATAACAGTATTATTTGTAACTACATACAATCTCAAATTCTGATTGCTGTAATTACTATCCAACAGTTCTTTTACGAGATGGTAGAATGAAGTAATGCTCTTCTCCTGAGACCGAGAGAATTCTGCTTCATCTTCCGGTTCATTCACTTCATTATTAAGTCCATTCAAGAAGAAGATCTCATTAATATCCGTATTGTCCTTCAGAATTTCTTTGATCTTTTCGCTCTCATCATTATTAGTTGTAAGTGAAATACGCATCACTGTAATATTCTTCAGGTCGTTTTCAAGTTTCTCAGCCAGCTGCTCAAATTCCTCATAATAAATAATAGCAGCCTTTGATGACTTAAGCTTTCCCTTCTTAACAGCCTTCATTTCTTTCCATACAGGATAATACAGAATGTTTTCGCTTTTCGTAGCTAATTCACGTAACACAATATCATTGAGAACTAAGCATACTTCACCGCTTTCATTTGTTACTACTGTACTTATGCGTCCGTTCTCATTCTTTGTGTATACCTTGCTAATATTTTCAAGCTTTTTATAGAGACGTACTTTGCCGATAAAATAAGGTATATTGGTTTTTCCTGATGCCTGATTCAGAACTGCGATTGATTGAAGAGCACTGTCTGCAAGTCCAGGAAACAGATTATAATTTTCTGTATCGGCTTTAACTTTAATTGTTGCAATAGCTTTGTTCTTAGCAAACTTAACGTTCTGGATACCACGGTACATATTACGATAAGTAATTCCGGCATCTGCAAAGAGCTCATAGAGCTGTTCTCCTGAAACATCCTGATAATCACTCTTGATCTCACTCCATTCCATCTGACCGGTTGAAGCATCCTTTGAAACAAGATTACCCTTACAATGCAATACCTTCTTGTCATTCTCTATTGTATAGATCTCAAACTTCCTGTTCTGTTCACTTCCGGCTATATTTACATAAACAATGACCGTTCTTTCCTTAACATAAACAGGTAAGAGCCAATAGATCGAATCAATATCGTACTGACCTGCTTTTCCGATCTTGCCCAGTGCTTCATATACCATTTCAATATATCCTACACCGGGAAGTACCATTTGGTTATTCACCATGTGATCTGTAACTATTGCATCCGTATCTTTGAGACACTTCTTTAATGTTACACCGTCAAATTTCATATCCAATACAAAATCGTCAAGCATTGGGAAAATTCTTGTTTCAACGTTAATTTGTTTATCTGTCATCTTAAGCCAGTGCAACTCTCTCTTAAACGGATAAGTCGGGAGTGAACATTTTCTGATTTTCAGATTATCATAGTACTTTTTCCATTCCATAGTATATCCGTTGCACCACATGATGGCTAATTTATCTAATTCATGATTATCAAATAAATTCTTTATGAAGTTCTCTCCTGCCGTTCCCTTCAAGAGAGAGGCGATGATGTCATTTGTTTCGTTTGGCTGAGTTTTATAAACTCCCTGTAATTCTTTATTTGTCAGATAATCCGAAAGCTTTTCATTTAACTCTTCATAACTTGAAACAATTATTGCCAATCTGTTTTCATATTGCTCTCGACCTACCTGAAGCATATATGCCATTTCATACAATTTAGGAAGTTCACTTTCTTCCTCTTCAATTACCGTTCCAAAGAATGCCCGAATATCTTCTTCATAATTTTCAATAAGAGTATCCGCAAGTTCCTTAATGCTACTTACTCCAACCACATTATCCTTTTCTGAGATCATGAAGAAATCACATACACGATTTACGATCTGATTTAAAGTAATATAGTCTAGTCCCAAGCTTTCAAACTCTGCATCAGGATCCAACTCTTCCTTAGGTATCTGGATAGAATTTGAGAAGATCACAACAAGTTCGTTTTCTAATAGATCAGCTAATGAATTTGTACTATAACCTTTCTTCACTGTTTTCTTAGTAATAAATCTCTGTATTTTTGCAGCATAAGCTCTCAGTCTTTCTTCAGTCTTTGCAGATAATACAAACAATACTTCATAAGAAATTTCATCGTACTTTCTCTTTTCCTCGTATTCTTCCATGATGACAAAGGCATTTGAACCACCTGCACCAAAAGAATTAATACCGGCTCTTCTCGGATACTTTACGTTTATCCCGGCCTCAATGATCTGAGCAGGCTTCCATTCTTCAAGCTTTCTCTGCACATAGAAAGGAATACTATCGAACTCGATATTCGGATTTAATTTATCAGCATGAATGGAAGGCACCAGCTGTTTATGGTTCATCTGCAGGATCACCTTTGAGATTGCTGCAATACCGGATGCTGATTCAGTATGTCCGATATTTGATTTGATTGAACCAATCGCACATGTATAATTATTATATATATCTCCGAAAGCATTCGTCAGACCGCTTATTTCGATCGGGTCGCCCAAAGCGGTTCCGGTACCATGTGTTTCAATATAATTAATACTTCTCGCATCAATATCATATTTGTCAAGGGTGTTCTTAATAACAGCAGTTTGTGCAACAGGATTTGGTACAGAATATCCTCTTGTCTTACCACCGTGATTTAATCCGCTTCCCTTAATAACTGCATATATCCTATCACCGTCATTTTCTGCCTGTTCTAAGCTCTTTAACAAAACAGCTCCTGAGCCTTCTCCCGGGACATAACCATCTCCGCCTTCTCCAAAGCTGCGACATCTTCCGTCAGTTGATAAAAATTTCTGCTGAGAAAGCATAATATATTTCAGCGGATGTGAAGAAATATTGATACCGCCGACTAATGCCATATCACTTTCCCCTTCTCTGATGCTTTGACAAGCAATATGAATCGCCGTCAAAGAAGATGAGCACATAGTATCGATCGCAAGGCTGGCACCTTGAAGATTTAAAGCATACGAAACTCTGTTTGCAATAGATGAATATGAAGATGATTGAACAGGAAGCTCTCCACGTAGACCTTCTTCAACATTATACAGCTGATAATGACCATACATTACTCCGACAAATACGCCGACTTTATATTTCTTTAATTCATCTCTTGTATAACCTGCGTCTTCCATGGTCTCCCATGCAGTCTCTAAAAATACTCTTTCCTGAGGATCAAGGTAATCAGCCTCACGAGGTGAGATCTTGAAGAATAACGGATCAAATCGATCGTAATCATCAATAAATCCACCCCATTTTGAATAACTTTTTCCCTTAGTTTCCTTGTTAGGATCGAAGTATTTTCTGTAATCCCACCTTTCCTTCGGAATCTCAACGATACAGTCTTTTCCGGAAGAAAGATTATTCCAAAATTCCTCCATGTCATTTGACATTGGATATCTACCTGCCATACCGACGATTGCAATATCACTGCTCTGAACTTTCTTTTCTATTTTATTCTTGATCGGTTTGTGGATTACTGATACTTCCTCTGGAACGATAACTTCTTTTGCCTTTCTATTTGCTGTATGTAATTTATCTGCAAAGAGAACCTCCAATTTATTACGTTTGCTTTTGATCAAAGCCCGAACTAAACTTCTGATATCACTAAACTCAAAAAACAGTGTTTTTGAAATAGATCCAAGGTCTTTTTCAATGTTCTTGGTTATTTCCATTACCATGATGGAATCTAAGCCTATCTCATTCAGATCCTCAACAACTGTAAGCTTATCTTCAGAAATTTTCATTTCATTTGCAATTACCTTTATTAGATATTGTTCTGTAAGCTCATTTAGCTTGCCATCTTTATAATCTTTGACATCAATACTAATGTCTTTCTCATTCACCGACTTCATGACCTTCAATGTATTCTCCTCGATATAATAGATGACGTTTTCGTCAAAGCCATATCCGCTCATGAAGATATCAATACCTTCCTGATCAGAAATACCTTTACTTTGAATGATGTTCTGTGCTGGCTTCAAACCTCCATTTTCCCATAATGGGAAACCGACCGCATTCGCTAATTTCTTTCCAGACTGCTGATTGATCTTTAATGCCAGCGCTTCAATATATGCATTAGCATAGCTGTAATCACATTGACCGATATTTCCTGTTAAAGCACTTATTGAAGAACAGAATGTAATGAATTCAAGCTTCTCAGAACGAAAATTCTGATACAAGTTTTCAGCACCCAAAACTTTGGTATCAATTACTTCCAGAAAATCCTTTTCGGTTTTGAATACTGCCATCCCATCATGTAAAACTGCTGCCAGATGGATAACCCCATTGACATCACCATATTGGCTCTTGATCTTTGTTGAAATAAACTTCATTTCATTTTTGTCTGTAATATCGCAGGAAAAATAAACAACATTCGAACCATTTGTTGAATATTCTCTTTCCAAAGCTCTTATTTCCTGATTTGCCTCAGAACGCCCCAACAAAATATAATTAGACTTGTATCGTTTGCTCAATTCCTTTAGAAGAATTTTTCCTATTGCACCAGTTCCTCCGCTAAGAACATATGTCGCATTATCACGGAACGGAACATTATTGCTTGCTTTCGTTACCGATATAACATCTTTTATAAAACGGTTGCTGCGATGATCGTATTTAACCTGAATATCATTTTGAACTCCAAATTCATTCTGTACAAATTCGACAAGTGGATCTTTATCTTCCATCTGGATCGAATGAAAACAAATTTCACTTTTTTCCATATGCAACGAACGAAATAAGGAACCCATCGCTTCATTTACAGGTGAAACTTCATTTTCTTCATACAGATAGTAAAAATCAGATAGCTCAATATGCTGCGAGATCAGATCTTTATATATGCTTAAGATATTCTTTGCCATATCATAAGATCTATTTTTTAAAAAAACAATAATGATATCTGCATTTTTATAGTCTGAAAAATCCTCAAAATCCTGCTCAAAGAAAAGGGTATTCGATTTCTGAAGCGAACTGAACAGAGCACTTGCATAATCCGTGATCACAAAAATATTCTTTCTGCTCAAAGAATTATTTTTGCTTTCGATTTCCTTTTGCGCCCAGCTAGCAACATAATATTTTTTCATGTTAGCTATCATGTTCAGCCCTTCCTTCAAGGAAATCGCATTTTCTTTTATCATTCTTAGTATGTTTTCCTTGCTACTCATTACTCAATCTCCTCCATCAATAACATGACTTCCTCTTCGGTCAATAGGCCCTCTTCTAATAACTTATGCATCTGTGCTACTACATCCGATTCATCATCATCGTTATTATTCTTGAGTTCTATGTTTCGATTATCTTTTCCTATCATGTAGTCATTGATCTTGATACTGATCTCACCGTCTGCGTTCCATATCATAATATCGAATAACATATATTTTTCAGAAACATTCTTGGCTTTTGCAAAACAAGTTATTTTCTCGCTTAGAGCATTATATATTTCGATTTTTCCAATTGAATACGGATAGAAGGTATTTGCCTTCTTAGTTTTATCAAAATTAATTCCCACAATAGTCTGAAGGGCACCATCAAGCAAAGAAGGAGCTAAAATATAAGAATTTAGATCCCCTTTTCTGAATTCCGGCATTGAAATATAAGAAAATGCTTCCTGATCGTTATAATACACTTTATCAATGCTTTGATAAGTTGATCCATAAATGACCTGATTTGATTTGAAATACGAATAAAGCTCTTCTTTAGTTATAAGATTTATACAGCGATTTCGAATCCGCTCCTGTGGCACGTTCTCCTGCAGAATTTCTTCATGTTCAAAGCTAATCCTGCCTTCCGAGCAGTTCTTCTGCGAATCATTATCCGTATAAATGGTGTAATATACGCCTTCATTTTCCTCAAGATCAATATAGATATTTTCTGTTTTGTTTTGATACAAGATCGGCTGTCTGAATAATACATCGGTTATTACTTTGATGCTCTGCTGATTTTTTGAACGCGCTGCGGCCTCACAAGCCATCTCCAGATAAATTGCTCCCGGAAGTATCGTCTGTCCGGCAATTACATGGTCTGTTAAATACCTTTCTTTTCCGGTCAAATGTTTTATGTAACGCTGCTGATCAAAAGTAGAAATATTTTCATCAATAACAATTTCATGATTGCTTGCACCGATATTTTTGAATACCCAATGATGCAGTTTCTGCATTTGGTAAGTAGGCAGTGAAATTTTAGGATATGTTCTCTGCCATAATTTTTCCCATGTTATTTTTGTACCGTTTACCCATAACTTTGCAAGTTCAGACAAATTTCTTTCATCACAATATTTTATTATTATATCGTCTGCTACTCGATTTCTTATGATCTTGTCTGGATTTACATAAAGAAAAGGACTCTGCTTATTATCAGCATATTTCTGCAAACGCTCTTTTAGCTCTGTCAGATTTTTTGCGATAATTGCAAAACGGTAGTCCATTTCCTCACGGCCATTCTGCAGTTGATAAGAAACCGCTCTTGGGTCTTTTTCAGGATTGCTATCTATCCACTCCACAAATTTCTTGACAATTTCAGACAATGAATACCGGCTTTTTGCAGAGAATACAAATATTAGTTCATCCTTGTTGTCATTGTTGCAGAGATTATTCTTATCAATATACTCTTCGACAATAACATGAGCATTTTGACCGCCGAAGCCAAATGCGCTTACACCGGCTCTTAAAGGAGCTCCCGGACGAAGCGGCTCCCATTTCTGCGCTTTATCCACAACATATAGCGGAGTATTTTCAAGAATGATATTATGGTTTAAGTTATGATAATGGATATTAGGTACTAATTCCTTATGCTTTATACACAAAAGCACCTTCAGCAAGCCTGCAATACCTGCTGCACCTTCAAGATGTCCGATATTGCTTTTAATAGATCCGAGTCCGCATTTTTTTTCGTTAGAGACCTCTCGTTCCTTATCAAAATCATACCATGCAAAAACTTTCTTGATTCCCTCAACTTCTATTGGATCACCTAAACTTGTCCCCGTTCCGTGCATTTCAATATAAGAAATATCATCGGGAGTCAAATCTGCTTTTTTCAGAGCTGTTGTGATCAATTCTGCCTGCGCCTGTTGACTAGGAGTTGTAAGTGAACTTGTTTTTCCGCAATGATTCTGTGCGCTTCCTCTGATCACAGCATAAATGTGATCTCCGTCTCTTTCTGCCTGTTTTATCGGTTTAAGATACAATGCGATCGCACCTTCACCACGAACATATCCGTCTGCTATATCATCAAATACCTTGCATTTTCCATCACTGCTCAGCATACCATTTTTACTCAGCGCAATATAAGTATGCGGATCTAATATTATATTAACACCGCCTACAATGGCACTTTCACACGTTCCGTTCTGGATCTCGGCAACCGCCAGATCTAAAGCCACTAAAGAACTTGAACAAGCAGTATCGAGCGTAATGCTTGGACCATAAAGATTGAACATATGAGAGATCCTGTTTGAAATTATTGTTTTTGAAATACCTGTAGCAAGATACGGATCAATATATCCTGTCTCATCTCTGCAGGTTTCAGCGTAATCATTGCTTGATGCACCTATCATAACTGCAACTTTTTTACGTGCCAATGATGACATTTGGTATCCTGCGTCTTCTATACACTTCCAAACATGCTCAAGCATAAGTCGCTGCTGCGGATCCATATAGGCAGCTTCTCGTGGAGAAATACCGAAAAACTCATTGTCAAACTGGTCAATGTTGTTGATGAAACTTCCCCATTTTGATTTGCTCTCTTTACCTGGGCCATAATAATCATTATAATCCCAACGCTCAATTGGAATTTCGCTTACTAGATCATGAGCCTTTATCAGGTTATCCCACAATTCTTCTGCATCTTCTGACGAAGGCATTTTAGCGCTCAGTCCAACAATTGCAATCCACTGTTCTGAGGAAGGAGTATTCACAGCTTCAGGTACATTCTCCTTCCTTTGCTCTTCCTTCGTATGCTTAATAGCAAAAGTTACTCCGAATTCTTTTGTTAAATAATTTGAGATCTCTTTTATTGAAAGATACTCAAAGAAGATGACTGGTGTAATATCAAGATTTAGAGTTTCATTGATCTTGGTACTGAAAGCAGTAAACAATATTGAATCAAAACCATATTCCGACAGATTGCGGTTTACATCAACCCTATCTTCTGATTTTCCGATGAGCTCTGCAACAATAGATACCAATTCTTTTTCTACATTTCCAACATTATGTACTTCTTTTTTAACGGCCGCTTCATCATCTCTATTTTCCAATGCTTTTCTGTCAATTTTTCCGCTTAGAGTTATTGGGAAAGAATCCAGTTCGATAAAAGTAGCGGGTACCATATAACTATGGAGCCATTTGGATAATATTTTCTTTCTTTCTTCAATAGAAATCGCTTTGCTCTTATCCTTTAAGGAGATATATGCAACAAGCATTTTACTGTCAATATTGGCTTTCTTTGGAACCACTGCACATTGTGCAATATTTCCATCTTTCATGATGGAACATTCGATCTCGCCAATTTCAATCCGGAAACCTCTGATCTTGATCTGATTGTCGATCCTTCCAATATACTCAATGTCACCGTTCTCGCAGTAGCGTACCAGATCTCCGGTCCTGTACAGACGTTTTGTATTGTCAAGTGGATTTTCAACAAAAGATTTTTTATTTAAATCATCTCTATTCAGATACCCCTTTGCAAGACAATTTCCACCTACATAAAGTTCTCCGGCAAACCCGATGGGCATAAGGTTCTGATAAGAATCCATGATATATGCCTGTGTATTGACTACGGGATTACCAATAGTAATATAATCAGCTCGTTCAACCTTCTCTACAGTAGAGTATACTGTATTTTCAGTTGGACCGTATTGATTCCATACCTCTTTACAGGCATCCAGCATTTTTTCAGCCAAAGAGCTTTCCAGTGCTTCTCCTGCAGTAATTGCCTTAACTCCTTTGTCCTGCCAGCCAACAAGCATCAGCATCTTCCAAGTCGCAGGTGTTGCCTGAATGAAATCAACTTTATTCTGTTCCATGAACTGTTTTAAAAGTATTCCGTCTTTTTTTACATTGCTCGGAACAACAACCATTGAACCGCCTTTTATTAATGGCAAATATAATTCAACTGTCGCAATATCAAAGCACAGTGTTGTCAGCATAAGTATGGAATCACTTTCTTTATAATGATGGATATGATCCATACCGTATATTACATTTGTAAGACCTTTGTGCATTACCTCTACACCCTTGGGCTTTCCAGTTGATCCAGAAGTGTAGATGACATATGCAATATCTGACATATCGTAATCAGTGGAAAGGAACTCTTCGTCTGCATCTTCATTGATATGCGCATCAACCTGGATAATAGTAAGATCTCTAAAGCTATTGTTCTTAGCTTCTTCACTGGAACTGTCACATACTATAAACTTGCAGTTGGTATCCTCGCTGATAAATTCCATACGTTCTTTTGGAATATCAACGTCAAGTGGGACATATGCTGCACCGCATTTCATTAAGCCAAGTATTGCCGCAACCATAATATATGAAGGCTGCATTTTCAATAACACATAATCATGTCTTACAATACCTTTTTTATGGAAATACAATGCAAAACGGTTGCTCAGTTCATAAAGCTCTTTATAGGTTATTTTTTTCCCATGATCATGTATAGCGATATTTGCTGCGTACTTTTCCACATTAGCATCAAAAATATCACATATTCTCTTGTCGGAAGGATATTCTGCTTTCATATTATTCCATTCAACAGTCTGCTTTGTATAATCCTCAACAGATAACAGATTGATCTTTGTAATAATTTTATCCGGATTTTCTACAATATCACGCAGTATTTCAGTATAACACTCTATCAGTTTCTCAGCCTGACTGTCAGTATATTTTGCTGTATCATATTTAAATAACAGCTCCATATTCTCATCAGCAGTCTGATAAACCTCCAATGATAACGGAAATTCGCCTTCTTGGTGAATATCCGGAATCAATTCGAGCTTCTTGGTGTTTGACTTGCCAGAAGAACTTCGAATATCATCCATCCAGCTCTGATAATGGAATGTAACATCAAAAATTCCCGTTACAGTTGCTTTTCTTTGATTTGCAACGGAACGAATGATATGGGAATATGGATAATAAATATGATCCATACATTCCAGCATATTGTTTTTAAAATCTTTCATTAATTCCGTAAAGCTCATATCTTTATTGAGCTTTTGTCTCAACGGAATCGTATTGATAAAATATCCCAGCGTTTTTTCAAATTTACTGTTTGGCCGTATCATTGTAGGAGTACCTATAACAATATCCTCATTTCCGCTTACACGGTACAGTAAAACATAATACGCCGACATCAGCAAATGAAAAATATTCACATTGTTTTCAACAGATAATTCTAATAGTTCTTTAACAACAGACGTATCCAATTTAATAGAAACTGAGTTTCCTTTTGAATCCAAAGAACTCTTTCCACTCAAACCAGTATGTATTTCTAAATGCTGTAGTTCTCCCGACATTTTGTTCAGCCAGAATTCTTCGTCTTTTTCCATTTGTGAACTTTCAAAACGTCTCTTCTGCCATTTTACAAATTCCCCGTAGGAATCCATATTTTTATTTGCCGTTTTGGAAGGTAGCTGATGAGCATCCTTATTCTCATAAAATCCCATCAGATCATTCAGAAATACCGCTAATGAAATACCATCAAAAATGATATGGTGAAAAACAAACATTATGATCTTTTTATTATCACCATAGTATGCTAAATATGCCTTCAGCATTTTTTCTTTTTCAAGCATAAAAGGTATAACTGCTTTTTCCTTCAATAATTCTACAACAGCTTCTTTTTCATATCCTTTTTTGTCAATTACCTGAAATGTTATATCCGCATCATTACATATTTGAAAATATATTTCATTGTCCTTATTTCTTACATTTGCTCTAAGCAGTTCATGCTCTTCAACTGTTTTTCGTAAAGCTTTCGTTAATTCAGCTTCATCAAAATCATACAAACAGTCAAATGCAACAGGTACATTATATGCTGTTTCTGACGGATTCTGCATATAAATATAATATAATTCTCTCTGTCCAACAGATAACGGAAAAGTAATATCTTCACTCTTTTCAGAATATTCTTCCAATAGTTTTTTAGCTTCATCTTTGCTGATCTTTCTTTCCGCTAATAATTGATATATTTCTTTTTTGCTCATCATAACTATAAAGAACATTAGATTTGTTTGAAATACTTTCAGTCATGGAACACATTTTTTTCCGACTGCATTAAAGAAAATGCTTCTTAGGAATTAGAAAAGTATTTCTCTTTGCTGAGGTAACCAAAACCACTCCTAAACAACTTATTTTAACAAATCTTTTGTTACTCCTTTCGGATTATTTTTAAAAAGTTACGAGAATAGCAATTCATCTATTTCGCTTACCTTTTCCACAGAAATATCACCATTGATTACCTTCTTCAACAAAATATCCGTAATCGCATCTCTTATATCAAGCGGAACATCGTCATTTTCAACTTCAGAAGTTTTATCCTCGGACAATTTCTGGATGTCCTGGAATGTAATATTACATTCTGATTTTAAGAAGAAAACAATATCATTAATTGTCCCTAAATTCATTATTCGACTCGGCTGGATCTCAATATTAAACAATTCGTTCATTTTATTTATAGCTCGCATTGACAGTAACGAATCCAAGCCGTATCTCTGCAAGTTTTCATCAAACTCCATCTCTTTAACATTCATCTTAAGCAATTCGCCGAAAATCTGAGCAATAAATTCTTCTAAAGACTGGACTTTGCTCAGTTCAAACAGCTCTTTCTCATTACTCTCTATCCAATATTTCTTTTTTTTAGTAATCAGTCCAGGAATATGGATACGTTTACCTCCAAAGTAAGAATGAAGTTCTTCCCAATCAATGAAAAAACCTTCTATCCATTTCTTCGCTAATTCTTCTACCTTGCCCTGCTCTATAAGGCTGACAACCTCTTGTGTACCAAGAACATTCTTTTTGGCAGAAGCTTTTAATGTGCCGGAATATATCGATGTTTCGTCTTTATCCAGATATGCTTGCAGCTTTTTGATAATTTCATCCTGTGTAGAAGCTATGAATGCCAGTCTGCATCTATAGCTCTCCCTCCCGTTCTGCAAAGTATAAGCTATATCTTTTGCATCAAGAGGAATGTCTGAAATATACTCCAGCATACATTCTACTGTTTTATTTAAACTTGTTTTTTCTGGTGCCGAGATCAAGTATACAAATCTGTCACTTTTATACACAAAGCTTTCTTCGACCTGCTCTTGTATATACTCTTCACAGATAAGCTGAACTACATTACCGCCTGCACCGACAGTACTGATAAGAGCTCTTCTGGGTGTACTACTTTTACTCCACTCTTTCTTTTCTGTCTGCACGCTTAATGGACCGTTTCGTTCAATATCCGGAGCAATATTCTTTATATTAATCGACGGTACAAAAACATGTTCTTTCATCTGCATTAACACTTTAACAACTTGTGCAATTCCGGACGCCGCTTCAATATTACCATAATTGGATTTTACAGAACTCACCGCAACACTTCCAGTAGGCACTTTAGCTTCAGTAAATACTTCATTCAAGCAATTAAATTCTGCTACGTCTAAAGCTGAAACACCATTAGCACCTGTCTCGATCAATTGGATCGATTTGGGGCTAATTCCGCTTCTGGAAAATGTTTCTTTAGTTATACTCTTTAAAACCCGCTCATCAATATCGCCGAAAGCTTCTTTACCGCCCATATGCCTGCAAACGCTGCTTCTGATAACTCCATAGATGTTATCATGATCATTCTGGGCATCCGTTAACTTTTTGAGGATAATAACACCAATTCCTTCTCCAAGTACAAAACCATTTTCTTCTCCAAACGGTGCGCTATATTCCTGGTTGCCAATGATTCCAACTTCTTTCAATCCAATAAAACGTTCGGGACTTAATTGAAGATTGGCTCCTCCAACAACTGCATATCTGCATTCATCATTTCTCAAGCTGCTCATAGCAGCGTGAATAGCTGTCAAAGAAGAGGAGCACGCTGTATTTACCACTAAGCTCGGACCTACAAAATCGAATACATTTGATAATTTATTAGCAAGATCGTATTGTGCCGTCATAGCAATGATACCGGCAGTCATCGGATCACTTGCGATCTTTGAGTATTCACAGTGAATATTTCCAATAAATACTCCTGTATCATTCATTTTCTCTTTTGTATAGCCTGCATCATCTATCGCACTCAAGGTAACTTCCATGAGCTTTCTCAGCTGTGGATCCATTAACTCTGCATCTCTCGGAGAAACATTGAACAGCAAAGGATTGAACATATTCAGTTCTTTAATAAAACTACCATATTGACTGTAATCAGCTGCTTCTACATTGCTGACATAATCTCTGTAATCCCATCTGTCTTTGGGTATGGCTTCAATACAGTTTTTCCTAGTTTTAATATTTTCCCAGAATTCTTCTTTGTTTTTTGCATATGGAAATTGCATTCCAATTCCGATCACCGCACAGAGTTCTTCATTTCTTTTGTTATTTTTCATGCTTCTTTCCTTTCCTGAAAAAAATAGAATTGTCCGGGAACTAAAAAGAACATACTGAACCGTATTTTAATGTCATACTTTACAATTTACCATTATAATATAACTCGGGAAAACCACCAATACCGATATAAATATACTATTACCTTCAGCACTTTTATGTTTCCGGACAGTTCTAACATTTTGTTAATTCTGTTTTTCGTTTTTTATATATTTTACCAAATTTTCAATAGTTGCGCAATCGAAAAACACATCTGGCATCAATTGTACATCACAGGAATCCTTTATTTCTGCTATAATCTTAACTACTAAAATAGAATCTACTCCGTAATCCATTATGTTTCTGTCTACTTCTATATCTTCTAAATCTAATTTTAGAACATCCATGAGGATCTTTATGATTTTTTGTTCATACAGATCGCCTGATGCTTCTTCTGTTTTTTTAGAAGCAGCAGGTAATTCTTTACGAACTGACCCGACCGGTTCTCCGTTTGCTCTTGCACAAATTACACTCTCCAGATTAAGGAAGTCCGCATATCCGCAATCACTTAATGCTTTGATCCAGCTTTCGCTTGTTAACAACGGTGAATGAGGTATTCTTATCTCCTCATCTTCAAAGAGCCACCAACCTGCAAGCATTCCAAATGTTAATGTCAATACATCTATAGTCTGCGTACCCTCATTCAACATAAACAATCCATTATTCTTCATACTCTTTCTAATATTAGCAAGCGTATTATGGATCGATTTAGTAGCATGAAATACATTTGTACCAAAAACAACATCAATGCTGTTCGCTGCAACATTCTGCGTGAGCAGATCGTTTTCAACATTCAGAAGTTCATAATCAATAAATGAATATTTCTCCTGAAATCTTGATTTGCCATGCAGCAGAAATGCAGTGGATATATCAGAGTAAATATACTGAATATATTCTCCATACGGTGCGATATATTCTAATACTGTTTCTGAAGAACTTCCGGTTCCTACTCCTATTTCTAAAATGGTTATCTTCTCACCGGCTGCAAGCATTGGGATCTTTTGTTCGATATATGATTTGATTCCTACTGCGAGCATCTTATTAAGGTATGTACTCATCTTGTTCGTTTTATAAACACCCTCAACCAAATCCATCTTAGAATTTGGAAATAATACCTCCTCAGCACTCTTATTTCCTTCTAAAACATAGGGCATTTCATGAACACAATGTTTTAATATTCTTAAGTAACCATCTAATTCTTTGTATGATACACAAGCTTTATCGATCTGCTGTTCAAATTGATCCATCTTCTTCAGATCACCTGTTACCTTTTTGGTTGCAGATAAAACAGCACCTTCATCTTTCACATAACCTGCTTTGACTGCTATAGCAATAACAGCTTCCAGTAACTGCTTATATTTTCCCTGCTTCAGTTCAGTATTATATATGTCTTCTTTTGTGTATGAGTTTGCCTTTTCTTTAAACAAGCCTAAAGACTGAAGTATTTTGATAGCACCAATACAACAGAATTTATTGATATCATTTTTTACTTTAGGTTCAAACTCATAATGCTGGTCAGTCTCGTATTGTAAAATATCTGTATAAATGCACTCAGGTCTGTGCTCCTTGACATGCATCAGATCCAGCACATACTGTTTTGAATGGAATACAAGTACCTGCTTAAGATCATTTGCCAGAATAGTTTCTAGCATTTTCATACCATATGCAGGTTCAAGCGGGAAAACTCCTTTTTCATTGAGTTCTTTCACATACTCTTCTTCTAAAGGTTTACCGTCATAGTTTCCCCAGAATCCCCAATTTATGATTTTAACAGGACATTTGTGGTTCATTCCAACATAGTGTAAATACTGATCAGCGAAATCACACGCTGTTGAATAATGTACTCTTCCCTGATTTCCGTTGAAGGCTTGTACAGAGGAAAATACAATGATAAAACCTGTTTCGATCTCTTCCGTTGCTTTTAAAAGATTAGAATTTCCGGCAATTTTAATTCTTACGGTTTCCTCAAATTCTGATTTTTTGAGTTCCGAAAATGATTTTTCACGGAATACCATTGTAGAATTGAAGATACCGTCTATATGTCCATATTTTCCCTCAATCTGTCCGAGAACCGTTTTTAATTCTTCAATATTACATATATCAGCCTGATAATAAGATGCTGTCCCTTCTGTTCCCTCGTAATTTTTAAGGATCTCACATCTCTTATCATCCAACTCACGTTTACCGATTATCGCAACGGTAGCTTTATGGGTATCCAATAGATATTTTGTCAGATCACGTCCTACAGAACCCATTCCTCCGAATACAACATATACACCACTTTCTTTGAGCACGGTAGCCTTTTCCTGTAAAACCATAGGATAGATACTTCTGCAAAATACGTATCCATTACGAACAGCGTGTTCTGTCATGCTTTTTTCTTTTCCGGAAATAAGCGGAATTATATTTTTAGCATACGCTTCATCATAATCGATTCCCTTTTTGTAAACATCAAGGTCAAAGTAGCTGAAGGATATGTCTGTATACTCTTTTTCTATACTGTGAATAAAGCCATATGTTCCGCCTGCATAAGGATTCACATTATCTTCCTTATGTACAACATATGCCATGTTGCTGCATACACAAATTGAATTCGGTCTGTTGCCACGATAAGCAATTTTTAAGAGTGCAAAGAGTGCCTGAAGAGTCGTCAAACATTTCTTATCACTGTAGTCTGTATCTGCCTCATACTCAACATCTCCAATAAAATATACTCTTTCAATATTACTCAAAGAAGTTTTAACTACCAATTCACCGGAATTGAATTCATGATATTTCACATCTGCATTGTTATGATAAGCGCCTAAAGCCTTAGCAAACTTCTCAGCAGACTTATGATAACATATCAATACGCTCTTCCAATTGCTATTGTCAGAAACATTATATTTGGAATCCCAGAACCAGTTCGCTTCATAAGTATATTGTTTCTCTTGTTCAACAATTGTTTTGTTTTCACGTTTAGGTACATTTACAACGGTGACATTGCTGTCTGTAACGTCAATATAATAACGTTTTCTTTCAAAAGGATACGTCGGCAATGATATCTTTTTCATGTTTCTGCCCTGATAAAGAAGCTTCCAATCAACGTTGATTCCTCTTACCCACAAAGAAAGCAATTTTTCAATCCTATTTTTACGGATAAAAATATTTATAATCTCCTTACCATCTTCATCAGAGAATAATGCTAATCCATCTTCGCTCTTACCAATGACGTTAACCAGGATATTGCTTCTGTCATCCTGCTCAGCAAATTCCTTTAATCTTTCTGCCACTTCATCTAAATCAGTTGCAGTAAATCCGAGTCTGTACTCCATCTGTTCTCTTCCTGTCTGTAAGGTATATGCCAGTTCATCCATGCGAATGGTATATCTTTTCTGAGATTTCATTAAAGTTTTCTTGATACCCAATTTTTCACTGATGGAATGAATAGAGATCTTGCTTCTCATAAATTCATCTGTAACATCCGTATTGAACGTCTTTTGAATCATATTCTTTATTTTTTCAATTGAAATCTGATCTACGCCAAGTTCAAGTAAATCATCTTCCGCTTCCACAACCTCACAAGGTAAATCAAGACAATCAGCTACTATCTGGTGCAATTGTTTCAGAAGATCGATATTTTCCTCGGCTACCTCACTTGCTTCTGAATATTCTGCCTTATTATGTTCGATATATGCAGCGATCTTCTTTGCATATTCTTTTAATCTTTCAATATTTTTAGCAGACAAAACAATTACACAAGTATCTTGTACATCGGGTGATATTTCACTATCTACATATTCCTCAAGTTCAACATGAACATTAGCTCCACCGGCACCGAATGCATTTACCCCAGCTCTTAAGGGTGCTTCTGTTTTCTTACCGTTCTTATATACTATCGGTCTTTTCCATTCCTGTAATTCTCTTGGAATGTAGAACGGTGTCTCGTCAAAATTAATATTTGGATTCAGATCATCCGGTCCGGCTAACGGAGGTATCATTTTATACTTCATCTGAAGAAGTATCTTCATTATACCTGCAATTCCTGCAGCTGACTCCAAATGTCCAATATTTGCTTTTGCGCTTCCGAGAGCACAGAAGTTTCTTTCCTGGGTGAAAGCTTGGAATGCTTTTGTCAGACCGGTTACTTCTATCGGATCTCCCAATATAGTACCTGTTCCGTGCCCCTCTATATAGCTGATAGTTTTAGGATCAATATTCGCCTTCTTAATTGCCTGTTCAATAACTGCGCTCTGAGCATTAGGATTTGGCACAGTATAACCGCCTGTTTTTCCACCGTGATTTGCTGCAATCGAGTTAATGACTGCATAAATATGGTCATTGTCACGCTCAGCAGCTTCTAAAGGCTTCAAAAGAATAGCGCCCACACCTTCTCCGGGAACATAACCGTCTCCATTATCTTCATAACTATGACATCTTCCGTCAGATGCAAGGAAATTTGATTGGCACAAAAAGATGTATTTCTGAGGATGCAATGATAAGTTTACACCACCGACAAGTGCCATATCACAGTCGCCACTCTGTATATTCAAACAACCCAAACGAATTGCTTCCAATGAGGAAGAGCAAGCTGTATCAACTGTAACACTTGGTCCGTTGAAATCCATAACATACGATACCCGGTTGGCAATTGTTGACAAGTAAGAGGATACTGAGATCGTATTGCCTTTTAAATACTCATCCTCAGCCAACATCTGATAATGTGCATACATTGCTCCGACGAAAACACCAACTGAATTATCCTTTAATGAATCTCTTGTGTATCCGGCATCTTCAATTGCTGACCATGCTGTTTCCAAAAAGATTCTTTCCTGAGGATCCATTTTTTCAGCTTGATAAGGAGCTAAATTGAAGAACAGCGGATCAAACTTATCTGCATCTTTTACAAATCCGCCCCATTTACAGTAGGTTTTGCCTTCTTCTGTTTTGTCTTCACTGTAATACTTTTCAATTGACCATCTTTCGCCCGGGACTTCTTCAATGCAATCAATACCATTTTTAAACACTTCCCAGAACTCGTCAAGATCGTTTGCTTTAGGGAATTTTCCGGATGCACCAATGATAGCTATTTTTTGTGAAGGCTTTGGTGCCGCACAATCAATAAACCTCGGAGTAAATCTGATCTTTTGCTCTGCCTGTACTACAGCTGGTTCGGCTCCCTTTTCTTCCTCTATATGGAAGAAACTCTTAAGCTGTGATCTATGCTGATTTACAAAATATTCTGCCATGTCATGAATATTGCTATATTCAAAAAATAATGTTTTTGAAATACCCACAAAGTCTTTTTCGATGGCTTTATTCATATTCATGATCATAATAGAATCGATGCCATATCTTTCTAAATTCTCATCTTCTTTGATTCTGTTTATCGAAATACCGGTATGCTCAAATATAATATTCTTTAAATACTTTGCAATTTCACTATAGTAATTATCACTAATTGTAGTTTTTTCTTTCATATCAGAATAACATCCCTTTACTATCTCAATATTTTCCTTACTGTCCAATAGTTTATCTATCTTTCTCTTATCTCCGCAAAATACCATTATTTCGTTATTTCCAAGAGACAAACTCTGATCGAAGATCTGCGTAAACTCTTCATTCGAAATTGTAGACATTCCCAAGTAACTAAAGTAGATATTTTTCTTATCATCTGGCAATGCAAAGGTTCCATCATCAAACAACGGCCATGATACGGAAATGCTCTGACCAAAGCGTTTTCCGTCTTTCATAAGTCGATCTCGCTTTTCAATAAATTGATTTAAATATTCATTTGCCATACTGTAGAGACACTCTCCGAAATCTCCCATAATACAGGAAACAGAAGAAAATGCTACGAAGAAGTCTAAATCAATATCAACCGATGCATTATCCAAATTTTCAATTCCAGCGATCTTACCTGATAACACTTTTTGAATATCAGAATCAGTTGCTTCTAAAATTGATTTTCCGCTTGTAGTTCCAGCCATATTGATAATACCATTCAAGCATCCATACTGTTCAACCGCAGCTTGAATCGTATTCTTCACCTGATTCTTGTTACAAATATCACATTGCAAATAGCTTGCCCTTCCGCCTGATGATTCAATATCAGAAATACATTCCTTGATACTATCGTTCATCTGATTTCTTCCAACTAACATAAAAGAAGCATGGTATTTTGTGGCTATATACTTGGCAATAGTTCTTCCCAGCTTTCCGCACCCGCCTGCAATAAGATAAGTACCATTTTCTTTTAGTAGCGGACTGTCAGCAGAAATATGAAAAGGCTTTATAGCAGTTGTATATTTCTTTCCGTTTTTATAAATAACGATCCCTTTTCTGTTTAATCTTATGTTCTCTAATTCATGATCAATGATACTAATCTGATCACTAAGCTCATTACCTTGAACAGCAACAACAGCCGTTTTTATCTCAGCATTCACCATCATAAACGAATGCAAATAACTTTGTACTGATGCAACAAATGGATTCAATTCTTTCTCATACAATGCGCAATACGCAAACTGTATCTGAGAGCCTAACTGCAAATTGCTCAATGCATTTAAAACATTTGTCAAATATCTGACTTCTTTTTTAATAAGCTCAAAATCAAATTTTTCAAATGCTTCAGCGCAATTAGAAATATAAACAAATTTACGAACAGTTTTTTCCTCAGATGAAATTCCTGTTAATACCTCTTTGATCTTTTCCGAACTATGGTATACATCTTGAGTTATTTCCAGTTCAGCATGTCCGCTAAACCCTGATTTTCTACCGGAAGGATTAAATATTACCGTATCATTAAGGAAACTTTTTTCACTGTTCTCGCTCATCTCTTCTTCCTCAACACGATGTGCATACATAATATTTTTAAGTGAATCGACGCTTAATACTCTGGAAACCAAATTTGTAAAACATGCTAATATCATTCCGTTTTCGTCCGAGATCACAATATTGCACTTTTGCGTTTTCTGCTCTTTTACAACATTATCAGAATATGCATACGCATATCGAGCATTTTTCAGTTCTCCGTAAAGCTTGAATGAATCCATGTAGAAAGGAATACGAAGCGGTTCATCGGGGTTCATAAGACTTCCGTCAATGCATAGCGCTGTACGAATACAAGCATCCAGTAATTCAGCAGCATGATCTGTCGTGAACTTTTGTTGGTCATCAGATTCATAGATACTTGCAAATGCCTCATTTCCATTGAAGAAAATATTATAAGTTCTTTTGTAGCTTTCACCGTACTGATAGTTGCGGACATTCAGAGAATGATACATTTCTTCCTCCGGTATCTGTTCTCTCAGTTCATACATCAATCCTCTAATATCAATTGCAGATAGCATTTGAGAATCATCTTTTCTGCCCTTACCGGTTACGCAAATAATCTTCTTACCGTTTTCAATATAGAATATTTCAAAATCAAGCTTTTCTTCACGGTCAAATTCGACATATAATTTCTTTTCAGCCTCACCAAGCCTAAGTTCAAACGGTTCTTTCCAGTTAACATCAAATAGTTCGATTTTTTCATCAGGATATAACTCATGAAATATCTCATTTACGAATGCAATATAAAATGTTCCAGGTAAGATCATTCTTCCGCCCATTATATGTTCAGCAATGACAGGATCAGTTCTTCGGATCACTCTTTGAAATCGATCGTTTTCAGAGGCACTTTCTACGCTTTCTGAGCTGAACATCGCACCTGAACTATATGCGTAATAACTATCTTGTGCAAATGGATAAACAGGTAATGAGATTTTTCCGACATTCCGGTAAAACTCCTTTCTCCAATTCACATACTTTCCATTTGACCAGTTGTATGCACATTTTCTTATATCATGATCAAAACCGTCATTGAGTTCAACATTTCTCAAGATCTCTTTTTCAGAAGCATAGCCAATAAAAATAGAGTCATCCTTCTGACCGGCTGTGTAACGTCTCAACTTGTCCAGGGCATCTTCATAACCGTTACATACCATTGCAAATCTATATTCAAATGATTTTCTTCCACTCTGCAAGGTATAGATGATGGAATCCCAATTTGTTTTTGCCTGACTCGGATCCTTTTCAAGATACGTTAAAAGAACATTGCAATAATCATCTAATCGTTCCTGTTCTCTTGCTGAAAGAATAAGTAATTGTTCATCATTCGAATTTGGATACGACTTATTTGAACCTGAATGAGTATACTCCTCAATGATCAAGCAGCCATTTGAACCACCTGCTCCAAACGAATTTACTACTGCGATTCTATTTTTATTCATAGGTCTGTCCCAGTCTTTTAATGTTCTTTGTACTTCGACCTTAGCTGTTTGAAAGTCTATATTCTTATTCAGTTTTTTTGCATGAATTGAAGGAGCAAGTTTATTATGTTTAAGCTGACATAAAACTTTTGTAACTGCTGCAATTCCTGCTGCCGCTTCTGAATGACCGATATTAGACTTTACAGAGCCGATCGGACACTTTTCTGCCCTGCCTGCAAACACTTTTGATAAGGAGCTTACCTCTATTGGGTCACCTAATTCTGTTCCGGTACCATGTGCCTCAACATAAGAAATATCATCCACTCCAATATTTGCTTTTCTGATGCATTCATTTAAAACGTCAACTTGTTTCTTTGCATTTGGTACTGTGTATCCATTACCATGACCACCATGATTAACAGATGATGCCTTGATAACACCATAGATATTATCATTATCGTCGATCGCTTTTGGAAGTGCCTTTAACAGAACTGCGCCAACCCCTTCGCCAGGTACATATCCGTCGCCGCCATCACCAAAACTTCTGCACTTACCGTCTGCAGATAAAAATTTGCCTTGACATAATTGGATATATTTTGAAGGATGTACAGAGAGATTAACACCACCTGCAATTGCTTCCTGGATCTCACCTGATTTGATAGCTTCACAAGCAAGATGGATAGCCGTAATAGAAGAAGAGCACATCGTATCGATAGCCATACTTGGGCCGTCAAAATTCATAATGTACGATACCCTATTTGCAATTGAGGAGAAAGTAGTCTGCGGTATCTTTCTCTTTCCATCTTTTTTTACCTCCATTAAATGGTACAACCCCCACATTGCACCTACATATACGCCAACTTTGTGTTCTGAAAGATCTTCAGGTGTATATCCTGCATCTTCCATACACTCCCAGGCAGTATTAAGGAATAAACGTTCCTGCGGATCGATCATTGCAGCTTGTGATGGAGCAATATTAAAGAACAAAGGATCAAATTTGTCGATATTATTTAAAAATCCACCCCACTTAGAATAATGCTTCAAATCGCTGTCCTTGTCTGGGGCAAAGTATTTTTCCAGATCCCAGCGTTCTTTCGGTATCGTAGTGATACAGTCTCTTCCTTGTGCTAAATTGTTCCAGAATTCTTCAATATTGTCTGCCATAGGATATTTACCGGAAATTCCGATAATTGCAATATCCTGATTCTCACAATAAGCTCCAATCTGCTGCTTTTCAGCATTCACTTTGGATTCATCATCATGTGAAACAAATTTCTCATGATAGTTATCCACCAGATATTGAGCCAATTCATTTATGTTGCTTGTCTCGTAGAATATTGTTCTCGGCAACCCATCGAACATTTCATCCAATTGAGATATGATTTCTGAGGATGCAATAGAATTGATGCCTATTTTTTCAAAACCGATCTGAGGTGTGATCTCCTCAGCAGGCATTTCCAGCTTTTCGGCGATCAAATGAATAAGCATTTCTTTTACAGCACTGATGTCTGTACTTATTTGGACCTCCTTATTATGGATTTCCTTCTTGTTCTCAAAAGTTTTTACTTCATCCGTATTTATTGACTTCAAGCCACGAATACTAATATAACTGGTCTTATCTGATGATAATACGTCAATGTCAAAGACTTTATACTTCTCATCACTTCCGATCTCTGCTATGATTTTATAATCCTTGCAACTTCCATCTCTGGAAATTACGATCTGGTCTACAGATACAGGAATATAGTTACCCTTATTATTATCAACTGTGTCGAACAGCATGGTCGCCTGAAATGCAGCATCTAATAATTCAGGTTCAGTTATATTCTTACTATTCTGGATCGTATAATTATCAACAGATGCCACGATCTTATCTTCTGACGATTCTATTGAACTGATCAAACGCAAAGTTTCGCCATACTGATAACCTCTGTTCTTAAAGAAACGATAGCACTGTTCTTGGTTACGCCTTACTTTAACAGAGGAACCTAATCTATCAGAGAGCATATAATCTATGCTTCCATATGGCTTATTTCTGATTTCGCAGGAACAGTACAATATTGAACCATCTTCTGAGAACATTTTCAAGCCGACCAACATATCGGGATTAGATGGTTTCATTGTTATTCTGATCTTTGTTCCTTCACCTTCTACAACAAGAGGCTGAAACAGTTTAAGATTTTGAACACAGATACATTTTGCATCTTTCATGTTGGATGCATCTGCAAAAATCTCTAACATATATGCAGTCGGAACAATATTCTTGCCTTTTATAACATGATCCCGAATCATAATATCTTCTCTTGTTAATTCTCGTATGTATACGTCAACCTCGTTCTTCTTTGGAAGCCATAAACTTACCCTTTCAAAAGGAAGATTCGGTAATGACATAGGAGTAATCTTTTTATTCTTATAAATAAATCCCCAATCCAGATCAATTCCGCTACACCATTTTTCAGCAATCTCTGCATAATTTTTTTCGTTATACAGTTTTTCTGCTTTTTTGGTGTTATTTTCTATATCTGTCATTGTATCGATATTATCGGTATTACCCCATGCATTTCCAATGAATACACCGTTGCATATGCACTGTTTCTCACGGTATTCCTTTAACATCCCAATCAGCTGTTTGAAATCGTTGCAAACTACGGCACAGCGGTAAGAAAGCTGTTCTCTTCCCTCCTGCAAGGTATAGCAGAATCTTGAAAATGCTTCATCTGAGACATCATTAAGCTTCGTTATATGCTCCAAAATCCTATCTATATTTTCCAATAGCTGTTTTTCAGTTCTTGCCGAAAAAGGAACTATATTTTGAGGCAGGATCATACTTACGATCTGATTATCATAGTCCTCCATAATTACATGAGCATTTGATCCACCTGCACCGAATGAGCTGATACCTGCTCTGCGTTTACGCACTCCCGGTGTCACTTCCATAGACACCCACGAATCTAAAGTACGCTGTACCTGAAAATATGAAGAGGAAAAATCGATCTTTGTATTCAGTTTTTCAGAATGTATGGATGGAACAAGTTTCTGGTGTTCCATTTGTAAAATTACCTTTGTAATACCAGCAATACCAGCTGCCGCTTCTAAGTGTCCAATATTGGATTTAATAGATCCAATCGCACATTTGCGGTTTCGGTTGCCCTTACCTTTAAATGCTTTTTCTAATCCTGCAATTTCAATGGGATCACCTAAATAAGTACCTGTTCCGTGTGCCTCAACATATTGTATCGTTGAAGGATCTACTTTTGCCTTCTGCAATGCTTTTGAAATAACATCAGCCTGCATATTGGGATTCGGAACAGTAAATCCGCCTACATGACCGCCATGATTAACAGAAGTTCCCTTGATCACCGCATGGATAAAATCATGATCTTTGATAGCTTTTTTAAGTGGTTTTATTATAATTGTACCGCAGCCTTCTCCTGGAACATAACCGTCTCCTCCATCACCAAAACTTCTGCATCTCCCGTCTGACGAAGTGAAATTGTTTTCTTCAAGTATAAAATATTTATATGGATGAAGAGACAAATTCACTCCACCAACAACTGCCATATCACATTCGCCGTCTTTTAAACATTTAACAGCGAAATGAAGGGCCGTCAATGATGAAGAACACATTGTATCAACTGTTAAGCTCGGTCCGTGAAAATCAAAAAAGTATGAAATACGATTAGCTATAGATGATAGTGATGAATTCAATGGTTTCGCATCTTCACTATTGTAATCTTCTACACCATAAAACTGATATTGTGCATACATTGCACCAACAAATACCCCAACATTCTTATCTGCAAGCCTTCTCTTCGTGTTCGCTGCATCTTCCAATGCACTCCAGACATTCTCCATAAAGATTCGTTCAGCCGGATCTACCAGTGCAGCTTCCTTATAGGACATATCAAATAACAACGGATCAAACTTATCCACATCGTTGATAAATCCGCCCCATTCTTTCTTATTTGGTCTAACATCCCATCTATCTTTGGGAACAGTTGTAATGCAGTCTTTTCCGATACACAAATTCTCCCAAAGCTTTTCATAATCATCTGCCATTGGATATTTTCCTGCCAAACCAATAATTGCTATGTCATCGGATTCAGAATCTTTTTCCCTATGGTCATAGAAAGTATCCTCAACCGTCTGAATTACCTTGTTTTCTGGCTCCACAGCTTCCAGCGTGTTTGTATTTTCAGTTGGCGAAAGCATTTTCTGTATGATACTATCTCTATGCTCTTCTACAAAATAATCACTTAGCTTATCAATTGTGATATACTCAAACAACAATGTTTTTCTCAGCGAACCAAATACTGTTTCCAATTCATTACTTATGCTCATCATCATAACAGAATCCAAACCATACTTTTCAATTGGGACCTGTATACTGATTCGTTCTGCTTTCATTTTTGTTTCTTTCGCAATTAGTTTCTTCAATAGGTCCGCAACTTTTTTCTTTAGTACTTCATCACTGACAGCAGAACTTTTGATCTCCTGCTTCTTTTGAGTAACTGTAATCTTATCTGTTTTAAGGCAGCTGATATAAGAACTAAGTATTTCCGGATTTCCGTTGATTACAATGACCTGACTCTCATTATTTAAAATGCTGAAATCAAAAGCACTTAATCCGTCCTTATGTGAAATAGGATACAATCCATACTTTTGCTCCATGTATTTCAAATTGTCCTCAGAAAGCTGCATTCCCCCATTATCCCAAAACGGCCAGTTGATAGATACTGCTCTTATCCAATTTTTGTTTTGCTTGGTAACGTACTGCATAAAGTTATCCATATAACTATTGGCTGTTGCATAATCAGCTTGACCTGCATTACCAAGTACACCAACGATAGAAGAGAAAGTTACAAAAAAATCCAAACTTTTATCTTTGAAGGCATGATAAAGATGATTCACCCCTTCTACTTTAGGCTTCAATACAGCCTGAAAATCCGCCAATTCCTTCTTTATCATGTAGGAATCGCGTAAAACTCCTGCTGAATGAATAATTCCGTCAATCGCGATGCTTTTGGAATCCAAAGTCTTTACAAATTCCTGCACTGCTGAGCTGTCACATACATCCAATTGCTGATAAACAAGCTCGGTATTGTTTTTCTTCATCACACTTAAAATGTCATCTGAAATGCTCTTTTTTGAACGTCCGGTAAGGATGACCTTTCCAGCACCTTTCTGGGATAAATATTTTGCAAATATCAATCCCAGACCGCCTGCTCCGCCGGTAATTAAATATGTCTTATCCTGGTAAGAAATATTGGCATTATTTCTTGACGTATTCTCAATAAGCTCAAGCTCTTTTACATATCGTTTATTATGCTCATATTTTATTTCTGTCTCTTTGTCGTTAAAATACAGTATCTCACTCTTAGCAACTTCTGAGATCTTAGCTGTTTTCGGGATACTTACTGTATGAAGTCTTACATTTGGATTCTCGATAGATATTGATTTTGCAAAGCCGCCAAAAGCCTCACATGATCTGTTTTTATTGTCATAAAGCATAACAACTCGGCAGCTTTTGGCAGCCCCCTGCTTCATCAAAATTTGAAACAATAAGAATAACGATTCACTGCCTAACAACAAGTCTGGCTCACTCCAAAGGTATATCATATAATTATTTTTGCCTACGAGCTCCTTACAGATCCGCGCGACCTGCGAACGATCACAAGGATCGCATACATATTCCCTGTCATTCTTTTTTTGAAAACCTGAGCCTTTGTAAACATTGATCTGGTTATATCCTTCTATGACAATTTGCTTTTCATTTTCACAAAATACGATGATATTTTCTACCTTATCGTTACAAAGGCTTTTATCCAAATCAGCTTTCTTCCAAACGGAGTTAAGATAAATTATATTGGAAAAGGAAGAGTTTTTTGCTTCGATCAACTTCTTTTTGACTTCTGCCTTTGTCATCTTTCCCTCTTTATAAAGCTTTAATATTTCGTAATTTGTCATAAAATTTCCTCCAATAATTCAGTTGTTTCGTCTAAATTGAGTTCCCCATTTTTCAACATTAACAACAGTTCATCCAACTCTTTTTCAGAATCTGATCTTGGCTCTTCAAGCATTTTAACAACATAATCATATATGCTAATGCAAAGTTCGCCATTTTCATCCCAAACAAACACGTTAAAGTTCATGTTTTCTGCTTCTGTATTTCTGTTTGACTCAACATAGACCAAAACATCGCCTTCTAGTGGCTTATGCAATACGATTCGATCCATACTGTAAGGAACATATTTATGTTTTTCTGCCTCTTTATAAGCCTCTAACATAACAACTTGAAGAATACTATCTAACAGGGCAATCATATACGTACTGTTTTCTAAGATCGCATATACGCTTCCGTCCTTGATTCTTGCCTCTTTTATTCTCCTCATACTTCCTGTGTATTCAATTGACAATGATTCAAAAAATCGATAGCATGTTTCTTTATCAAGGTATATTCCATCTGACGGCATATACTCTCTTTCAGTTCTAAGGTAATTGATACTTTTAGCAGAAAAATCAAATTTAGCCTTTACTGCAATCCTATTATTCTGCCCTGTCAAAACTGCGTCATAATAGTCATTTCGGCATTTTTCAAGTTTCACATTAAGATCTGCATCCTTATCATCTGCCTCAACGAATGATTGGAACACCACCTGTTCGATGCATACCGGCAACTTATCTATACCTGTAGCTTTTCGCATTTCCTCCAATAAAGCAACTCCTGGAACTGTGCTTATACCACTTAGCTTATGATCTCTTACATAGTATTTGTCTTTGCTGATCGTGATCATTGTGCTCTTCGTTGTCGATACAGCTTCCGTTTCATCAACAGATGGTACCCAATATCTTTCTTTTGCAAACGGATATGTTGGAATTGAAATCTTAGGTATCATATGATTCTCATACAGCTCATTCCACAGTACATCTCTGCCATCTGCCCAAAGACGTGCCAGATCTCTGATGTCGTAATTCGTTACGTTCTTTATTTCATCCTCACTTCTTCCGAACGTATCAGCATTTCTTACAAATACATTCTCGTCCGTACGATGATCGATATAATTCTGGATCCTGCGTACTAATTCATCCTGCCCCTTAGCAATAAATGCTGCTCTGCTATCCAATGATTCTCGTCCGGTCTGCATCACGTAAGCTAAACTTTCCATTGATACGTTCCTGTTGTTTTTCAAGTACTCCATCAATAAATAAGCATACGCAAGCAGTCTTTCATCATTGAATGCAGATAAAGTATATATCCTCTCCTGCTGATTTTCTCTGAGCTGAACACTCTGTTCGTATTCACGCAGTATAACATGAGCATTTGATCCACCAGCACCAAATGAGTTAATACCAGCCATACGCGGAATCTTAGTACCGTCTGCTCGCTGAGTCTGCTCCCATTTCTCCGGACTGTGCGGAATGTAAAATGGTGTTTTGTCTATATCAATCTTCTGATTGATCACATCAGAATGCAGAGATGGTACCATACACTTATTCTTAAATTGCAAAAGTACTTTTATGATAGCTGCAATACCAGCTGCTGATTCCAGATGTCCGATATTAGACTTTACAGATCCAAGATAACATTTTTGACCTTCTTCAAATTCTTTTCCGTAAGTTTTGTTAATAGACAGCATTTCGATGGGATCACCTAAAGCTGTGCCTGTTCCATGTGCCTCTATATAGCTTATCTCATTCGGTTTGATTCCGGATCTATTTATAGCATCGAGCAATACTGAAGCTTGCGCTTGAGGATTCGGTACAGTGTATCCATTTGTTTTACCGCCGTGATTTATTGCTGTAGCTTGTACGATTCCTAAAATATGATCTCCGTCTTGTTTCGCTTTTTTCAGTGATTTCAAGACGATAGCTCCTACTCCTTCACCGGGAACATAGCCATCTCCGCCTTCACCGAAGCTTCTGCATCTTCCATCACTGGAAAGGAATTTTCCGTGACAGAGCAATGTATATTTATTTTTATGTATCGAAAGATTTACACCGCCCACAATGGACATTTCACTTTCACCATAATGTATACTGCTGCATGCAAGATGCAATGCAGTCAAAGAAGATGAACACATTGTATCAACTGCCAAACTTGGACCACTGAGATTGAGAATATAAGATACTCTGTTTGCAATGGATGAGAAAGAAGAATTAAGAGCCATTGGAGTACCTTTCATTGATTCTTCTGCTCCGTAAAGCTGATATTGACCATACATTACGCCGACATATACACTTGTCTTTTTCGATGGAAGTGTATACTTAGTGTAACCTGCATCCTCCACTGCTTTCCATGCACACTGTAAAAACATTCTTTCCTGCGGATCCATAATCTCTGCATCACGGGGTGAAATACGGAAGAATAACGGATCGAATTTATCTATATCCTGTACAAATCCGCCCCACTTTGAATAGATAGCGCCTCTCTTATTCTTATCGCTGTCATAGAACTCGTTTCCGTTCCATCTTTCTGCAGGAATTTCTGTGATACTATCCACACCGTTATATAAATTTCTCCAAAATTCGTCTAAATCACTTGCACCCGGGAATATACCGTTCATACCAATAATAGCGATCTCATCCGTTCCCTCTGATTGTACCGTCTGCGGTACATATCTTTCCTCTTCTTCCAATACTGTTTCTACATCCTCAGAAACAGTTTCTTCAATTGCGCTGAAAAGTTTTTTGCAGGTATCAAGATGATTTTCCATAAAATAATCTGTTATCTCTTGTATTGTCTTATACTCGAAAAACAATGTCTTGCTGATACTTCCGAAATCCTTTTCCAGTATTTCTGTAAGATTCAGAATAGCAACAGATTCAATTCCGTAGGCTTCCAGATATTCAGACTGTTTGATCTCATTTATATTATACCCCAGCACCTTTGCAACATTAGCAGTTACATAATTGAGCACATGATCTCTTAGCGCTGAATTGCTTGTTTTAACTACCGTTTTTGTCTGAATCGTGTTGTTTGCAGATTTATACTGCATCTTTTTCTTAACAGTATATCCGATTGCTCTTACTGCATCACTGCCGTCTGAATTTACAATTGAAATATCGAAACTTATGAAATCTGAAGGTTCTTGTTTCTTGCGCTTCACAAATGCAGTTGCATTTCGAGTTATTTTATTGTATACACTATATTCCTTAACAGAATAAGGAAGCATTATCAGATTGTTTTCATAATCTTCCTCATCCACAAGTAGCGCAACCAACTGGAATGCTGAATCCAGCATACAAGGTTCCAGCAGAAGCTTATTATTATCCCGGATAGTACTCGGCATACTGAGTTTTGCATATATTTGCTCCTCGGATCTATAACATTCCTCAATACATCTCATATGCTCTCCGTATTCAAGACCAGCTTTCTTTAAGTATCCATACAAGCGCTCATTTTCAACATACTGACTGCATTTGTACTTAAAGCTTTCCGTTTCAAAAAGATTGTTTCTGAATGTATTTTCATGTTTTTCTTTGTAGCTGCCACTAACGCAAAGTACATGCTGGCCATCTGTTTCGGAAGAGATCACATATTTTGCATCATCTTTCTTCTCAAGATAAAGGCCATTTCTGATCTCATTTTCTGTAATTTTTCTTCCGAACACAACATTATGTAAAGAATGGGCTGAACCAAGCGCAGTTCTTGCAAATTCCATAGAACAAGCAGCCGGAAGCAGACTTTTTCCTTTCATTTTATGTTCCCTAACAAAATAGTCATTGCATGAGATCGATAGTGGGATCCTGTTTCCATTTACTTCATTATCAGCTTTATTCACCTTAGATATGAATCGATACTCTTTTCCCTGGAACACATAAAGTGGAAGTGACATCAATACACCATATGACAAAGCATACTGAACCGGCAACTCAGCTTGTTTGCCCGTCTGCCATGCTTCTAACTGCTTTACATCGTTATCCGATACATTGCAGTAATTTCCAGCAATAACACTTTCCTGAGTTCTTTCATAATTTAACGATGTTCTGAGCAGCTGAATCAATTCATTTACCGATGAAGCCACAAATACTCTTCCGTAGGACATTCTTGCTCTTCTCTGAAGTGTATATGTAATATTGTGAAGTACATGTGTCTCACCATTATGTTCCTGACACCACTTCAATAAGCTTCTCATATACTCCGTTAAAGCTTCTTCTGTCATTGCTGATACAGGAACGGCATATACATCTTTTTCAATAATCGAACGAGAATTATTATCTTCATACTTCTCTATTATTACATTACAATTTGAGCCACCAGCTCCGAATGAGCTGACCGCTGCACACATCTTATCATTCCATTCTGTAAGCTGATCCTGTACATAAAACGGTGTATCATCAAAATTAATCTTTGAATTCAAACCATTGTAATATACATTCGGTACAAGCGCATTGTGCTTCATTTCCAATAATATCTTTGTAACACCTGCAATTCCTGCAGCAGCTTCTGCGTGTCCTATATTTCCCTTTATAGAACTAATAGCGCAAAAATGATTCTTATCTGTCTGAGTACGGAATGCTTTTGTCAATCCCTTTATTTCGATCGGATCACCAAGATCGGTTCCTGTTCCGTGAACTTCAACATGGGAAATCTCAATAGGTGAGATTTCTGCTCTATTAAGTGCATCCTCAATTACAGCAGACTGCATAACAGGATTTGGAACCGTATATCCGGTAGTATGGCCTCCATGATTTACAGCTGTACTTCTGATAACTGCATATATTCTATCACCGTCTGCTATAGCATCTGATTTACGCTTAAGCATTAAAGCGCCGACACCTTCACCGGGTACAAAGCCGTCTGCTCCATTACCGAAAGGATTGCTTGTTCCTGTAGGCGAAAGCATTCTCGTCTGGCACAAATGAATGAACTTTCCTTGATGCAGATAGAGGTTAACTCCTCCAGCGATCGCCATAGTACATTCGCCATTCTTAATACTGCTGCAAGCCAGATGGATAGCAGTAAGTGATGATGAACAAGCGGTATCTATAGCCATACTCGGACCACTTAAATTAAACTGATAAGATACTCTGTTCGCTATCGACCATGGGAATGTCTTGGGATAGGATTTTGAATGATTGCTCCATTCTACTTCTCCCCACATACTGTAAGTAAGGCTTGTTACGCCAACAAATACACCTACCTGTTTGCCACGAGAATTCTGATTTCTGTTTCTGTAAATTTCATCTGCATAACCGGCATCTTCTATTGTATTCCATGCGCATTCTAAGAATAATCTTTCCTGTGGATCCATCATTTCAGCTTCAACAGGTGCAATCGAGAAAAATCTTGCATCAAACCTGTAAGCATCGTCAAGAAAAGCACCCCATTTACTATATACCGTACCTTCAGGTAGACTAAGCATATCGTGATTGAAACGCTCTGTGTAATCCCATCTGTCACTTGGTATTTCTCTGAATTCTGTTTTTCGTTCTGACAGGTTATTCCATAATTCTTCGATATTTTTTGCTCCGGGATATTTTCCACTAACACCGATAATTGCTATTTCGTCATCATCAACAAAAATTTTATTTGTTTCTTTTACTGATGGCTTTTCAACTATAGCTTTTTCTTCCGGCTGATCATAAAACAGCTTATCTACAACAAAATCACTGTGATTCTCAGCAATATAATCTACCAGCAAATTCATTGTATTACATTCAAAGAATACAGTTGGTGAAAGATTCTTTATATCGCGTTCCATTTCAACGTTCAATCTTCTTATCATGATAGAATCTATACCGATCTCCTCGAATGGTTTATCTGCAACATCATTCACATCAGTAATAATAAACAACTTCTTGAACAGACAACATATATAATTGTATATTACTTTCTTGTTGGTTCTTTCAGTTCCAATGTTCTGAATCAATTCACGATTTCCACTTGGAATTACGTACTCCTTTAATGAATCGCCGATCTTACAGCTGACATCGATCCAGCATCTCTGCTTTTCAAATAAATATAATGGCAAAGAGATCTTTTTGTAAACAGATGTGTTATAATATGCCTCCCAATTTATATCCGATCCGCTGCACCAATCTGAAGCTTTTTGCAATAAGCTACTTTCATTTAATCTTGTCAGTTGAATGAGCTCAGAGTTATTTTCTCCTCTTGCCACAGAAGAAAGACCATTTCTTAATTGTTCTGCATCTTCAGCAACAATCACAATTCGCTCTTTCATTGCATCACGACCGATTTTTAAAGTATATGCCATATTCCTTAATGTAACACGGTCAAACGAATTCATCGACACATACTCATAGAACGATCTTACTTTTCTTCTTAAACGATCAGCTGACATATCAGAGAATACAAATATTTTATCAATATCCTTTAGCTCGCAATACCCGTTTTGATCCTTTGCTATATACTCTTCCAGAATAATATGACCATTGGAACCGCCTGCACCAAAAGAACTAACAGTAGCAAGATGTGGTTTCACATTATAATTCTTTGATGTATGATCCCATGTTTCACAAGTTCTCTGAATTTTTAGTTCAACACGATTTAAGTCAATATTCTTATTCAATTGTTCCGCATGAATGGACGGAACAAGACAATTATGCTTGCACTGCAAAATAACTTTTGTGATGCCTGCAACACTGGCAGCCGCTTCAAGATGCCCAATATTTGACTTAACCGTTCCAAAAGGAATTTTTCCGCATAATGGTTTCTGACTTCCCAATGCCTGTGAAACACCCTCTATCTCAATAGGATCACCTAATGAAGTTCCTGTTCCATGCATCTCCATATAGTCTATATCTTCAATATGGATACTAGCTTTTTTTAGCGATGACTCGATCAGCTGTGCCTGTGATTTAGAATTCGGTACGCTATATCCTCTAGTATGACCCCCGTGATTTAACAAACTGCCTTTGATTACACAATAGATATTATCACCGTCACGCACAGCGTCGTTAAGTCTCTTTAATACGAATACTCCGACACCTTCGCCAGGCACATAGCCATCTCCGCCTTCACCAAATCCTCTGCATCTACCATCTGTTGACAAGAATTCCTTTAAGCTCAAAACCAGATACTTATAAGGATGTAGCAGCAAATTTACTCCGCCTGCTACAGAATAATCAACTTCATGATTCTGCAGTGCTTTGCACGCCATATCAATAGCAGTAAGGGATGACGAACACATAGTATCTATAGAAATACTTGGCCCGTGGAAATCAAAATAGTAAGAAACTCGGTTTGCAATATTGGAATTCATATTGTTTACCAAGACAAGTTTCTCTCTGAGTGATTCTTCCAAAGCCAGCATTTCGTATTTACTGGAACCGCCGCCTACATAAACACCTACATTACTATCTTTTAATTTTTTCGTTGAGTATCCCGCATCCTCAATTGCATGATATGTCTCCTGTAAGAATAATCTCTCCTGAGGGTCCATCATTGTAGCTTCACCTGGGGTGATCTTGAAAAATACAGGATCAAATTTATCAATATCCTTTAAGAAACCGCCCCATTTACTGCAAGTACGACCATCAACCCCTTTTTCTTTGGTATAATAAAGTTCTCTGTCCCATCGTTCGGAAGGAATAAGGCTTATACAGTCTCTCCCTGCCTTCAGGTTATCCCAATATTCTGCTGTATTGGCTGCCATTGGATATTGACCGCTTAATCCGATAATTGCAATATCGGTATCAGAAATGTTTCCTTCTGTAGCTTCAGTATATTGATCCATGAAATTATTTTTCTCTTCATACACTCCCACCAGTGATTTTGATATACACTCTGTCTCTTCCGATGCATCCTGCAGAATCTCACTGTGCTTTTCTAAATATTCACAAAGCTCTCTGATATTAATGCACTCAAATAAAATAGTTTTTGAAACCGAGCTAAAAATCTCAGCCAATCTATCAGAAATAGAAACTGACAGCACAGAATCCACTCCATAATTCTCAAATGTTTCTTCCTCATCGAATTCGTTTTGCTTCATTTTTAACTCGTCCGATAAGATATTAAGAACCATTTCTTTAACTCTGCCGGATTTCTGTGAAACAGTTTTTCTTTCTGCCACAACTTCTTTTTTAATACCAAGCTGTTCTTCGACCTTAGATTCGAGGCCATAGAATACTGCAATCTGATTTTCGTCTGTAGAAAGTATATTCTCAAACATATGTATTCCAGTATCAGAAGGCAATGGACGAATACCGTACATGTCATACATATTTTTCACGACATCCTGAGGTACACGCATTCCGCCTTCTTCCCAGTATGGCCAGTTTATTGAGATACATTTGCATCCTTTCATATAGTAAGACATAAGCTTTACGTAATTGTCCATAAATGCGTTTGCAAAGGCATAATCACATTGTCCTGCATTTCCGATAACACCGGCGATTGAAGAAAACGTTATGAAGTAATTTATTTTTTCATTGATAAGCGTTCTGTAGAAGTTTTCGATTCCCTTTATTTTTACATCCGCAACCTGATGAAAATTTTCTAATGTCTTTATTCTTAGGAATGAATCTTTAATTATTCCTGCTGACTGAATAATACCCGTAATCGTACTATATTTCATCTTTGCATATTCAACAAGCTGATGTACATCATCATAATTTGTTATATTGCATGAAACGTATTCGATCTCATTATCGTCTCTAATGGAATTGATAAATGCTGTTTTTTCATCATTAATAGGAGAGCTTCCCGTCAAAATAAGGTTTACGTGATATTTGTGTGAAAGGTACTCAGAAAAAAGTTTTCCTAGTCCGCCCATACCGCCGGTAATGATCCAAGTTCCTCTGATCTTATCGGACAAATCATGAACACTTTTTGGATACCACTTATTAAATTTTAAAATCTGTCTCTCATTTCTGTTGTATACTACGTTTTTCTCATCCATTACTGCTGATTCGGTGTAGAGAACTTGTAATATATCAGAATACTTGTAATCTCCGTTAAGGCAGACATATTTATAAGAAAATCCACTTTTTTCTCTTTCAACAGTTCTCTGGAATCCATCTACAGCCATACCATATGCATCGCTCAATACAGTTCTGTACTTATGCGCATAAATAACACCTACTTTTTTTAAGTGACTATTTTTTACCATAGCATGATTGAGTGAAAAGATATTATTTATATTTTCAATTGATTCATCATCCGCGAACAGATCCCAAAGGTACATTATACAAAAATTATCATGTATATTTGAATCCTCAAATAACTTTGAAACATCATTCTCGTCCTTCACATTAATTGAGTAAACATTTTCCTTTATTTTCCCATACTGAGCTGCCGGTATAACAGTTATGACCTTCTTGTTTTCCGAGCTGAATACTTCTAATTCTTCATCCATAAAACTTTGGTTTGTGAATATAATGATATTATCCCAAGTATTAGTATTTTCATCAGAAATATTTTTCAATTCGTATTCTTTGTAATATGTAAGCTCTTTTATCGTATCATCTGCCCTGAAAGGCTCTGTCTGAGCAAAGATCGGTTTGCATACAAAACGCTTCAATTCCACCAAAGTATTGCCATTTTCATCTTTTAGTACTGCATCAAATATAATTAATCTGTTTCTCAACATATCATTAATTGTACCTACACGCTTGATGAAAACAGATGCCTTTGACGGTATATTGCCATAGAACTTTATAGCATCTGCCGAGAACGGTACATACCTGTTAACTCCATTATCCATTCCGTGTATGAGGATGATTCCGCACTGTACTGCAGCATCCAAGATACGAATCGTATTATTATCGGCACTAAACTGATCCTCAAATGAGATCGAGGCCATAACAGCATTATCGGAATATCTGATATTTCTAATGCCTTTTAGCTCATTGCCATACATAATGCCACGTTTATCATAGATATCATAAAAAGCTGAAGGCGAGAGTTGTCTTGTTGCTTCTTCGGATATGCTTTGGGTATTAAGCGCTAATAAATAATTCTCCTTATCTGAGATATTGGCAACACAATAAAGAGCCTTATTATTCTCATTTTCTGAATAAGCCTCTATTTCAATATTGTTATCATTCTTTTTAATATCAACAGTTACATTGATTTCATTGTTTGTAAGATCGATCGGACGTTTCCACATTATATTTGAAATGCAGGCATTGATATTCATCGTTTGCATTGCGAAATTCTGGAATAAATCCAGACAGGCAACTCCCTGCAGATAATTCTTTCCACCGACAACATGCTGCTTAACAAAATAATCTGCTGTACTGAATCTCTTGGAAAACGGCTGTATTACCCTCTGAGGCACACCACTTGTAAACAAAGTATCTACCACATTCTTCTCAGCCATATCTTCCACGAAGTATCTATCTTTCTTAAACGGGTAAAGCGGTAAAGGAGTATGTACTTTGTGAGCGTGAAGTTCATAAAAATCTACCTTATAGCCCATAGTCCACAATCTGCATATCTCGTTATAATTCTTACTATCTATTAGACTGCGGATATTAATATCCTGACCAATTTCACTAACTGTTATTCTCTGCTTTAAGACATTTCCTGTATAAATATAACCATCTGCCAGCACTTCATTATTGCAATATGCATCTAATATACGTATCACATTTTCTAAATCATCAGCAACAAAAGCCAACCTCTCGGTCATGTGCTCTCTTTCCAGAGCCAATGAGATAGCGGCTTTCACATATAATTTCTTGTCGTAATTTGCCTGTATATATTTCTGAGATCTATTATTGCAAATGCTGCTGCTTAATTCACGAATGCTCTTCAATTCAAAGTAGTCTTCGTTTGTATATTGCGTACCGTATTCTTTTGAAATAAAGTCATTGAGGAGCTGAACAAGATAAATATCCAAGCCAAAATCGCTTAAAGAACTATCCATGTCAATATCTTCTTGTTCTAATTTCAAAAGCTCGCAAATCTTGTTCTGCAACTGAGTACGTACAGTATGTTCTGAGAAAATACTTTGATTTCTTTCTTCTACTACGATATTGCTCTCAAAGTATCTTGCCAATTCAAAAGCCTTCTGTTTTAACTGCTGCACATCCTTCGCTGATAACGCAAAAATCTGTTTTTCATCTTCCAATGATAAATCTACTTTAGTGCTATCATTATATTCTTCTAGAATAACATGGGCATTACTACCGCCTGCACCAAATGAGCTGATTCCTGCTACTCTTGGACCATTTGATTCCCAATTTATAGGCTCATTTACCAAGTAAAACGGAGTCTGATTTAATTCCAGATCCTCATTCACCTTTTTTCTTACGATCGAAGGCGGAATAATCTTATTCTGCATTTGCAAAATTATCTTCGTAATCGCAGCAATTCCTGCTGCTGACTCGGGATGACCAAATACAGATTTCAATGAACCGAGTGCTATTTGTTTTTTACTGTTTAAATTACTAAATGCCTTAGAAAGACCTTTTATTTCAATAGGATCACCAATTGCTGTTCCTGTTCCGTGAGCTTCAATATATGTGACATCCTGCTGATGAACTCCACCCTTTTTTAGTGCATCTTTAATGACATCACCTTGCAGGTCCGGATTCGGTACGGTAAATCCTGAAGTATGACCACCATGGTTCAAAGCAGTTGAACAAACAACAGCAAGTATCCTATCTCCATCTGCTTTCGCTTTGCTTAACTTTTTTATGTAAATTGCACCGACTCCTTCTGAAGGTACATAACCGTCTCCGCCTTCCTCAAAGCTGTGACATTTACCGTCGGACGAAAGGAAGTGCTTCTGACTAAGTATCACGTACTTATTCGGGTGCATTGAAAGATTTACACCGCCTACTAAAGCTGAATCAATTTTGTCAAGTTTAATATCGTTGCAGGCAATATCCAATGCAGTCAATGAAGAAGAACACATTGTATCAACCGACATACACGGACCATGTAAATTCATAAAATAAGAAATTCGGTTTGATATTGATGAATTTGTCATCGCAACTCCATGCTGATGATTTTTTCCGCCGATTCCATAATACTGATAATGTGCATACATAACACCGATGTATACACCGGTATTGCTACCATTCAGATCACTTTTAGTATATCCTGCATTTTCAAATGTATGCCATGCTGTCTGGAGCATTAATCGTTCCTGTGGATCTATATTTGCTGCATCCCTAGGAGATATATTGAAAAAAAGCGGATCGAACTTATCATAATCCTCAATAAATCCTCCCCATTTACTTATTGACTTTCCTTCAGTATTTGCTTCGTTGGAATAGTAATCTTCAAAATTCCATCTTGAAGTCGGGATCTCGTCAATGCAATCATTTCCCATTAAGATGTTATTCCAAAACTCTTCCAAGTTACGGCTATGAGGATATAGTCCAGCAATTCCTATAACAGCAATTCCGTTCTCCTCATTTTCGGTTTCTTTTATTTCTTCTGTGAATGACTGTTCCTGCTTATTTTCCTTCTGTTCACTTGCAACGATATGATTAAAAGCCAAATAGCACTGCGAATTATACTCTTTCAGCATATAATTCGTAAGTTCTTCAATAGAATGACACTCGTATAAAATAGTTTTGGAAACAGGACAGATATTTTCCTCTATTTTTCCAATAACATTCATATTCATAATAGAATTTAATCCGAACGTTTCAAAATTATCCTGCACGGAGATCTCATCTACATCTGATTCAATCTCATCTGCAATCACTTTTAATAAAAATCCGGATAATGCTTCTTTCATTTTTTCCGGTGACATAATGTCATTCTCTTTATTGTCATTTTTATCAGATATATGTGCTACAGCTTTAATTCCTGCGAGATGTGCCATGATCTTCTCATATCTTCCATTCATTACGACTATGCTTGCTACATCCGAACTTATAGCCTGACAAAAAGCCTCTAATCCATCTTCATTAGAAATCAACTTACTTCCAACAGCTTTTTCAATATTTTTTTCACGGTCTTTATCAATCTGCATTCCGCCATTTTCCCATAATGGCCAACAAATAGATAAAATCCTTTTTTTACCCTCTTTCTGATTATTTTCCAGTGCGAATTTATTCATAAATTCATTTGCATAACCATAGTCAGTTTGACCAATATTTCCTGTGACAGAGGTAATAGACGAAAATAAAATCATAACTGCATCATTATCTAAGTACTTATATAAATTCACAGTACCATGCATTTTCACTGATAACACTGAATTATAATCATCCTGTGTCTTATTGATAAATAATTTATCGCTTAATACACCTGCGCTATGGATAACACCAGCTACTTTTCCATAAGCCTTATGTACAAAATCAAAAAGCTGTTTTACGTCTTTTTCTGAGCATACATCAGCTTTCTTATATATAACTTCACAGTTATTTCTTGATAATTCTCGACATATATTATGGATCTTTTCGCCAGCATCTGATCTGCCTACTAAGATAATTTTATATAGACCGTTGTCTACTAAATAATTAGCAATAAACCTGCCAAGTCCACCACACCCGCCGGTTATAATATAAATTCCAGGTATTAAGCTTCTTATATTTTCCTGAGAAAAATAACGTTTTATATCATAGCATTTTCTCTCAACACCATCGTATACTACATCTGGATCTTCCTCTTCGTACTCATCCAATATAATTGTGCATATGTTTTTTTTGCTGCCTTTTCTTATCGTTATGTTCTTATATCCCCTTAAATTATGTTCCTTTGCAAATGAACGCAAAAACCCAATCATAGAGCTAAAAACAGGTTCACCAACATTTTCTTCGAAGCACACATATTCGATATAAGTATGTTTGCACAAATGCACAACTGATTTCAAGAATGCTATAAAAGAATAGATACTCTTTTCAATTTTTTTCTGCCAATCATTTTCTTTTAATTCAGCCTGCATATAGATGATAGTATCAATAGTATCTTTTATCTTTTCGTTGTCCAACTCGCATTCTTTATTAACCCAATTTAAAGAAGAATATTTATGTCCTCTTTTATCAATTTCTTTTCTTAACTTTTCAACAAATTCTTCTTTCTCACAAACGACCACTATATTTCCAAAAGACCTCTGTTCTTTTGATATCGGCTTTGGTCTTGAAAGCAAACAATTTTCAAAATAATAATTACTTGTTTTTTCTCCCTTTGCAGATTCATTCGATTCTTTTATGATATTCATAGCTTCTGCTGGAGTGATCTCATTTTTTTTAACTCGAGTTAATAATTCTTTGAATCCTGACATAATACTATTCTCCTTACAGTATCATTCACTTCAGTACGTGAAGTTTATTTAGCTCTGACTTTCAATTGCATATCCACGCTATTTCATTTTTACATGACAACTTTATTTTAAATACACTTTGAGCTTGTTCAGTTATACCATTATTTAACTTATAATCAAAAGGACACTAAACAAGCTCTTAAGTTAATGAAATAGGGCATTATATACTTTTAATTAAATCAGAAATAATAAAACTTTGAAAAGGTAATATGATCAAAAAAGTTATCCAATCATCAAATATTTCTCATAACATCATCAATATCTTCTGAGCCTTCATAAACATTTTCCAATACTCTCAGCATCTTCATTTCATCCAACTCTTTGCGATTTGTATGAATAATTACATTTTCCATGAATACGCATACTTCGCCGCACTTGTTCAGAATAAATACATCAAATGAACTATCAATGTCACAAACATAATTTTCGATTTTGATGTAGCTTTCCTCTTCAATTGATTTTAAATATTGAATTTTATAAACTGAAACCGGAATTGCAGATGACGTAAAAACATTTAAACTTTTAACCATCAATGCAGCTGCCTGAAGTGCCCCGTCTACTATGTAAGTTTCAAGGTTTTCCTTGGCTTTCAACATTCCTGTCAAATACCTTCCTTCAATTTTCACCTTTTTTATACACCGAAATCCATTTTGATAATGTAGACCTAAGTCATCTAATATTTCATAACATCCTTCTTCATCCCAAACATTTTCACCTTCTAGATCCTGAATTTTCATATTTGAGAAATTTTCTTCCCTGTTGTTTAGGCATTTACCCCTGCAATAAATTTTATGATTTTTGTCCTCAATGGTAAACTGTTTGTATGTATTTGCACTCTCAAAATTTACTTTTACGACCGATTCACTAAATAAGATGCGCTGATCAAAAAATACATCTTTTAAACAAGAAGTCTTCTTTTTCTCTGTCAATTTATATTTATCAACAACCATCTTCATTATGAACGCAGCCGGAACTACATATTGACCATTTACCATATGATCTTTCAAGAAAGTGTAATCACGATAAAAATCATAATCTCCAAACTCATTATGTTTTACGTTATTTCTTTGTAATTGAAAATCTGCACGGCATGTCTGTCTATTAAATGAATAAGTTGGTATTGACAAACATACATTTTCTCTTTTGTCATAATAATTTGTCCAATCAATTTCGTCTCCATTGATATATTGAACTGCACTTGTTTCGAAAATTTTTCTTATATCATCTTCTGATAAATAGTTACGAGATATAGTATCCGTAAACTGAGCATCGCTCAATATATCGGCATTGTCAATATTGATTCTGTTACTGTCTAAATTATCTCGGATCTTATTTAACTCAGCAATTGCGTTTTCAACACTGTCCACGATCACTGCACATCTGCATTCAAAATGATTTCTTCTCATAATCAAGGTATATTGCAGATCGTCTAGAATATCATCGGTTCCGTATGTCTCCAACCATAAAATAAGCTGCTTAATAATCTTTTTCAATGATTGATCTGTTTTTGCTGATATAGGAAGGAAATAATGCTCATGCCTTACACTCTGTTTTTTGTTCTCTGCAGGTTCTTCAATTATCATATGAACATTTGTACCGCTGAATCCAAATGAACTAATCGCAGCACGCCTTTTTCCTATTCCTGTCACATCCCAATCCTGCAATTTCTTTGGCATATAGAATGGACTGTTCTCAAAATCAATAAATTCATTCTGAGTCTCATAATGTAGCGATGGTACAAGCTGTTTATGCTGCATACAGAGCAAAACTTTTATTACAGAAGATACACCTGCTGCTGCAAGAGTATGTCCAGAATAAGTCTTTAAGGAACCAATCGCACAATAATTCTTTTTTTCCGTAAATTCACCGTAGCATTCTTTCAAAGCTTCTACTTCGATAGGATCACCAAGTTTGGTACCTGTTCCGTGTGCCTCTACCATACTTATGGTTTCTGGATTAATTCCGGTTCGTCTGTAGACATTCAGTTCAAGCTGTCTCTGCGACTCCTTACTCGGTGATGTGATTCCATTTGTAGCTCCATCCTGATTATAACCGGAACCTTTGATAATACCATAGATATTATCATGATCTTCCCGCGCCTTGTCTAAACTCTTCAAGATTACGACACCGACACCCTCACCAGGAACAAATCCATCCGCTTTCTGATCGAATGTACTGCACATTCCTCTTGGAGAAAGCATTGATAAACCACACATCTGAATATAATATTCCGGAGCCAAAAACAGAGTGGTACCACCGATTATCATCATATTGGCATCGCCGTTTTGAATTGCCTGACAACCCAGATACATGGCTACCAACGAGGACGAGCAAGCTGTGTCAAGTGTGAAAGCAGGACCTTTTAAATTCAAAAGATATGAGATTCTTGCTGATAATATTGCATTGGAATTACCCGATAGCAATAATCCGTAATCAACATTTTCTGCCTTTGAACCAAGGTTTTCTCTATGATCGTTATTCATTATGCCATAGATAGCTCCGCACTCTAATTCATCAAGCATTTCATATGTATAACCTGCATCTTCCAAAGCCTTATAGCTCTCTTCCAGTAATACCCTTTGCTGTGGATCCATATATTTGGCTTCTTTGGGCGAGATCTTAAAAAATGAAGGTTCAAAATCATACACATCGGATATGAAACTTCCCCACTTGCAATATGATGTCTTCTTATTGTTACGGTCAGGATCATAAAAACCTTCCAGTTTCCATCTTTCCTCTGGAATTTCAGTCACTAAGTTCTGGCCTGCTACAAGAGCCTTCCATAATTCTTCTGTATTATCAGTGCTGCCCAGTCGGCAAGAAATTCCTACTATAGCAACATCTTTTCTGACTGTCTTACTGTCCTGTTCAGATTCCTCACGTACCTCTTCAATGCTCTCATCTGCATTCTGATCAACTGAATCGCTCTGCTCATAATGTAACTCTATAGCTTCCTTATATCTCTTATAGATCGCTTCTGAGAGCTTTTTGATCGTCGGATAGTCAAAAATTATAGTCTGGCTTAACTGGATACTATACAAACCGCTTATTTCATTGACCAATTCAACTCCGATAATAGATTCTATACCGATCTCCAAGAAGGGGGTTTTTACCGAAACATTGACATTATGTGTTATATTCTGAACGATCTCACGTATATCTTCAATGATATTCTTAACCAGATCAACACCGTCTGCTTCCTTTACAAGAGTTGATGTTACCACATTATTCTCTTTTACCTGGATCGTATCAACACCATTCTTGACCTCTTCTGCTTCTGCATCATTTTCCTCCATTTTTACAATGAAGATCTGATTTTCATTAGAATCCATTGCATTCAGAAATTGATCCAGTCCTTCAGATGTTTTCATTTTTCCAACACCTAAACGTTTCAAAATAGTTCCGAAATGTTCATTCTTTGCAACTCCTGTCTCAGCCCAATATCCCCAATTTAATACTTTAGCATTCAGACCTTTTGTATTCAGATAATGCGCATATTCATCAAGGAAATTGCAGCCTGCAATATATCCAGCTTGACCTTTATTACCTGTATAAGTCAGTATTGAAGAGAAGAATAAAACATTTCTGATATTATTATTCAAACAAATATCTGCTAAAATTACTGCTCCGTAATACTTGCACTTCAAACCCTGCAAGAACATATCACTTGTGATATGTTTAAGTTCAGCGTCGACCATATCTACTGCTGAATGAATAATTCCATCCACACGACCAAAACGTTCTTTGACCTGAACGATAAGATGCTGCATCTTGTACTTATCACATACATCTGTCGAATAGTAAACGCTCTTTCCGGTATCCTGTGAGACATAAGATATTATTTCATCGATATAGTTACTCTTACTGTTTCTTCCAGTCAATACAATTGTAGCATTTTTCTTTTCAGCAAGAAGCTTGCCTATTTCTCTTCCGACTCCGCCTGTTCCTCCGATAATAATGTAGATGCCGTTTTCCACAATAAAATTATTACCGTCATTTACAGTCTGCATGGGAACCATCATTCTCTTGCTACGCTGTTTTCCAATAGAGATTTCGCATTCATCATCGGCAGGAATATCATGCAGCAAGCGATGCATACTGTCTTTATTGAAGTCATTCACATTATAAATGCCTGTATTTATATTGATGTTCTCTCTCTTTAATGCCTTTAGAATACCCTTTAAAGTAGCATCATAAGGCAATTCTCCGCTACACACAAGAGAAACTGTTATTTTCTTCTCTGCCTTTGCGATCTCCTTTGCAAACAATAAGAACGGATATATACTATCCTGATAATACACATCTGGTTCTTCATCCGCATTTATTGCTCCATCACAAAACCAATAGAATTTTGTTCCTTCTGCTGACCTTTCAGTAAGTCCGTTCATCTCTTGTGACTTTTCTATAAACATTACTTTTGTACCTTTACAGCATTCCAGCAGAAGTTCCTTTTCAGCACTCCAATTTCCCATTACAACGATATGTTCCGGTAATGGTTCATCTTTTGTTGCCGTATCAATCCATTCGAGCTTATAGGTAAAATGGGTATTTTCAAGTTTCTTGCTTGCATTTAATATCATATGTGATATTTTCATTATAATTGTTTTGTCTCTTACAATTAAAATATCCGCACTTATAATTTTGCTGGTCGCATTATAAGTATCCTTTGAAATATAAACTTCTACATCACCGTAAAGCTTCTGATAGCACTCCAAATGATCTATGCAGTATGGAAAATAAGTGTTCTCTGAAAAATCAGGCTGAGTTACTCCTGCTAAAATAATTGCACACTGGAATGCATTGTCTAATATTTCAGTATTTTCTGTTTCAGCTGATGCTTTTAATTTAAATATGTAATATGAGCCTGATTCACCCAACTCAGAGATAAGCTGTAAACTATCACCATAATTATAACCTGCTTTTTTAAGTATATTATAAAAATGCATTTTTGTGTTTTTAGTTACAATTTCTTCATTGAGTTCTATAATTTCATCAGTTTTTTTATTGATCTGACTGCAGGAGAAAATGACATTATTATTTAGAAGATCTATGATCTGATAATTTTCATTCTTATCATTTTTATAACTGTATTCCTTCTTACCATCGATCAATGCAGCTTGTCTAAAAAGGATGTTATCCATATTCTCCAAATGATAATCTTCCATTATCTTGCATATTAATTCCGCACCAGGTACCAATGTCTTCCCAAGAATATTATGATCTTTTATCAAAACATCATCCGGTCGATAAACATGGATCATATCCTGCATACCAGGCTTTGCAAATGAATTTTTTACAAAATAACTCTTCTTGACACTCTTCTTCTGATAATCCTCCTCATTAAAAAGCTTATCAAAGGAAATATCAGCACCGTTTAACCATGCCTGTATCAGATTCTCCTGAAAATCCGTTACAAATTCAGATAAATAAACACAGTTTGACCCATCATCTTTATTTGTATACTCAGTATTTTCAAGTTTCTCTAATGATGCTTTATCCCAATTATGACAAGACGTTAATACCTTGAAGCTTCCATTCTCAATCAGATAGTTTTCAGCACGTTGTTCTAATTCCTCGGTATATAACGTATTACCGTTATAGATCATATTGGAGAATTCTTCTATTGAAATAACATGATTTGATATTACATCAATGAAGTATCTGATCTCCGGGCTTTCAATATCCTCTTCCATTTCAATTCCCCACTTATCCTTTAAACGGCGCAAGGAATCAAAAAGTGCAATTAAAGTATACTTTTTTCTCCAAAGTTCTGTACATGATGTCAGCAAATTCAAGCTGCTGTCCCATTCAGAAATATTATTGCGGAATGTATATTGATTATTGATCAGCAGTTCAAACTGCATTCTGAATTTTTCTAATAATTTCTCATCTCTGGATGAAAGCGGAAGCTCAATAAATTTATTTATATTATCACTAATATCGCAAAGTTCAAAAGGATAGATTTTAACACCGTCATTGGCATTAATCAAAATACCATTCTGGCGATTTTTACCAATCTCTCTCAATTCCTTTTTTCCTGTCAAATAAAGAATAATATCCTCATAATCATAGATGTTTACTAGTGCTAACATCGCGGTAAGACCTTTTTTATCCCAAGACATATAGTTAAAACTTATTCCTATTTCCTTTAAAAATTCAGCAAATGCATATTCAACCGTAAATAGATTTACCCTATAGTTTTCTTCAGAAATTTTATCAACATCTTCGTCAAGATCTATACTTACCTTATGTTTTTTGGCAATGTTCAGTAACTCGTCCAATATTTCAGAGTAACGATAGTACTTATTCTTTAAAGTTCTATACTCTGCATATTTTTCTTTCGTTAACTCGTTAATAACGATGATTTTAGGCTTATTCTTTTTTGTGGATATAAATTGAATATCCCGATCAATTTTTGGCAATTCCCCATAAGATAATATTCTTGCGTATCTGAATTGATGATTTCTGTCTTCATTGAACGCTGTTTTTAAAATATCGGAATAATCATCCTTGCTGTAATCAGCGATTTTTTTATTCCAATCTTCTTTTATATGTTCAGCTACTTCTAGGGAATTAGCAGATAAAACTAAGAGTTGGCTATCCTTGTCTAATTTACTTTTTCTTTTATCAACATACTCCTCAAGAATAATGTGAGCATTCGTTCCTCCGAATCCAAAAGAGCTGATGCCGGCTCTAAGCGGTTTCCCCTGTTTTGGTTCCCAATTGATAACTTGGTTGTTCAATTCAAATGGAGTATCATTTAAGTTTATTATTTCATTATTGCCATTTGTGTTAATCGTTCTAGGGATCTGATGATACTTCATCATCATAAGTACTTTGATCACTCCAGCCATGCCAGACGCTGATTCCAAATGACCGATATTACTTTTTACAGATCCGACATAACACTTGTCTTTTCGTTTGCTTTGCTTTTGGAAAACCTGCTTTAATGCCGAGATTTCAATAGGGTCTCCTAATGAAGTTCCTGTTCCGTGTGTTTCCACATAACTTATTTCATCCGGAGATATATGTGCTTTTTTATATGCCGCTGAAATCACTTTGACTTGTGATTCAATACGAGGAGCTGTTATAGTCAGCGCACCTCCGTTATGACCTACAGAAACACTCTTGATAACACCGTATATTTTATTTCCTTGTCTTTCTGCCAGTTCAAGTCTCTGAAGCAATAAAACCGCAATACCGTCACCCGGTACATATCCATCTGCTGTAGCATCAAATGTTTTACACAGTCCGTTTGGACTCAGCATTCTTGCCTTAGAAAATGAGAGATATTTCCACGGATTCAAGTTTAGATTTGCTCCTGCTGCAATCGCATAATCGGAATTTCCATTAGCTAATGAATCAACAGCATAATCTATTGCAACTAATGAGGAAGCACAAGCAGCATTTAAAGTAGTACTTGCTCCGTTCAATGAAAAACAATGAGAAATTCTATTTGCAAGCATATTTTCAAAACTGCCCAAAGTAGAATAACCATCTACGATAGCGTTGCCCGAATATAATTCCTGGCGATAATCACAATTCATAGCTCCAACAAATACCGATGTCATCATTTCTTTCAATTTTTTGAAAGAAACTCCCGAATCCTCAATACAATGCCATGTTTCCTGCAGAAGAAGCCTTTGCTGCGGATCCATTTTTTCTGCTTCTCTACGAGAAATAAAGAAAGCCGCATTGTCAAAATCATAGACATTTTTTATCATTCCACACCATTTGGAACATGCCTTGTTCTTATCAGTGAACTCTGGGCTATAAAATTCATTCACATCCCATCTGTCTTTTCCTATTTCAGCTACACTACATTTTCCATTTTTTAAATTATCCCAATACTGTTCATAGCTGTCGCTTCCAGGAAAAATACACGATATTCCAATAATCGCAACATCGTTTTTTCCCATTCATTTCACCTCATTCATTATTAGTATCCATTTTTATGAAACGGTAAAACTCAAATTGTATTTTTTAAGAATATCGTTTAACTTTTGTTCTGCCCCTGACATAATCAGTTTAGATAAGATATCCGGATGCCTGTTTTGCCAATTCGTATACTCCGTATTTTCAAGGAGTAGATTCATTCTGCCCATTGCACTGCTGACAAGGATTAAGCAGTTCAAATTCTGAGCATTTTCCATATCGATAGCACAATTGGTACAATGATCATAATACCAAGAAATTATCAGTCCAAACTTAAATTTACTGTCGTTTTCCGCACGTTTCTTTTCTGCATCACTTAACTTATTCTTAATCTCATTGTAGATCTCTTCAACACTTTTATCAAAATACTTCTCCTGAATTTGAGCAAGTAAGCTTTGTTCAATATCCGCCATCTTGGATATTCTGTTATATATCTCATGTAATTTCATAGCTCTTGCAGCAAAAAATACACCTTTTTTGAGTACCTGTAACTTCATTCCAATTTCGTATACATGTGAACTTGGAATAATTTCGGTATCTTGTACTTCTACCTTCTGCAATTTATCCTTAACCCATGTGGAAACTGCAGCTTCTGCTGTACATTGGTTAACAGAGCCGGTCATGATAAAATCTGCACCAAGCAAGAATGCTTCCAGTGCTGATGCAGGATCACCGATCGCACCTGCAACTCCGATATGGATTTCTTCTTCATACCCATACTTTTTAGTTAGGGTTGTTCTTCTCTGCATGATCTGCGGAAGCAGTGCATTTATGGGGATCAGACCTGTTTTATCTGCACCCAAAGATACAATAATTATCTCATCTGCTACGGGTATTTTCTTAACCAACTCCGCTTGTTCCTCTGAAATTTTACCGGCTTCGCACATTTTCTTGATCATATCATCCGGTACAGGGGACATGAAAATTTCAGCTATCTCAGGCCTGGTCGTCTTTAAGAATATTTTATTTGGAACATAACTCTGTCCGTTTTCAAGTTTCTTGGCACCATATAATTTGTACTGTATCAAATTTTCGGTCAAATTAAAATAACCTGATACGTGTACGATAGAAATATTTTCCTCCATAAGTAAATCTAAAAGTTCCTTTTCGCGATCTTTGTTAGAGGGATCGATATCAACACTTACACCAAAATTTTTCCTGCCACGTAGCTTAATAAGTATCTTTTTAACTTCATTAACAGACAGTCCTCTGGTTCCTACAAAACCCAACATTGCGTTATCAGACAGTCTCTTTACAAAATCATATCCGGAAATTCCTTTATGCATCGGTCCTGCTATGCAAGGAATACTCAGCTTATATTTTTTCATAAATTCAGGATTGCCAAGTTTGCCTTCATAGGTCGCCGAGGTTTCAGGTGTTTCCATGCTTTCAGTACTCTTGATACTTTCGTTTACTTCTTCAATGATTTCCTGTTCGGAAGTTATTTCTTCTTCAACTACAAGAGGAGTTGTTTCCTTCTTTATTTTGTTAGCCATATTTATAGCAACACGGCCTACACCTATCTGTTTGAAATCCTCTATACCTTTTCCCCATATATAACGTATTGACTCGACCCACTGAACGGGACTATATATTTGCGCAACAAGGTTATCTACGATTTCATCGCTTTTGTGAACACGAGCAGTATAATTAGATACAACCGGTATCTTCATGTTATTTAGTTCAAAACCCTTGATGTATTCCGCAAATTCCAATGCGACAGACTTCATATATCTTGAATGGAATGCACCGCTTACTTTTAAAGGTATCGTAACTCCTCCTGCTTTCTTCAAATAGGCTTCAGACTTATCTATATCTGCTGCAATACCTGATATGATCGTCTGAGAAGGAACATTAAGATTAGCAATATCTATTCTGTCTAATTTGCTCTCAAGCAGAACTTCTCTTATCTTATCGACGGGAAGGTCTTTCACTGCCATCATTTTTCCGCCATTAACGCTTCCCATAAGTTCTCCACGTTTCTTTACAAGCTTAAGTCCATCAGCAAAGCTGAATACTCCACCTGCAAACAACGCATTATACTCTCCAAGACTATGACCTGCAAGATAGTCCGGAAGCACACCACTTTCCAGTTCTTGTATGTAATATAGTGAATTCACGAAATACAGTGCTGGCTGAGTATACTGTGTTAATCCTAAAACATTGTCTTTATCGTTCAAGCATAAATCTTTAATAGAATAACCAAGTATTTCATCAGCTTGTTCGACATACTCTCCATACTTATCGAACAGTTCTTTCCCCATTCCAATAAATTGAACACCCTGTCCCGGAAATAAATACGCTATCATAAAATTCCACTCCTATTCGCCTTAAACAAAATTAATTCTCTTTTGCTGTGATCTCATCCTAAAATCCACAAATTTTTGCTTATCTTCAATATTGAAATAAAGATTAATTTTACATACCTCCATGAACTTTACTCCCGATTCCCTACCAAAAGCGTGTCCTGGAAAAATGTAAGCACTTGAATGTATGATTTTTTTTAGTTTCTGTATACTATCAAACATTTTTTGAGGATCAGAACCGGTAAGGTCACAAACACCGCAACCTTCAATAAATACTGTATCACCTGTAAATACAAAATCGTCAAGCAGATAACACATACTTCCTTCCGTATGTCCCGGAGTAAGAATGCATTTGATTTTTCGATTGCCAAAGTTAATGACTTGCCCGTCATCAACACATTCCACTCCAAGCCCTCTAAAACCATATTGAACCATTTCATTTGAAGACATATATATCTTGGGCTTGTACCGTATATACATATCATTTGACAAATTAGTGTGATCGTAATGACTATGGGTAAGGAGAACGAGCGACACACCTTCACCATTTTCTTCAGCCAATCGTTCAAATTTTTGAAATTCCCATGATGGGTCGATGATCAAGGTCTGTCTTGTCTCTTTATCAATCACAAAATAACAATAATTTATGTAATTGAGGCATTTCGTTCTAACAACATACAATTCCAAAAAATCACTTTCAAAAAAGTTATACTCTTTCATTTCATTCACGACCTTTATTTTGTACTTTATTTTGTACTTTTTTTCCCACTTACTTTTGATATTATCAGACCAAGCATAAAGATCACCAATAAGAATCCAACTGAAACAACAAGATAAGTAATATAAGCACCTTTCTGCCCAGTCATAATCATTTCTGATGTTGTCAAAACCCATTTCTGCGGTGTCAACTGCGATATTTTTCCGATCCATCCGTCTAATTCCATGCTCGGAAAGTATACCCCTGAAAGCATATTTGTGATCATCCACATTCCAAATGAGAAATAAAGTGTATTCATTACATTATTTGATATTAATCCGCACATGATACACAATGTGTTGAATATTAAACCTAACGAAGCTGTAAACATTACGAAATCACCAGTAGATATTCCGAAATCACCGCTTGTAAAAATAAAGATACCCACTGTTACAATAGCAGTCTGAAGGATAGTAACGATAAATCCGATAACAATCTTTACAATCACATAAGAAGAGACTTGTGTATTGGAAAGATTAATTCTGGTCAGAATCAGATCATGCTTTTCACGAATAATAATATTTGCGTTGAATATACCGCTCAATACAAAAGCAAAGGAAAGAATTGCGATGGCAAATGCAATATTATTTACAAAATTATCCTGTTTATCACTTAAATTAAACTCACCTGCTGCTATTATGTTAACAGTATTCTTCTCAATACGATTTTTTTCAGCATCTTCTAAGTTCTTTATGTACATATCATTGTTCTCGCTGAGTTGTGCGTAATTATCCATTGTTGACAATGTAACTTCGATGGCTGACTTGAGCAGAGCGATTCTGTCATCATCATTACCTTCCAATACGCATATTCCGCTGTCTTTTCCGTCAATGATATTTTGTTCAAAATCTTCAGGAAAATATATGATCACTTTCAATGTGTTATCATTCATATAATCCTTTGCCCAATCATTAAAATCATCTGGGTAAGAATCTGTTTTATACGAACAAATTTTATACAGGCCATAATAATTAAGCTCTTCCATTAAATAGTTTGATGACTTGGATTGTGAATTATCGTAAGCCAATACGAGCAACTTTGAATAATCCGCATCAACAACAGACATATCATCACTACTAAGCTCAATAATACTGTTCGCCTTTTCATCAGTTGACTCTTGGTATTGCAAAGTAAACATAAATGTTGCTGCTATAGGAAGTAAAATCATACTAACCCAAAAGCCTGGATTTCTTAACAACAATTTAATGTTGTATTTCATCATAATTAATGTTCCTATCATACCTCCGACTCCATTCTCTTATTCATTAACAGCATTCCAATCAAAGTGCATACCAAGAAAATAGCTACCAAATAGAAAATACAGGTATCTCTGTATTCACTCATTCCCTTTGTGGCAAATTCTATAAGAGTCCGATTCTCATAGTAAATAGGCGAGAAACGAAGCACAGTCTCAGACATTCCAGAATACATATAAGTTGCAAATGTACCGCCAACAAGTCCAAAGAACATATACATCATCCATAAAAGTGCAATTGAAATTGCATTATTATTGAACAGATAGAATATAACTATTCCCAGTGCATTGCACGCAATGATCTGAAGTACTAATACTGCTATTGTTTGTAAATAATTCCCCCATTGGATGTCAAATACCAAAGTAGATACGAGCATTGAAATAGCCGTCAAAACGATACCTGCACAAACACTTGGAATTAGTTTTCCCAAATAAAAAGAACGTCTTGACATAGGCGAAATATTAAAACGTTTTGTAATACGGTTTACTCTTTCAGATGAAATTACAACAGCTGTAACGATAGGAGTACACCAACTGAAGAAAATAACGTACACAATTCCGTAATAATTAATCGCATCCGGAACCTTATCAGCATCGATCTTTTCACTCTTGACAGTGCTGTTATTGTCTTTCAGTTCAGCTAAGCCCTGTTCAAACATCTGTGTCATTATGTTGACCTGATTATTATGCTGTTCAAAATAATTTGAAAAAATATATTCTGCTATAGCAGCTTCTGTTAATTTATTTTCATCACGATAGATCGTGTATGATTCCTTGCCAATCTTTACGATCACATCAAATTCACCGTTATTAAATCCGTCTTCGTAGTCACAATAATCATAGTCATAACTTTTTAATGTTATTCCATTCTCGTCAAGTACATCTTCAAGCTGCTCTTTAAAGTCATTATAATCTGAACCTTCTTCAATCTGGTATCCACAAGTAAAATCACTTGCACTGTAATCCCCGCTCAGTAGATCCCCAAATACGTTGCTCAGTAAAGCTATGATAATAACAGGAAGAACAGCCATGACTACTAATATAATTTTATTTCTAAGCATGAGTTTAATATTATTTTTAATTAAGATAAATGGCATAACTCACACCTCACCACTATCTCTAAGATTTTTACCTGTAAGATTCAAGAATACTTCTTCCAAAGAGACATTCTCAGCAGGCTTGTCGGTAATCATTTTTGCCAGTTCTTTTTTTGTACCGAGTGCAATTATTTTTCCACTGTCGATAATTCCGACTCTGCTGCAAATTGCCTCGACCTCTTCCATATAATGGCTCGTATAAATAACAGTAGTTCCATGCTCATTTGCATACTTGATCTTCTCAAGGATAAAATTTCTTGACTGTGGATCGATACCTACAGTCGGCTCATCAAATATAAGCAATTGTGGCTTATGTCCAATAGCGCAAGCGATATTCAAACGTCTTTTCATACCGCCTGAAAAAGTTTTGGCAAAACTGTTTTTGCGCTCTGTCAATCCAACAAATTCAAGAGATTCTTCTATAGCCGCTTTAAGTTCTTTCCCTTTAATACCATAAAGCGATGCGAATAATTCTACGTTTTCCCATGCTTTTAAATTACCGTGGATAGCAAGTTCCTGCGGTATATATCCAATCATTGGCTTGATCTTCTTTAAATTCTTGTTGAGATTCATTCCAAAAAGTTCTATTTTTCCAGATGTAGGCTTTATTAATGAACAGATCATATTCATTGTTGTACTTTTTCCGGCACCGTTCGGTCCAAGCAAGCCAAAAACTTCTCCTTTTTTTATTTCAAGGGACAGGTCATTAACAGCCAATCTATCTCCGTATTGCTTACATAAGCCTTCGACTTTTAAAATCGTTTTTTTCATCTTATGACCACCTTCCTTCCTATAATGTCAAGCCCAAAAGCATTGATTTTTAGGCTTTTCTTTAAATAGTTACCTCTATAAACAGAGCTAAAAGTGTATGACAGTCATTGTATCTTGTACTGAATAGCTAAAAGTAGGTATAGTTTATAAAGCATCCTCTTTTTTGCTTTATAAAGGCTATCATTCCTCTGTTTAACTATGATGGTGAACCTTCCGTGTCTAAAGGGATCGTGTCCCAACTTCCTTCGTCCCACCTGTTCATACACTGAGTGCTGACTAAGCTTTCAAACAGGGTCATGCCCTACGGAGAGAACTACTGTCAGCTACAGCTCTTGTTTGTATTTGATTTTACTAACCTCTTTGTTTCGCAAGGTACTGATATTCAGTGGACGCTTTACCCTGTTTTCCTCAGCTGGTCTTGTTGTTGATGCAGCACTTGTAGCACTCCATCGTTATCGGGTTCCTTTCCAGAACCCTGCTCGATTTCAGAATCCTCTGAAACCCAGCAAGGGTCTGGAACTGTAATGCAATCAGTTTGTTTTCTTTATGCTGGCACTGCTTCCTGTTTACCTAGACGTCGTATGTCCATTAACATCTTTTTCGGATCATACACCGTTCCCCTGGTCAGGATTGTATAGATGACTCTAAGCAGTTTGCAAGCGATTACTATCAATGTGCATCTTCTTAAGCGGATTCTCTGTCCTCGTCGTATAGTAGATATGGAGTTCTTTAAATTCCTCTGCATGTCCCACCGCTGACTTGGCAGCCTGAAACAGCCAGTATCTAAGCCTTTTGCGTCCTCTATGACTTATCTTGGTCTGCCCTTTGTGTTTGCCTGAATTACAAGCTACAAGCCCTAATCCACTCAGTTTTTGTATTTCCTTTTCATCATCAAATCTCGAAATATCTCCCATTTCCGCAAGAATCCCAGAGAGTATGTTTTCTCCGATTCCTGATATTTCAAGGATGTTACCTGCATGCGGAATTTTCAGACATTTCTCATTCATTTGATTTTCTATATCTGAAAGTTGTTCATCTAATTCCATAATCTTTTCGACGAACCACTTTACAACTAGCTTACTTGCATCAGCTCCATCCTGTATTCCAACACTTTCTCTGGCATACTGTAAGATTTCTCCAACCCTGCTGTAGCCGCGTCCTCTAAGCTTAGCATCGTGCCAGATCTGCCTTATGCCATCTACACCAAGTGCAATTAAATCCTCTGGAAATGGGGCTCGTTTTAATACCTCTAAGCAAAATACACCATCAATCTTCCCAAACGCACTCTTATATTCTGGAAAACAAATTTTCATTTCTCGATGCATTCGGTTGATTGCGCGAATTCTGTCCTCATTCAACTGGTCTCTAAACATCGATAACCTGCAAAGGTCCGCATAGAGTTTTTCAGGAAGATATGGCATTCCATAGTTGCCATCCTTAACAAGGTTTGCGATAAGTTTTGGATCCTTTGTGTCATCTTTCAGCTGACTGTTATCTTCAACTTCTTTTGTCTGCTTTACAGCATATGGATTCACCTGAACAACACTAATTCCATTTGAAATCATCCATGTGGCAAGACAGAACCAGTAATGACCTGTCGGCTCTAAGCCCATGACAATCTGATGCTTGTTGTTGCGTGCAGCCAATTCAACTGCCCAATCCTTTGCACTCTGAAATTCTTCCGCACTATTGCTAAACGGAAATGCGGATTTACTGAGTTCTCTTCCTCTGGTATCGATTGCTCGAACATAGTGTGTTTCACTGCCTACATCGCATCCTAATATAAGCATGTCATCACTGATAAATGTGAGCTTTGCGTTCTTATCGAACTTACCTTTTGTTTCTAATTCATGCCAAGTGGAAGCTTTGAGATTGCTCTTAATCGCCTCAATTGTTGCTACGATTTCCTGCTGTTCAAAAATATTTGCTGAAACTACTTGATTTTTCTTCTTTGTGCCTTTAACATTCATTTTAGATACCTCTCGTGTTTTTAGATTTTTACCAACTGACAGGTCAGTAATAATCTAAATTTACTGGAGGTATTTTTTTCTGTCCATCTCTTGACCTATTTAAATTATACAGGAAGCTTCCGCGCCGCTTATAGGTATAAAACGTAAATTCATACCTTTTTACAGCTTTCTTCTTATATTATTTTGTTATATTATTGCATTGAACGATTTTATTAATTCTTCTAATGTAAGAACCTTAACTTTTTCATTTATCTTTTTACTCCATTTTGAATCAACACATAATGCAGTAATATGTTGATCATCTAATTGCCCTGTATTGAATGAAAAACTATCATTTCTTTTTCCCTGTTGATAAAATTGAATCTCATCTTGATAAAAAGAGAATGAAAAAGAATCAAACGGAATACTTAGTCCCTTACCTATATTTTTCACATAGCTTTCTTTCAACGTCCATATCTTATAAAACGCCTTTATCCTATTTTCTTGAAGTTGATTATGGATAAAATCGTTTTCTTCTTTTGTGTACATCTTATTAGCCATTGATAACTGCTTTTCTTTTATCTGTTCAACATCTACTCCAAGTGATGTATCACCAACCCCACATAATACCCAGTTTCCTGAATGCGTCATATTAAAATGTATGTCTCTATAATTAGCCAAACCAGGTTTTCCATATTCTGTGTATTCAAATTCTATATCTAAACTATGTATACTATACTGTTCCAGCAATGCGTATCTTAATATAATTTCAGCAAAAAGGCCTTGTACTTTATCTTTCATAAAAATAAATCTATCTATCTTTTTTCTTCTCTTATCTGAAATTATATTTATAAATTGACTAACCTCATCTATGCTTCCTATTTCCTTAATATTAAACGCATATTGTTCTATCATATATATCTAATCTCCCAAAAAGGTGACAATCTCATGTCCCATTTCATTTGTATCTGATTCATATATACCTTTCGTACCATTCCATTAATTTGTGATAAACCCTATTATTTATGTATTTTACTGTGCAATTTATAGTCAATATCTTCTACCTAAAATTATTTGTCCACATCCTATAAATCTGCAATGTAGCGAATAATTATTTTGTAGTTATAAGCCCATTATTACATCTCTGTCTCTAGTTGCTTTAATGTATCAAAAAATGTCGTTGTATAATCACCTGTTAAAAACCTTGAATCCTTCAAGATATTCATTAGTATCTCTTTATTGGTTGAAACACCCTCAACCCGCATTTCTTCTAGGCATCTTATCATTTTTTTAACTGCCTGCAATTTATCCTCACCATGACAGCATATCTTACATAGAAGGGAATCGTAATAAGTTGTTACTATGTTATTTACTTCATAGGAAGAATCTACCCTTACACCAAATCCACCGGGCATATCAAATCTGGTAATCTTACCATAATCCGGTATAAATGTGCCGTTATAATACTCTGCCAATATTCTGCATTGAATTGCATATCCCTGAAACAGTATCTCCTCCTGCTTTAATTTAAGCGGTTCACCTTGTGCAACCCGAATCTGCTCCTTAACTAAATCAATACCCGTAATTAGCTCAGATATTGTATGTTCAACCTGCAGCCTAGTATTCATTTCCATGAAATAGAAGGATTTATCGTCCTCCAAAATATATTCTATTGTACCAACGCCAACATAGCCGATGTGTTTACAAAGATCAATCGCTCCTTGATACATCCTGCTTCTTGTCTCTTCGTCAAGCGTAGCACATCTGGATTCCTCTATCAGCTTTTGATTTTTTCTCTGTATGGTACACTCTCTATCGCCCAAATGTATTACATTTCCAAATCGATCCGCTAGTACCTGAACCTCTATGTGCTTGGCATGATCTATAAAGCGTTCCACTAAGATGCTACTGGATCCAAACACCTTCTCTGTTTCCCTCAGGCACAGTTCAAGTGCCTCAAACAAATCCTCTTCCTCGTACACAACACGGATACCTTTACCGCCTCCACCATTTACAGCTTTTAATATAATAGGATAACCGAACTTTCTTGCATGTTGAAAGCACTCATCATAATTATAAATTTCAACACTGTCATCATTAATGAGAGGTATATTGCATTCTTTAGCAATTATTTTGGCCTTAGCCTTATTCCCCATTAGTGATATATTGGCACTGCTTGGACCAATAAAATCAATATCACAGTTCTCACATAGTTCACTAAAATCCGCATTCTCAGCAAAATATCCAATTCCTGGATGGATTGCATCCACTTTATAATCTGTTGCTACAGCTAATATGTTGTATGCATTTAAATAAGAGTCCTTGCTCTGAACGTCTCCGATACAGACAGAATAATCGGCAAGCCTTGTATGAAAAGCTCCTTTATCGCCCTTAGAAAAAACACTTACTGTCTCTATTCCCATTTCCTTACAGGCGCGAATAACTCGGACTGCACTATCACCACGATTTGCTATCAATATTCTCTTATATTTATTCTTCATTTTTATCAACTCTAATTTTCAATATTGGTTGTTCGTATTCAACCAAACTGCAATTTTTTATAAGTATATCGACAATAATTCCTGAAGCGGGTGCCTTAATATCATTGTATATTTTCATTGCCTCAACAGAGCAGATCACATCACCCTTATTTACATGAATATCATTCTCTCCCAATTTTATTTGATTACTAAACTCAACCGTTCCAACAAAAGGGGATACAATTGTTATAATCTCCTGATTTTCCTGTATATCCATTTGTGAAATGTCTGTAATCCCATATTTATCAAAATCAATTGCAATATTACCGTTCTTTAATTCAGATGCATTTTCCATAGTTTCCTTTTGAATTATGTTGGTACTGTAATCTGCTTCCTCTTCTACTTTGCTAAAGCGAATCGAAAACATCGCATCCTGATAGGTAAACGATACTAATTTCGATTGTTCACACTGTTTAATTAACTTATCAATAACATTAGATTTGTAATCTAAATCATCCATCTTATATTCCCTCATTTATATGTTTTATGAAAAAATAATTTCTCTTCCTATATTTCTATATTTTGCTATTCGTTCCTTCCTTAATTTATTTCCATCTAATTGACCGCAACGAAGCAGCTCCTGTTCAATACTCTGTTTAATCTTGCCAAATATAACATCCTCTGTTCCTTCTTCGCTTATGATTTCATCTATAATTCCGTAGTTTT
>SVEA01000088.1 GCA_015057615.1 Lachnospiraceae bacterium | reverse complement strand
CATTCGTCGGTACTTTGGCTCCGTATTTTGGAGCCTTATGTACCGCTACGTAATGCAACTAAGCGGAAGCGTCTCCGAATCGGATACATTTGTCGAAATCATAACATGGTATACATGTTGGGTGTGAATAGTAACTATCGAACCGATTGAACGCAATTGTTCATCAGCATCGCTATGGTCATGGGACCAACACCGCCGGGAACCGGGGTAATGGCACTCACCTTCGGGAGAACATCCACATAATCCACGTCACCGCAAAGCTTATTATTTTCATCCCGATTCATGCCGACATCAATGATGACTGCCCCGTCCTTTACATAATCCTTTGTTATAAACTTAGCTTTTCCGATGGCTACGATCAGAATATCGGCACGTTTGGTGACCTCTTTCAAATTCTTCGTCCGGGAATGACATATCGTGACGGTAGCATTCTCTCGAAGCATCAGCATCGCCATCGGTTTTCCAACGATATTGCTTCTGCCTATGATAACGCATTCCTTCCCTTCGATTGCAATTCCAGAACGTTTTAATAGCTCTATAATACCTGCTGGTGTGCAGGATACAAATCCATTTTGACCGATACTTAAGGCGCCGACACTTTGTGGGTGGAAGCCATCCACATCCTTTGCTGGAGAAATCGTCCGGATCACTTTATTTTCATCAATATGCTTCGGAAGAGGAAGCTGAACCAGAATGCCGTTTACTTCAGGATCCTGATTTAGCTTATTCACCAGGGACAGGAGCTCCGCTTCGCTGGTGCTTTCCGGCAGCTCATACGCCAGGGAGTGAATTCCGACATAGGCGCATGCCTTCTTCTTGTTTCCCACGTAAACAGAGGAAGCCGAATCATTGCCGACCTGCACAACCGCCAGCGTAATCTGTGTGCCTTTCTTCTGAAGCCCCTCAACCTCCTCCTTCAATTCGTCTTTTAAATCCGAAGAAATTTTCTTACCATCAATAATCAGTGCCATAATATTTTTCAACCTACTTTCTTATTCTTTCATTTTGCTTCTCTCCCCTTATTCTAATCCATTCACCCCGATATCTCAAGAAATATTAGCCATTCGATCACAAATGTTACAAAATTTGAAGCTGGTGGGTAACTTATTGCATTCCTATCAATAATATAAAACAAATATAACTTAATCCATTGAGAAATTACTCGAATAGTAGTATAAATGATAGTTGTGGTGAAGCGATTCGTTTCACTATTCATACATAGCTTAGAATAATACATTCATAATATTAGCAATAGCGAAACTTTCCAGCTTATTTCATTGTATGTACAGCAGATGTAATATTGGAGCTTCGTAAATTACCTAATATAATTACAACTGATGGGAGAAATGAAATGCTTCATAAACAAAAGAAAAAGAACCCTTCTGCGCAAACTGCCTGCCAATCGGGACAGAAGGTATCCCTGGCGAAACTGGTTTGGCCGATTTTTATAGAAATGATATTAACCATGCTGGTTGGTAATATCGATCAGTATATGGTCAGCAGCTATTCTCAGAATTCTGTGGCTGCGATAGGAAATGCCAATCAAATCCTCAACCTTTTGCTGATTATGTTCAATATTGTAAGCACATCAACCACAATTCTGGTGTCTCAGTACATAGGCTCGAATAATAAGCATAAGGTTTCCATTATCTACACGCTGTCCCTTTTCGTAAACTTTATTTTTAGTACCTTTATCGTGATTTTGATCCTGGTATCTACCGATTCCATTTTTACCTTTATGCATGTTCCGGAAGCGATTCTTGCGGATGCAAGAAGCTATATGAAGATTGTGGGCGGATTTATCTTCCTGCAGGGAATCATCTCCGCATTTTCCGCTATCTTTCGCTCCAATAAGATGATGAAGGAAACCATGATGATCTCCATTGCCGTCAATCTGATCAATGTGCTTGGTAATGCCCTCTTGATTAACGGACTTGGACCTTTCCCGGTGATGGGAGTCGCAGGTGCTGCCTGGGCTACGAACGTAAGCCGATTAGGAGGAGTCATTCTTTATATCGTTTTCTTTATTCGGAAGTTTGAAACCAAGGTTTCGGTTCGCTCCTTAAAGCCATTTCCAAAGCAGGAGCTTAAAAAATTGCTTGGCATCGGACTTCCCTCCGGCGGGGAGAATCTCTGCTATTCAATGGCAATGACCGTTATTTTAAAGATCATCAATACCTTTGGTACCTTTGTCATTAATACGAAGGTGTATGCCAGTACCTTTGCTTGGTTTTCCTTCCTCTACTCGTCCGCGGTCGGTCAAGCCTCTCAGGTTATTATCGGAAATTATATGGGCGCCGGTGAAGTAGAGCTGGTAGACAAACGTGTGAAAAAGACCTGGCGGAATGCACTGTTGATTGCCATTGCCATGGCGGTTACGATGTTTCTGTGCAGCGATTTCCTATTTGGTATCTTTACAGATGATACAAGAGTTCTGGCGCTTGGGAAAAAGATTTTGTTTATTGATATCTTTCTGGAAATGGGAAAGAGCACAAACATTACGCTTGTCCGCTCCTTACAAGCTGCAGGTGATATCAAATTTCCTACCGTTATCGGAATGATATCTATGTGGACGATTGCGGTAGGTATCGGTTATATCCTGGGTTATGTATTTGATCTGGGACTTGTCGGCATCTGGATTGCAATGGCCTTGGATGAGGATATCCGTGGAATTATCTTTCTGATCCGCTGGAAGAAAGGGAAATGGAAAACCATACGCCTCGCAGATGATTAGATACGACATTTCAGGGGGGCTGCAGTATAATAAACGCGAATAATACAAGAGGGTCTGTGACCTTCCTGTAATGCACTGTTTGAAAGACAGATTGTTTGTTTTTGTATGTCATAAGCGAACAGATTTATTTGTACGATTATGGCATACAAAATGAATGATATGTCTTTCGATCTGTGTGTGAAGGAATGTCATTGACCCTCTTGTATTATTTTCAAATCCAAACACTGCAGCCCCTTGAAATGCCTGGTTCTTTATCAAGAGTTATGTTTCTAATGCGTCAGGGCTTCGATATCTTTCGAGGAAATTTTATTTCGATATTCGTTTGCTGATATTCCCATATTTTTTTTGAAAACTCTGGAAAAATGAGCCAGGTCGACAAACCCTACCATTTCCGCAATATCCCCAATTCTTAGCTGGGGATCGCATAGCAGCTTTTGCGCCTCTTTGATTCGAATGTTATTCAAAATCTCTGAAAAATTTTGTTCCATCGTGCGATTAAGAAGCTTGCTTAAGTGCCATTGACTGACATAAGTTTTCTCAGCAACCTCGGATAAGGTAATTTTGTGAGCATAATTCTGCTCCATGTACTTTAAGGCACTGTTTACAATAAAATTACTTGCTTCACTGTCGGATCGGTCCTCCTGATCCGACTCCTGCAGTTCATCCTCAGGAAAGAGGTTCTTCCATTGTAAATTATGTATCATTGTCGTAATTGCTTCGATAAGCTCATCCATATTCGAAGGCTTTAGAAGAAAACGGGTGACCCCAAGATTAATTGCCTTCTGCGCATACTCAAATTTGCCGTAGCCGGTTAAAATACTGATCTCCATATCCGGGAATTCTGATTTTAACCCTGCAATCATTCCAAGTCCATCCAGATCCGGCATCGAAATATCCGTTATGATCATATGTGGACGGTACTTACGAATAACCTTAGCTCCCTCCATTCCATCATTGGCAACTCCTGCTATTCTGCAATGATACTCCTTCCAGGGTATCATCCGCGATATCCCTTCCACAATAATTGGCTCATCATCAACAATAACCACTTTGTACATTCTCTCACTCCATTTCTGTGCAGCATTTTCGCATTATTAAGTTTTTAGTTCTAGGTAATTATTCCTACATTACTATTCTATCCCTTAATCGCACCAGCCGTCAAACCCTTAATGATCTTTTTTTGCAGCACAATATAGACAAGGATCACCGGTATAATAATAATTGCAATGGAGGATGCCATTAGTCCATAGTCCGTTCCGTATTTTGAGCTGATTTCATTGAGCAGGGCGCAGATGGGATACTGTGTCCTCCTTCGAATCATGATCAGCTGAGTAAATAGATCATTATACGACCAAAGAAAGCAGAAAATCGCCACCGTTGCCAAAGCAGGCTTTGCCAGCGGAACGATAATTTTTATAAATACCTTCCATACATTCGCTCCCTCCATATAGGCGGCTTCCTCCATCTCTATAGGAATCCCTCTTAAGTAGCCCGTCATGACCACGACGGCAAAGCTTAGATTACCTGCTGTCTGTGGCAGAATCACACTTAAGGGATGATTGAGGAGGGACGTCTTTGACATCATTTTAAATATCGGTATAATCGTTGAGTAAACTGGAAACATAAGGCTCGCTACGATAAGAGAATTTAGGATTTCCTTCCCGCGGAATTGATACCGAGTCATCGCAAACGCCATCATGCTTGCCAATACCATAACCGCTATGGTTACACTTCCGGATATCAAAAAACTGTTCTTATATGCCGCTAATATGTTTAATTTATCAAATGCATTGGTATAATTTTGCTTTGAAAACTTCTTTGGAAGAGAAAAAGAATGATTCATTACTTCACTGGAGGGCTTAAAGGAATTATTTACGATCCAGACAAAAGGAAATATCGTTGTAATTGCCCAAATACTCAAGATCAAATATATAAAAACGTTTGAAATTTTAAATTTTCTTTTCTTTTTCATGATTGCAGCCATTCTGTTTCACCTCCTATTCCAAGTTCCCATCCGGTTTCATAAGCTTTGATATGATCTTCGATACGATTACACCCAGGATAACGATAAGGAGAGCGATTGTTGAGCCATAATCAATATTACTGATTGAAAAAGTCTGCTCATACATATAGGTCCCCAGAAAATGGGTTACTCCCTGTGGTGCGCCCTTGGGAACGATAACCCACGGCAGATCAAATACCTTTATGGCTCCGGTTACGGCAAGCGTAATACAGGTGCACATGACACCCCGGATCAGCGGAATTGTTATATAAAAGACCTGCTTCCATCGGGAGCATCCATCTATTGCTGCTGCTTCATAGATATCTTCAGAAATCGCATTTAACCCGGTAAGGATGATAACAAAATAGAAGCCTACATAGCTCCAGATGATTGGAATGGAAACCATAACAAATGCCCGGGAGGTTGATAGCCAGTTAATCGGCTTTTTCCCTGCCGCAAGCAGAAGCTGATTTAACATTCCCCCATTGTAGTTATAGAACAGTTTAAAGAGCAATCCTATTGCAGATGCTGATATTACGATCGGGAAGAAATATACGGTCCGAAAGATCTGCTGCCCGGTTTTGATTTGATTTACCAGCACCGCCAGGAGAAAAGCGATCCCAACCTGGAACACAACTGCCAGTGCCATCATTTTTAAGGTGTTGGAAATAGCAATTCGAATCTTCGGATCTGAAAATAACTTTTTATAATTAGCAAGACCAAGGAAATTCCATTCCTGTCCTGGCATTTTTATGACGGACGTCATATCATAAAAGCTATTTATTATATTTTCAATAAAGGGTTTGTAAAGAAACAGAATCATTAAAACTAGACCGGGTAGTAAAAATATGAGCAGTGGTGATTTCTTCTTATAAAGCATTGATCTTATCGCCTTCCTATTATGTGCTCTTGTGTTCTTATTGATCGGTTATAATTCCAGACTTTTGCTTTCTGTGAAATGTTATAAAAGAGAGGGGTAAATCCGACCCCTCTCCCTATGTAATTTTGCTATTTTGCATTTACCTGCAATACTTCGTTTAATAAGTCCTCCGGTGTTCTTGCACCGGTAGAAATATCAACAATGCCGGCTACGAGGATATTATAAGCCTCCTGTGAAATCCGTGCATCCGTTGGAGCTGAGATACTGGTTGCAGCGTTGCTGTAGTTTAATCCTGAGATTTCCAGAGGGGTCATATCATCCAGAGGATCTACCATGGCAGCCGCTTGCCCATTGCCTCCCCAATAGGTTGCAACCGCATCTTTATTCGTATGTGCCATTACAAATTTAACCGCAGCATCCCTCTTGTCCGGATCATCCCAGGCTTTCTTTGTAATGTAAAAGCCGGATGAAATTCCGCCAATTATGCTGCCTGCCGGAGCCTTACCGCCAGGAATAATCGGAAAGGCTGTGACTACCGTATTCACCTGATCCGGAATACCGGCTGCAGACCATGAGCCTTCCAGCTGCATTGCAGCCTGTTTATTTTTAAATAACTCCCCTGCAAAATCTTTGTCTATGGTATCCGTATCTACTGGGAAAGCCCCCATCTCCCTTAAGGTCTTAAACATGGCAAGCCCCTTACACCAATCCTTTGGAGCACTCTCCGGCACCGTCTCGTAATTCTCCGGTCCTGCTGCCGAAAGCATTAAGAACTCGATCCAGTAATTGGGTACATTATTTAGGGAAACTGCAATCGGAATGATACCGTTTTCCTTAAAGGTATTGATCGCCGATTCCATCTTCTCCCAGTCTGTCGGAAGCTCTAAGCAATACTTGTCAAAGAGATCCTTATTGCAGAACAATCCCTCCCAATATCTGGTCGTTGGAACTGCTCGTTCAACACCATCGGGGTTCGCAGCTGCCAGTAAATCACTATCAAAGGTATCTTTCGCATAGTCCGGATACACTTTCCTGATTTCTTCAATACTGACAAATTTGTTGGCTGCTAATACATCACTGGCATTTGCATCTGTAAAATATTGAATCACATCCGGCTCATTCCCAACGGCAAAGTCGGCTGCAACTTTT
>SVEA01000087.1 GCA_015057615.1 Lachnospiraceae bacterium | reverse complement strand
TTACACAATCTATGCGTTGACAAGTTATATAACAAATTTCATTCGCAACGCGCAGTTCCGCAAGGCATTGCACAAAGCGCAATACTTGGATTGAAGTACGTAATGGTGTGTGCCAACGACTTCAAACAGTTGCGAATTAAAATGTTTCCTATTGCTATAGTTTTACCTTGATTTGTGCAAATTGATGAAGACGATTTGTTAAGAAGGCTTTTGTCACTCATATCTTTGGAATAAAGCTGTTGCAATCGATGCGAATGATTCCAAGGGGGTCAATATTTTTCCTATAATGCACTGTTTGAAAGACAGGTCGTTCATTTTATGTGACATAAGCGAACAAACTTATATATTTGTACGATTATGGCATACAAAATGAAGGATATATCTTACATCCAGTGTGAGGAAGAACATTAACCCCCTTGGATTGATTGCACTTCTATCTTAATTCTTCTTTGTGATATATCCCTTCGCCTTTAACAGCTCAGCCGTTAGTACGGCACCGCCTGCTGCGCCGCGCACGGTATTATGGGACAATCCTACGAATTTGTAATCAAATACCTTGTCTTCCCGAAGTCTTCCAAGGGTTACTCCCATCCCATTTTCATAATCACAGTCAAGCTTTACCTGAGGACGGTTATCCTCTTCAAAATATTTGATAAACTGCTTTGGAGCACTGGGAAGTTGAAGCTCCTGAGGTAGACCCTTAAATTCGTTCCATGCTTTTATCATCTGCTCCTTCGTAGGCTTTTTCTCAAAGCTTACAAAAACTGCCGCTGTATGGCCGTCGGTTACCGGTACACGGATGCACTGGGTGGTAATAACTGGGCTGTCTGCTTTCACGATCTGACCGTCAGAAACCTTACCCCAGATCCGCAGAGGCTCCTGCTCGCTCTTTTCCTCCTCCCCGCCGATATAAGGGATCACATTATCAACCATCTCCGGCCAATCCGTAAAGTTCTTGCCTGCACCCGAAATTGCCTGATAGGTCGTAGCGACTACCGTCTTTGGTCCAAATTCTTTCAGAGCATGCAGAGCCGGTGTATAGCTTTGGATGGAACAGTTCGGTTTTACTACAATAAAGCCTCGCTTGGTACCTAAGCGCTTCTTCTGCGCAGGAATCACTTCCAGATGCTCCGGATTCAGCTCCGGAACGATCATCGGAACATCCGGTGTCCATCGGTGCGCACTGTTGTTGGAAACCACTGGTGTCTCCATCTTTGCATAGGCTTCCTCAATCGCCTTAATTTCTTCCTTGGTCATATCCACTGCACTGAATACAAAATCCACTTCTTGGCAGACCTCAGCTACATTATTTACATCCTTGACAATCAGCTTCTTCACGCTCTCGGGCATCGGTGTTCTCATCTTCCACCGTTTTCCTGCTGCTTCCTCGTAAGTCTTTCCGGCACTTCTCGGACTTGCCGCTACAACAGCCACCTCAAACCAGGGATGATTCTCCAGCAAGGTTATAAATCGCTGTCCGACCATACCGGTTCCACCGAGTATTCCTACTTTTAGTTTATCCATTCTTATTCCTCCCATTTGTTCCTGTATGGCAAACATCTGTCTTTTCTGTAAATATACTATAACGGAACTACGGAAAAAATCAATGTTTATTTCCAATAAAATTATAGTTTTGTGACACTTTGATAGTATCTCACCGCTTAACCGGAATCCTTTGGTTATTTTTATCGCCTAATATTCCTCAAGAAGCTGCTTTAGATCCTGCAGGTTTTCAATTTCATTTACCCTGCTTCGTAATTTCGCGGTTAAAGGGTAGCCAACCGTATACCAGGCAATGTGTTTACGCATCTCCCGGATTCCGGTATATTCCCCCTTATGCTCAATTTCCAAGATCGCATGCCGCAGTATCATACTTTTTACCTCTGCAAAATCCGGCTTCGGAAGGTACATCCCATTCACCAGATATGATTTTATCTGTTCAAACAGCCAAGGATTTCCCCGTGCTCCCCTTGCAATCATAATTGCATCACAGCTTGTCTGCGCAAGCATCTGCTTTGCATCCTCAGGCGAAAACACATCTCCGCTTCCGATTACCGGTATCGTAACAGCCTCCTTGACCCTGCGGATGATCTCCCAATCCGCTTTTCCCCGGTAGAACTGCTCCCTTGTCCGCGCATGGACCGTAACTGCTGCCGCACCGTTTTCCTGCGCTATTTTTGCAATCTCTGCCGCATTGATATGATCCGGATCAAATCCCGAACGAATCTTAACCGTCACCGGCTTTTCAATCGCCTTGGATACCTTACGAACAATCTCTCCGACCAGCTGAGGGTCTTTCATTAATGCTGAGCCCTCGCCGTTTTTAACCACCTTAGGAACCGGACATCCCATATTGATATCCAGGATATCAAAGTTACGGTACTCGATGCGCTTTGCCATCTCGGCCATGATATCCGGATCTGCGCCAAACAACTGAACAGCTGCCGGCCTTTCCTCCTCCGAAATGGTAAGAAGGCTTTCCGTATTCTTATTATTGTATAGGATTCCCTTCGCACTTACCATCTCGGTAAAGACAAGATCCGCCCCTTTTTCTTTGCATAAGACACGAAATGGCAGGTCGGTTACCCCTGCCATTGGTCCAAGAAATAAATTTCCTTTTATTCTAACGTTACCGATATAGAAACTCATCGCGTTTATCTCCCAATTCGATTTTTATCGCTGATAATTTTAAGTCCTTTCAAGGTTAAGTTTGAATCGTATACGTTAATCACATCCGTATTATCCGAAATGACCTTACCCAAACCGCCGGTCGCCACTACCTTGCAGCCTGCGATTTTGGATTCGGCTATCATACGTTTTGCAATATACTCCGTCTGACCGATGCATCCATAGAGAAGACCTGCCTGCATGCTTGTTATGGTATCCTTCGCAAGAATCGTATCGGGAAGTACAATTTCTATCTCCGGAAGCTTCGCCGTCTCTCTCCATAAAGCATTCGCTGATATCCGTAAACCGGGGCTTGTAACACCGGCAATGAAGGAACCATCCTCCGTAATTAAATCATACGTGATCGCTGTTCCAAAATCGATTACCAGAACCGGTCCGCCATAGATTTCATAGGCTGCAACCAAATCAACGATTCGGTCGGAACCGATCTCCTTCGGGTTCGGTGTCGGTATCTTGATTCCTGTTTTGGTGCCGGCACCGATCAGCAAAGGAGTAATTCCTAAGTATTTTATGATTCCGGACACTAAAGAATGCATGGTCTTCGGAACAACGGATGCAATCGTTACCGAATCAATGTCCTGAATACGTACATTTTTTGCCATAAGAAGATCCCGCAAAAGAAGTCCATACTCATCCGATGTTCTGGCAATCTGAGTCGTCATACGAAGGGTCGCTTTTAGATTAATATCCTCAAATACACCCAAAGTAATATTCGTGTTTCCAACGTCTATGACTAATAGCATAGGTCTACCTCCTGTATTTTCAATTCGATTTATCAAATCCATTGAAACAATGGATGCTAATCTTCCCTATCTTCGCTGCTTAGCAAACCGGAAGCGTCCTGATCAAGAAAAAATACCCGATAATAGATTTCAACCGCCTCTAAGAGCTCCTTCTTCGTTCTCTGAAGCTCTTTTACTTTTAAGGCACTTCCGATTTCATCAAATAGGAAATCATCCTCACTGGCATCTACCCGAAAAAGGAGAGTTCCATCCTCACTAAATTCCATCGATAGTATTCCCCCAACGTCCTCCGTAAATAGCACACACATAATTTTTAATTCTTGCTTTACCTGCTCCGGTAAAGCTGCAAAATCCTCATTAAACCAAAACTTTTTTTCATAAGCACTGCTGGCGCATAGCACTACCCTATCCTGATACATATCGAATAAACTTCCTTTCGTTTGGAGTCTAAGAATGGAATATATTTTTAATTCATTACACTGTTGCCACAAGAAAGAGTTTCGCTTGCGATACTCTAGCGCCGAGCGCGGCCAGCATCGCTGGCAAAATACAATACGTGCGAGTGCGCATCCTTAGCGGAGCATTTTTTATCGTATAGGACGCAATTTCCTATGCGATAAAAAATCCGATGAAAATGACCATCATACCGAACAGGATAAAAGACATTCCCATGCTTTTTTTCTTTGAATTCTTTTTAAACTTAAGTCCATTGATAATATTCATAAAACCGCCAGAGGTAAACGCGATCAACAAAAATAGGCGGTTACCTGGATACCGAAAAACAAGTACAAGAAATATAAGTAATACCGTTCCCAGCAGCAAGTTAATTACATCATAGGAAAGGGAAAATTCTTTGATCAGTTTCTTCAATTTATCCATCGTAGGGATTACTCCTTTAAATTACATATTTCCTAAGGTAGCAACCATAACTGCTTTAATTGTATGCATACGGTTCTCAGCCTGGTCAAAAATAACGTCAGAAAACCGCTCAAATACTTCTTCTGTAATTTCATTTCCTTTCACTGCGGGAAGGCAATGCAGTACAATGGTATCCTCCTTATTTGTCCGAGCAAGCAATTGATGATTCACCTGGTACGGTTTTAACAGCTTTATTCTTTCGGCAGCTTTTTCTTCCTCTCCCATGGAGCACCATACATCCGTATAAATTGCATCGGCACCCTCGGCTGCGTCCGGGGAATCCGCCAGGGTGATCCTGCTTTTCGAAACCTTTGCATAGGTTTGGCAAAGATCCACCAGCTTTTGCCCGGGCCATAAGGCTTTCGGTGCCAGTATGGTAAAGTCAATTCCCATTTTTGAGGAACCAATCATTAGGCTATTTGCCATGTTGTTTCTGCCGTCTCCTGCATAGACAAGTTTTAACCCTTTCAGCTTACCAAAATGCTCTTTTAAAGTCAAGAAGTCTGCTAAAATCTGTGTGGGATGATAGGTATCCGTCAGTCCGTTCCATACCGGGACCCCGCTGTATTTTGCAAGCTTTTCCACCGTCTCCTGCGTAAACCCGCGAAACTCGATACCATCGTACATTCTTCCCAGTACCCGGGCGGTATCCTCGACACTTTCCTTGTGTCCTAATTGAATATCCTCTTTCCCAAGATACTCCGGATGCCCTCCTTCATCCACACAGCCTACCGTAAAAGCAGACCGGGTTCTGGTCGACGGCTTCTCAAAGATTAGAGCGATGTTTTTCCCTTTCAAATGGTTTCCGGTAATTCCCTGCTTCTTCTTTTCCTTTAGCTCCGCTGCCAAATCAATCAAATATGCAATCTCCTCCGGTGTATAATCCTTTAATGTCAAAAAACTTCTCCCTTTTAAATTCATATCATAACCTCCGTTCTAACAACCTTTCGCGAATTTTGGTGCTGGTATAAGCTTACCGCTTGAGTTATTTTCATACATTGTTAGTGTTTAATTATACATTATTCTAATTTAATGCGGATGTCAAGGTATTTAAAGAATATTTCAGCAACCGTTCAGCCACAAAAAGAATCAGGAAATCTGATATAGATATACGGTATCCCACAGGAAGCCATCTATCCATATCAGATTTTTTTAATTAATATTTGATGTGAGTGCTCTAAGTCATCTTTAAATTTTTGATAGGAATAGAACCTGTATACATTCCTTTGGCTGCCTTTCCTTCCTTGGTATATTCACCTTTGAGCCTCAAAGCTCTAGTAAAAATATCGCACAAGTACAAGCAAGCTCTATTTTCACCTGAGTCTCAAATCGAATATAAACAGCCTGCGTCAGCCAGTCTTAGCCAATCTGAATATATTCCAAGTTCTATTCCTATTCACGGTTTCGATATGACTTAGCGCACTCATAAAATATTATTTATTCTCGTTTTTCGGAAGCCCAGCGGGATCCTCGACGGGATCACGCTTTATATATTCTGCCATAAGATCCTTCTGCAGAACTTCCTTCGATGTCTTCTTATAAAGCACTGCTTTCTCATATTCCTCCTGATAAAGCGCCGCGTCTAGCTCCTCTCCGGTACCAATTCTCCATGCCCTGCTGCCTTCAAAGATCCCTTCTCTTGAAATCTCAAACATAACGTCATCCTTTACAAAGGAACCTTCAAACAGGTAGCTGGTAAAAGCAACAAAGCCTTCTTCGGCATTCGCCAGATCCTGCCCGAGAGCAAAGGTTTCGTCGTAGGCGATTCCCATAATATTAGCGATCGTCGGCATAAAATCGATCTGACCTCCCGTGGTATGAATGGTTTCCTTGACGCTGCTGCCTGGAACATGAATAATGAGCGGAATATTTAACATTTCATCATAATCATAGTTTCGTCCGAGGAATCTGGTCATATCCGCCTGAACATCTTCCATACCGCAGTTTAGACCGTGGTGATCTCCATAGAGTGCGATCACAGTATTCTCATACAATCCGGCTGTTTTAAGATCTTCAATAAGTTGCCCGACCGCTTCGTCCGTATAGCGGACCGTCTCCAGATAATTTCCTAATTTGGTTCCCTTTTCCTCTTCAGCAAGCTGCAAGGTTCTATACTGATCATCCAGAACAAACGGATGATGATTTGTTAAGGTTATTGCAAAGGAAAAGAAGGGTTTCTTTTGTTCCTTTAAAATCGGTACCAATTGCTTGAACATGGATTTGTCGGATATTCCTATTGCAATGATTTCATCCTGGTTCATATCCTCCATACTGATGTAATCCTGAAAGCCCTGATAGGGATAAGCCTTTTCCCTGTTCCAAAATTCTCCTTTATAGCCATGTACCGCAAAGGCATAATACCCCTGCTCCCTAAGTAGCCAAGGTAATCCATAATACGTATTCGATTCGTACAATCGATACGCCTCCCCCTCAATCACCGGGTAGAGACTGTTCATGCTGGAAAACTCTGCATCCGAGGTATTCCCTTTTCCAATATTGGAATAGTAATTGTCAAAATATAAGGTATCCTGTTGAAGCAGACGGTTGAGATTCGGAGTAATTTCCTGCCCGTTATATTTCCTGCCGATCACAAAGTCTTGGAATGCCTCCAGCTGTATGACAATTAAATTCTTACCCTTTCCAATGCCGTTAAGGTAGGGTCCCATCGCTTCCGGAGCAACCTCCTGCAAAACTTCGAGGATTTCTTCCTCTTCCATCTCCTCCGGAGCAATATTCTCTGCAATCGTTTCATAGATATCGTTTACATGGTTCGTGAAAAATTCGGTATTATTCACCCGTTCAATCGCAGCCGAATGGAATGGATTAATGATTAGGGTGATAATGATTGCAATGAGAATGGAAACGGAATATTTGATTTCCTTTCTTAAATGCAAATTATGTTTCTTATATTTATCATTCATTTTTTTAAAGCTATAGTAAGCAAACGGTATATCCACAAAGAGCAGAAAACTTGCCGGTATCAAAGTTGCGATAAAGCTTTTCGGTACCGCCGTAACACTCTTTGCCTGCCATAGCTGACGGATCGATACGGTTTGATTGTAGTAATTATAGTACATTGTATCTGCAAACATAAGCAGGCTTAATAATAAGTAAACCGTCAGAAAGATTCCCCTTTTTCTCTTTAAACCGCTTTTACTAAAGCAGATAAAGATACCGCCCCACATTATAAGGCTAATGAGAATCAGTACAAGTTCCATACGATTCACCTTAATCAGCGAATAATAAACCATCATTTTTAAAGCAAACAGGCCCGCAATAAAATAAGGCGAAGCCAATATTTTCTTCATCTTTTCCATAATAATAACCATGCTCTTTCTTGACTACCAGCAAACTTTGTACCGCAGGCTAGGTATTTGTAAAGCGAATTAATTCGCTTGGTGAAGATGTTTTTTCTTCACTCTGTGTCTCTTGCTTTTATTTTCGTATTCCATTGGAATAGCAATATAATATCTCATCGAGAAAACTTAAGCAAGAAAGAAAATCTTAATTTTTCCTTAAAGTTTCACCCAATTTTGGTAAAGTTTTTATGAAGAGGAAGGAATCCATAACAAAGAGTTTGCCAAGGCAAACTCTCGCGCCGAGCGCATTCTGCCGCAGGTAGATAAATACCTTACGCACGAGTGCGTCATCCTAATGCGAACTATGTTCGCATGGAGGTTTTTTATCGTATAGGACGTAATTTCCTATACGATAAAAAAATGAACTGGTTTCCACTTGCCTCCAATTCATTTTTTAATCATTCTAATTGTTCTATCGATCCAACTTCATCAATTTACACAATCTATCCATGTACTTGATTTGTGCAAATGGAGAAAGACGGTAAGTTACCCTACCTTTAATCTTACTTAAATAGTCCCCAGGAGAATGAAATCTACGCTTCCCATAGGGTCTTTTTATTCATCCTTCAATACCTCGGTCAGGGATTTTGCCATGCCGGCAAGTCCTTGAATCTCCGATGGGATAATTATCTTCGTTGCCTTTCCGTCGGCAGCCTTTGCAAATGCATCCAGGCTCTTTAACTGAATAACCGAAGCCTGCGGAGCCGACTCATTCAGGAAACGAATACCGTCTGCATTCGCCTTCTGCACCTTAATAATTGCCTCCGCCTGTCCTTCCGATTCACGGATGGTCGCTTCCTTTTTCGCCTCCGCACGTAAAATAGCGGATTCCTTCTCACCCTCAGCCTCCAAAATTGCTGCTTCCTTTTTCCCTTCCGCAACAAGTACCGCAGATCTCTTTTCTCCCTCTGCGATTAGGATCGATTCTCTTCGCTCCCTCTCAGCCTTCATCTGTTTCTCCATGGCATCTTGGATTGCTGCAGGCGGAATGATATTTTTCAGTTCAACACGAGTTACCTTGATTCCCCATGGGTCGGTGGCGACGTCCAGGGTCACCCGCATCTTCGTATTGATAATCTCCCTGGAGGTCAAGGTTTCATCCAGCTCCAGATCACCAATGATATTACGCAGTGTGGTTGCTGTCAGGTTCTCAATCGCCATTAAAGGATTATCCACACCATAGGCATATAATTTCGGATCCGTGATTTGATAAAATACAACAGTATCAATCTTCATCGTTACATTATCCTTTGTTATTACCGGCTGCGGCGCAAAGTCTACTACCTGTTCCTTAAGTAAAACCCGCTTCGCAATCCGGTCAATCACTGGCATCTTGATATGGATACCGACGTCCCAAGTAGCCTGGTATCCACCCAGCCGTTCCACCACGTAAGCGTATGCCTGTGGAACGATTTTAACGCTAGCCGCTAAGATCATCAAAATAATAATGGCAAAAGTAATAAGAACAATCTCAAATCCACTCATTTATTCATCCTCTTTTCTGCGCGGCATTTTACGCACGGTCGAGTTCATGGATACCGCGCTGACATAAACTCGGTCTCTTAGTAACCTTGAAGAACAGCCACTTTGCTATTCTTTTTATGGTTTACATTTTTTGCGGGACTATTCTGCCGCTTCTTCCTTTTTGGGGCTTACTACCAGCTTTACTCCGGTAATCCCCTGTACTATGACCTTCGCATCCTTTTCGATTCTGCTTCCATCTGCGGTTTTCGCTGACCATTCCTGGCCGTCTACCACAACCTGTCCGGTTGCTTTTACATTATCGATCGGTACGATAACTAAGGCTTCCTTACCAATCACTCCTTCGTAGTTAGTCTTTGTTCTTTTCGGATTGAAATATTTAAGAATCACTGGTCTTGTAAAATACAGTAAAAGTAGGGAAACAACCAGAAATATAACAATCTCGGCAAGCAGGCTGTCAAAAAACAGAGATAGAATAAATGCCGCTAAAGCGCCTCCCGCAAACCATATGGTCGTAAGTCCCAGAGTAATGATTTCTATAAAAATAAGTATGACCAGAATAACAATCCAATAGATGGAATTCATCAAAGAAATCCCCCCTTTCCTGCAATCACTTAAATAATTATCCTTTTTTTATTTTAGTTGATAAGTTAATAATATACAATGCGTTCCACTCTTTTTTAATTATCTTTTAATCTTATCCAGGCACGTTCGAAATAAATTAATTGAATATAAGTGTCAAAAGCTAGCTTATAAAATTCACTTCATCAATTTGTACAATTTATACATTGATAAGCAAATGGGATAATATTCCATTTGCAACACGTAATCCCCAAAGTATTGCAAAACGTAATACCTGGATTGAAGTACGTAATGGTACATAAGATCACAAAATACGTAGCTGAGATGCCAACGATTTCAAATAGTTGCTCATTAAAATATTCTTTCCTATTACTTAAGTTTTTCCTTGACTTTATGCAAATTAAAGAAGGCTATTTGTTAGGAAGGCTTTCGACTCAACTTTTACCCATACAAAAAAGCTTTTATAAAACGAAATCGGTGTCCTATCCACTGCCTCTATCGTCTTACAAAAGCCATTTCCCATCCATAAATAATTCTATTTCGGCATATTGCGTCTTTGTCTTGCCGCCTCATACATGAGGATTGCCGCTGCCACCGCCGCGTTTAAGGACTCTACCTTTCCCGCCATTGGTATTTTAATTCGAATATCCGCCATTTGGGATGCTTCCTCGGACAGACCATTCGCCTCATTTCCGATCAGGAAGGCACAGCCGCGCTCAAAGCTTTTATCTGTATCATAAACTCTTCCCAGCAGATGTGCGGCAAAAATAGTAATACTTTGCTTTTTTATTTCTGCTATGGTACCAATAAAATCCTCCGCCCGATAGAATGGTACCCGGTAAATGGATCCCATCGTGGATCGGATTACCTTCGGATTGTAAATATCCACGCAGGAACGGTTAAGAATAACTCCGGTGACTCCCGCTCCCTCCGCTGTTCGAAGAATCGTACCCAGATTGCCGGGATCCCGGATATCCTCCAGGAGCAGAAGCAGCGGATCCGGTTTCTTAAGAATATCCGTAAGGGAATTTTCCGTTTTTGTTACCACACCCATAATTCCCTGCGGTGTCTTGGTTTCGGATATTTCTTTACATAGTGCATCGGTAATTACCTCATAGTCCAGGTCATGAAAATAAGCCCCATCCTCCTGTAGCTTTTCCTGATAAAAGCTTTCACAGGCATAGGTTTTAACCAGAAGTCCGGCATCTCTTGCCTCTTCGAACATCTTTCTGCCTTCCACAACAAAGACACCCTGTTCTTCCCTTGCCTTTGCCTTCTTCTGCAATAAGTTCAGATTTTTCACCTGCGCATTACTACTGCTGCTGATTACCGTTTTTGGTTTCATACAAACAAGTCCTTTGTCTTTTTCTAGGATTTAAGGAGCAAAGGCTAATTTATAACCACTTCTTCCATTTGTACGATTTATACATTGATAAGTAATCGGCAACATATTTCATTCGCAGCACATTGCTCCCAAAGCACTGCAAAAAACGTAGCACTTGGATTGAAGTACGTAATGGTACATAAGATCATAAAACACATGATCTAAGTACCAACGACTTCAAACAGTTGCGCATTAAAATATTGTTTCCGATTACTTAAGTTTTTTCTTAATTTGTGCAAATGGAAGAATACGATTTATTAGGAAAGCTTTTGCCCTTTAAATCCTATTCATTCTTTCTCACTCTTCCTGCAATTTACTTAATTTCGCTGCCTGGTCTGCGGCGATCAGGCTTCCGATGATCTCCTGCAGATCTCCGTCCATAACTGCATCCAGCTGGTGTACCGTCAATTTGATACGATGATCCGTAACCCTTCCCTGCGGAAAGTTATAGGTTCGGATTTTCTCGGAACGGTCGCCGGTTCCTACCTGGCTCTTTCTTTCTTCAGCTTCCGCGCTATGCGCTTTCTCCATCTCTAAGTCATATAGCTTGGAACGTAAAATCTTAAGTGCTTTATCCTTATTCTTTAACTGTGATTTTTCATCCTGACAGGAGATCACAATACCGGTCGGTATATGGGTAAGGCGCACTGCCGAGTCCGTGGTATTAACGCACTGACCGCCGTTACCGGAAGCACGGAACACATCAAATTTGCAATCATTTAAGTCCAGCTCCACGTCGACCTCTTCCGCCTCCGGCATAATTGCCACGGTTGCTGTTGAGGTGTGGATACGGCCGCCGGATTCGGTTACCGGTACACGTTGTACACGATGCACACCGCTCTCGTACTTTAATTTCGAATAGGCTCCCTTTCCGCTGATCATAAAGATTACTTCCTTAAAGCCCCCGATTCCGTTCTCGTTAACATTCATCATTTCCACTTTCCAACGGTTGCGTTCTGCATAATGCGCATACATTCGATACAGCTCCGCTGCAAATAATGCAGCCTCGTCGCCGCCCGCACCACCGCGGATTTCGATAATAACGTTCTTATCATCGTTCGGATCCCTGGGAAGTAATAGGATTTTTAATTCGCCTTCAATGGTTTCCATCCGCTGCTTACAGGTATTTAATTCTTCCTTCGCCATCTCTCGAATTTCTTCATCACTTTCCTCTTCCAGCATTGCCAGACTGTCCTCAATGGAAGACTGGGTATCCTTATATTCCGTATATTTTTCTACAATTGGGGCAAGCTCCGCCTGCTCCTTCCTTAGTTTGCGATAATTGTTCTGATCATTTACGACATTCGGGTCCATGAGCTCCTGCTCTACTTCCCGGTATCGCATCAACAGATCATCCAGCTTGTCAAACATATCGATTCCTCCAAATTTAGTCTAAAACCGTCTTCCCGAAACAACCCTGTCAAGACCGCTTAAATCCTTTTTGATCTTGATATCGCAGAAACCTTCTTTCTGCAGGATTTCTTTCACATCCTGCGCCTGGTTACAGCCGATCTCAAGAAAGATATAACCATTCTTTATTAAGTGGTCCTTCCCTTCCTTCGCTATCTTCCGATAAAAGGCAAGCCCATCAAGGTCACCGTCCAAAGCCATGATAGGTTCATGGTCACGAACCTCCGGCATAAGGCTCTGGATCTCCCCGGAAGGTATATAGGGAGGGTTAGAAACGACGATATCATATACTCCTTCAATTTTTTCAAACAGATTACTTTTTATAAATTCTATATTTAAATTATGCTTAACCGCATTTATTTCTGCAACCTTTAGCGCTTTCTCCGAAAGATCTACTCCGACTGCCTTACTAAGATTGCCATATTTTGACAAGCTAATAATTATGCACCCGGATCCAGTGCACATATCCAGTACCGATTTTTGACTGCATACCTTTAGAACCCCCTCTACAAGCACTTCCGTATCCTGTCTCGGAATAAGTACGTCGGAAGTAACGGCAAACTCCAGCCCCATAAACTCCTGCGTTCCTGTAATCAGCTGCAGGGGGATATGCTTTGCCCTCTGCTCTACCAGCGTCCAATACGCCTCTTCTTGTATTTTCGATGCTTCCTCTTCCCTATGCAGGTAAAATTCTGCTCTATTTATCCCAAAAACATGCACTAGCAGATACCATGCATCCACATCGGCATCTGCTATTGCATGTTGTTTAAGATAATTTTCGGCAGTCCGTAGTATTTCTCTTAATGTGCTCATTACTGCCCTCTCTGATTATCGAAACCTACTCTACTATTGTTGTTTCCGGTCGTCTTTTTCTATACATCCAAATATTTATCCAGCGCTTTTAAGATTTCATCGTCTTCTTCCTCCGCCGGATCAGATACCACAGCAGAAGGACTCGTCTTCGCTGCTTCATTTTCTTTCTCTGTCTGTGCCTGGGAAGCCTGTTTCTGATTCAATGATTTATTATGAGTGCTCTCCTTGCTTCCTCCTGCATTCGCTGCCTTTTTGGTTCGATCCTCTTTGCTGTTTTTTAAAGAGGCTGCGGCAATCTCATCCTTAGCCTTCGTCTCCGCCTCTACCTCTGCTGCCTTTACCGCAGCTTCCGGTTTCTCTGTTTTTCTATCCTTTGGAGCACTTCCCGCTTTATTAGCTTCCTTCTTTCGGGCAGGTTTCCTTGCTTTTTTCCCGATACGCTTACCCTCTGTCTTCTTCTCCGAAGCCTCCAAAAATGCCTGCCAGTCAAATACAGCTTCCACGGACTTGATTGCTACTTCAATCATGGAATCATCCGGTTCCTTCGTGGTAAGTCCCTGCATCAGCAGACCAGGTTTACTCAAGAAATTCAGAACCACATTATCCGTTTTCCCTGCAAAGCGAATAAATTCATAGGAAATACCGGAGATAACCGGTATTAATAATACTCTGGTTAAGATTCTCCAACCCAGATTCCCGGAGGGGAGAAATAGGAATATGATTAAGCTGATCACCATGACAAACAGCATAAAGCTGGTTCCGCACCGTTTATTCTGCTTCGACTGCCATCTTACATTCTCTACCGTAAGCTCAAATCCATTTTCCACACAATTAATTGTTTTATGCTCTGCGCCGTGGTACATAAATACCCGCTTGATTTCCGACATCTGGGACGCAATTAATACATATCCTATAAAAATAGCAAGACGAATCAAACCTTCCATTAAGGTAAGGGCATAATGATTCGTTACCAGCTTCGAAAAAATACCAGAAATTAATACCGGAAGTACCATAAACAGAGCAATTGATAATCCGATCGAAAGAATAACTGCCGCTGCCATCATGAGGGCGTTGGATTGCTCTGCTTTCTTTTTTTCTTTTTTCTTATCTTTTTCTTTGTTTTTCTTCTTATCCTTATTCTGCTCCTCTTCATCCTCGAAGAAGCTTGCAGAATAATTTAATGCTTTCAAACCGATTACCAGGGAATCCACGAACACAATCATTCCACGAAAGATAGGCAATTTAAAAAGCTTTACCTTATCAGAAAAATTCTTATGGGTATTCTTTTCCACTACAATTTCATTATTCGGCTTACGGACGGCAATTGCATAGGTATCCTGATTCTTCATCATGACACCTTCCATCACAGCCATTCCCCCAATACCTGATGGTTTCATCTTCGCACCAGAACCTTTCTACATCGTCTGTTTTTCCAACAGACAGACACGTACTGTATTTGTATATTATTTTATTTAAAAATAGGCTGAGGAAGTGAACCTCAACCCAATTTTTAACGTCATATTTATACGTAACGAATATTATTTATCCTGACCAAGACCATACTTACGGTTAAACTTCTCAATCGCACCGCGAGCTGCAGCTGCTTTCTGCTGACCTGTGTAGAATGAATGGCACTTGGAGCATATTTCAACATGGATGTCCTGCTTTGTGGATCCGGTAACAAACTCATTTCCACAGTTGCAAACAACCTTTGCCTGATAATATTTCGGATGGATTCCTTCTTTCATTATTTTCACCTCTTTGTAATCAAATATCATATATTGGTAATCAAATAATTCCAATTCAATAAACAGTGCTATTATTATAGCATAGGTTTTTTTTCATTGCAATACCTAAAAGACAATTTTGGTTTTCCGAATCATGTCAATAAATTCCGCATTTGTTTTCGTGCGTATAAACATATCAATAATCCGCTCCATTGCTTCATCGGATTTCATCCCATTCATCGCTTTCCGCATAAGATAGGTCGCTTCAATTTCCGGTTTGGTAAGAATTAGATCTTCCCTTCTGGTTCCGGATTTTGAAAGATCGATTGCCGGGAAGATTCGCCTCTCGGACAGGCTTCGGTCAAGCGTCAGCTCCATGTTACCAGTTCCTTTAAACTCCTCGAACACCACATCATCCATTCGGCTGCCTGTATCTACCAGTGCGGTGGCAAGTATCGTTAGACTTCCGCCCTCCCGCATATTTCTTGCGGCACCAAAGAACTTCTTCGGCATATGAAGTGCTGCGGGATCCAAACCGCCGGATAAGGTTCTTCCGCTTGGCTGCACGGTGAGATTGTATGCCCGTGCCAATCGAGTAATGCTGTCCAGCAGAATAATTACATCCTGCTTATGCTCCACCAGCCGTTTCGCCCTTTCAATGACCATCTCGGAAACTCGTTTATGATTCTCCGGAAGCTCGTCAAAAGTGGAATAAATCACTTCCACATTTCTACCTTCAATCGATTCCTTAATATCCGTTACTTCCTCCGGACGCTCGTCGATCAATAAAATAATCAATTTCATTTCCGGATGGTTTCGCTGAACCGCCTTGGCAATCTGCTTTAACAGCGTTGTCTTTCCTGCCTTCGGCTGGGATGCGATCATCCCTCTCTGCCCCATACCAATCGGTGATATTAGGTCAACCATTCGCATAGCCACACCGCACCCGGGGGTTTCCAAATGAATTCTCTCATCCGGATACACCGGCGTCAAATCTTCAAATTTCTTCCGTCTTTGTGCCTCGCTTGGATGAAATCCATTCACCATTTTCACATAAAGTAATGCACTGAACTTTTCATTTTGATTCCGTATTCTTGTATTTCCGTTAACAATATCACCAGTTTTCAGATTAAACCTTCGTATCTGTGCCGGAGACACATAAACATCATTTTCTCCGGGAAGATAGTTATCACATCGAATAAAACCATATCCATCCGGTAAAACCTCAAGAATTCCTTCCTTGGTTTCTCCGCTATCCAAATGATCAATTTCATTATGGCTGGATGTCTGTTTCCTCTCGTGTCTGCCTGCACCTGTTTTCTGCTCCGGCTGAAATTGTTCCGCCTGCTCCTTTGGCTGCGTATTCTGCATCTCTTCCTGCTGCTCTGCTATATGTCCGTTTTGATTATTGTCCGATTCATAACTCTTAATTGCTTGCAGCAAATCACTTTTCTTCAATGTTGTAATATTTTTCAGTCCCATTTTCTTCGCTAACTCTCTTAACTGAACAAGAGTCATTGAATCATACTGTTTCTCCATTTATTCAACTCCTTTGACCAAAATTGGATTTCTTTACGGAAGGTAAGATAGATATGAGATAGAAATTAATCCTGTGAGGGATAATATAATAGATTATCCTAAATCATGCTTAACTATTATACACCATTCGTACAAGAAATGGAAGTCCATGTTTGAAAAATCTGCCCCATATGCTATAGGACCTTTGGGGCAGAGCAAAATCAACTAATCTAAATCCGTAAGCTTGGCTTTCTTTAAAGCATACAATATCACCGGTATAATAATAAGCTGTATTGTAATTCCGGGCAGTGCCTTTACAAAAGCACCCGTTAAGAAAATAGAAAATCCGTAGGTATTTCCCTGCATTCCCCACAGGATTGTATTGGCAATTCCCATAACGATACGCCCTCCGAGCATGCCGCCGATCAGGGACATAGATACCTTTCCTTTGGTTACACGGTATAAAACCGCTGTGATGCAGCCGTAAGCCCCCAATTCAAACATCATAGAAATTCCGGTCGGGAAAATAGCCGGTCTTCCAGTAAGTGCATAATTTAATGGCGGCAGGATCATGCCGCAAAAGGTTGCATAAGGGGCACCGCAGAGGAAGCCCGCCAGAAGAACCGGAATATGCATCGGCAGCAGGATCGCCCCCAGATTGGCACCGGGAATCTTACCTACCATGGGAAGCAGCAATCCTAAGCTGATACAGATCGCCGTATAAATTAGTTTTTTCGTTTGTGTCTGATTCATATCTTATCTCTCCTATTTCTATCAAAATCTTAAGATGACTTATGGTTATTGATAGAAGTGTTCAAAAGCCTTCTCAACAAATCGTCTTCATAAATTTGCACATCAAGGTTAAATTCAAGCAATTGGAAACAATATTTTCATTAGCAGCTATTTGAAGTCGTTGGTACTTAGATCACGTATTTTATAGTCTTACGCACCATTACGTACCTCAACCAAGTACTGCGTTTTTTACAGTGCTTTGGGAACAATGTGTTGCGAATGAAATATGTTTCCTATTACCTGTCAATACATAAATTGTGCAAATTGATGAAGTTGGTTTTATGAATCAGCTTTTGACACTTGAATCGTAATTCATTCTCAAAAATCCGTTGTATCCACGACAATATCGCATAAATCCTTAATACCAAGTTTGTCAAAATAAAGGTTCTCTAAAGGGATCCATTTGCTTACAAACTGCTCCAGCTTCTCTTCACCGTTCCTGCATACGATCCGCTCCAGCTGCACATGGTCGTCAACGGACAAGAAAATTTTCAACGAATAATATTCTCTTAATTTTGGATGCAGACAATAGGCACCTTCGATAATCGTCAGCTCTTTGGGCTCTGCCTTACTCTCCTCCCCATATCGCTGTAGACCACAGAGATACGGCCGATAGACAACCGTCTCCCTTCTTATAATAGCTTCTAGTATCTCTTTCTGAAATCGTTCATAATGAACATTCCCTCCCGGCTTGGTAAGCCTCTCATTTGTCCTCAGCTCCGGGGGAAGAAAATAATCGTCCATATGAAAGACATTACTGTCAAAGGTTTTGGCAAGCAGATCCGCCAGAAAGCTCTTTCCGCTGCCGCACATTCCATCGATTGCCACGATGCAGGAACCCTCCCGCTTTCGCAGCCTTTCTACTGCCTGAAACACCTCTCTATAATCAGCGACTGCACTACAATAATCCATAAGCACCTCCAAACATACTTTCTTCTGTATAATACCATATTTTTCTTAAATAACCTAGCAATTTTGCACGGTTTCTTTACGTTTTAAATCTTAAGAATGGCTTGATTTACCTATTTCCTAGTGTTATGATATTTTTAATCTACATTAAAAAGACATCATAAATACTTAAGTTAGGTGGAATATTACATGAATAATAATGAAAAAGCCATAAAAATGCACGAAGAGTGGAATGGTAAACTGAAAATCACCTCCAAATGCAGTGTCCGCTCCAGAGAAGACCTTGCGATTGCTTATACCCCAGGTGTTGCAGAGCCGTGTAAAGCGATTGCGGAGGATAAAAACCTTGCCTACAAATATACGATAAAGGCAAATACAATTGCTGTAGTTTCGGATGGCAGTGCGGTTCTAGGTCTGGGAAATATCGGTCCCTACGCTGCAATGCCTGTTATGGAAGGAAAAGCTGTCCTGTTCAAGGAATTCGGCGATGTGAATGCCGTTCCTATCTGCCTTGATACGCAGGATACGGAAGAAATCATTAAAACCGTTGTTGCCATTGCTCCTGCTTTTGGCGGGATCAACCTGGAGGATATATCAGCCCCAAGATGTTTCGAGATCGAAGAACGTTTAAAAAAGCTTCTGGATATCCCTGTCTTCCACGATGACCAGCACGGAACGGCGATCGTTGTTCTTGCAGGCGCGATCAATGCCCTTAAGGTTACCAACCGGACGAAAGAGGATTGTAAGGTTGTCGTTAATGGTGCCGGTTCTGCCGGAATCGCAATCGCAAAGCTTCTTTTATCCTACGGATTTCAACATGTCCTACTCTGTGATAAGGAAGGAATTCTCTCGGAAAACAGTAAGAATTTAAACTGGATGCAGAAGCAGATGCTGGCGGTTACCAACCTGGAGAAGAAGACGGGAAACCTTGCCGATGCTATGGTAGGTGCAGATATGTTTGTCGGTGTATCGGCTCCGAATATCGTAACCAAAGAAATGGTTGCCTCGATGAATAAAGATTCCATTCTTTTTGCTATGGCGAATCCCGTTCCTGAGATCATGCCTGACCTTGCAAAGGAAGCTGGGGCGAAGGTGGTTGCTACGGGACGTTCTGACTTCCCGAACCAGGTGAATAATGTTGTGGCATTCCCCGGTATCTTTAAGGGCGCCTTAGAGGGCAGAGCCACAGCAATCACAGAGAAAATGAAGCTTGCAGCCGCTGTTGCAATTGCCGGACTTGTACCGGACGAGGAACGAAATGCGGAGAATATTATGCCGCAGGCATTTGATCCAAAGGTATGCGAGGCAGTAAGCAATGCGGTGAAATCCTACATCGGTAAGTAAAGATTGGAAAGCAGATATTTATATGGAAGAAGTTAAAATTCCAACAAGGAAAAAGTGGGGAGAGAAGCGCTATCATTCCCTCGATTATGCGCTTAAGAAAGCTTATGGGCAGAAGATATATAAGCTGTCCTTAAACGGAGGAATGAGCTGCCCGAACCGGGATGGGACCATCGGGGAGCACGGCTGTATCTTCTGCAGTGAAGGCGGCTCCGGTGATTTTGCATCCTCTCCGCTTCGTTCAATCACGGAGCAGATCGAGGATGCAAAAGCATTCATCGCTCCGAAGCTGTCCGGCGGGAAGGACTGCCGGTATATTGCTTATTTTCAGGCGTACACGAATACCTATGCACCCGTTTCCTATTTGGAGAAGATTTTCACAGAAGCGCTCTCTCATCCCGAGATTGTCCTTCTCTCCATAGCCACCCGTCCGGATTGCCTTGGAGAAGAGGTATTGACGCTGCTTGCCCGCTTAAATAAGAAAAAGCCGGTATTGATTGAGCTGGGACTTCAGACGATGCACCCCCGGAGTGCCGAATTTATTCGCCGCGGCTATCCTCTCTCTTGCTTTGAAGAGGCGGTAACCAATCTGCATGCCCTTGGTATTCCGGTCATAGTCCATTCCATCCTCGGACTGCCAGGGGAGACGAGAGAGGAAATGTTTCAGACCATGGACTATCTTGCAGGGCTTCCCATCCAGGGTATCAAGCTGCAGCTGCTGCACATTTTAAAGGGAACTGATCTCGGAGACCTCTATGAAAATGGAAGGATCAAAGATATCCTATCCCTTGACGAATACATTGATCTCGTTATATCCTGTCTAGAAAGGCTCCCGCAAGATATCGTAATTCACCGGATCACGGGCGACGGTCCGGGTAAGCTTCTGCTCGCTCCGCTCTGGAGTAAAAACAAAAAGCTTGTTTTAAACAGTATCCATAAGCAAATGAAGCTAAGAGATAGCTGGCAGGGAAAAGAATGCAAAAAATCGATTAAATATATATAGAAACGACTAGTCACGATAATAAGGAAAAGAGGAGAAGGAGGAGTACCATGAATTCAGATACTTTGATGCTATATAAACTAATGATTTTATATATTCTAAGCCGAGTCAACTTTCCCTTAACGAATGCACAGTTGACGGTCTTCATATTAGAAAAAGGGTATACCAATTATTTTAATATTCAGCAGGTAATATCGGATCTGATTAGTGATGCCTTTATTACGATGAAAACCATTCGAAACAGCTCCTTATACCGCATTACGGACAGCGGCCTGGAGACGCTTCGCCTTTTTGATCATTTGATTTCACAGGGGATTAAGGATGATATTGAGACATATCTTAGAGATAATAAATACGAACTGCAGGAGGAAGTATCCACGCCTGCCGACTACTATCAGATGAAGAAGGGGGAATTCGCTGCCCATTTAGGTGTGATCGAACGGGCAACTCCCATCATAGATTTGACCTTGGTTGTTACAACGGAAGAAGAAGCTTCCAAAATCTGCAACAATTGGAAGGAAAAAAGTTCCGATGTATACTCCTATTTAATGTCTTCGCTGCTGGAAGACATGTAAGCACCTAATTACGATATGGTATCCTCCGGCTCGTTCCGATCACAGATTCGTTCTATGATTTCCCATAGTTCCTCTCTGCCCTGCTTTGTCTCCGAAGAGAACGGGATAACCACCGTGCCCGGTTTTACATTGAGCGACTCTTTGATTAGTTTTATCTGCTTGTCCTTCTGGCTTCGCTTGATTTTATCCAGCTTTGTAGCAATGATTACCGGCTGGTAGTTATGATATATGATCCAATCGTACATGATTTTATCATTTTCCGAAGGCGCATGGCGAATATCTATTAATAAGAAAACCATCCTTAACTGCTTCGTCGTTCTAAAATATTTTTCAATCATCTTACCCCATTTTGCTTTTACTGTTTCAGACACCTTCGCATAGCCATACCCCGGTAAATCAACGAAGTATAGTAAATCATTAATATTATAAAAATTAATGGTCTGGGTCTTCCCCGGCTGGGAGGATGTTCTCGCCAGTGATTTCCGATTCATGAGGGCATTAATTAGGGAAGACTTCCCTACATTGGATTTCCCAGCAAATGCAATCTCCGGCTTATCGTTTACAGGAAGTACACTGGTAATTCCGCAAACCGTTTCTAAATTAGCGCTTTTTATAATCATTGTGTTTCCCCATTTCTGCGCTGTCTTTTGCGCTTTTTTCTCCATTTCCCGCAGCTTTTGCATATCTAAGAGAATCAAAGCCTCCCATTTCTAACATCGTTCCATGGCAGGCTTTAATTTTATATTTTGTCAAAAGCTTTCTTAGGAAATCGTCTTCATCAATTTGAACAAATCAAGGTAAAACTTAAGTAATAGGAAATAATATTTAATACGCAACTGTTTGAAGTCGTTGGTACTTAGATCTTGTATTTCATGATCTAATGTACCATTACGTACTTCAATCCAAGTACTGCGTTTTATGCAGTACTTGGGGGAACACGTGTTGCGAATGAAATTTGTTTCATATTACTCATCAATGCATAAATTGTGCAAATTTTATGAAGTTAGTTTTATAAAGCAGCTTTTGACAATTAAATCAACTATACTATTCTAAGCGATTTCATCTTTGCTTTTCTTGGTGGTCTTTTTTGCAATTATTTTTCTGGGAGCGCTATCCTCCACAAGTACCAATTGGGGCTTTTCACTTCCCATTGCAGCTTCCTTTGTAATAATACATTTGGTGACTTTATTCTCCGATGGAATCGAATACATCGAGTCCATCATCACACTTTCAAGGATTGCTCTAAGACCTCTTGCGCCGATCTTTCTCTGAAAGGACTGCTGTGCGATTTCTTTCAGCGCATCCTCATCAAATTCAAGCTCTACGCCATCCATTTCAAAAAGCTTCTTATATTGTTTTGTAATTGCATTCTTTGGTTCAACCAATATCCTTACCAGGGCTTCCTCATCGAGCATATCAAGCGCTACAGTAACCGGAACACGTCCTACAAATTCGGGAATCATTCCGAACTTAACCAAATCCTGCGGCATTACCTGACGGAAGATTTCTCCGACATTTATCTTATTCTTTTCAATAATATGCGCATTGAAACCAATGGATTTTTCTCCAATTCTGGATTCAATCACTTTCTCAAGACCATCAAAAGCTCCGCCGCAGATAAACAGGATATTCGTTGTATCAATCTGAATAAACTCCTGATGCGGGTGCTTTCTTCCACCCTGTGGAGGAACCGATGCGATTGATCCTTCCAAAATCTTAAGCAGTGCCTGCTGAACACCTTCACCGGATACGTCCCGTGTAATCGAGGTATTTTCTGATTTTCTAGTTATTTTATCAATCTCATCAATATAGATGATTCCATACTCCGCCCGGTCAATATCATAATCTGCTGCCTGAATCAGCTTCAACAGAATATTTTCCACATCTTCGCCTACATAGCCTGCTTCGGTCAAAGCAGTTGCATCTGCAATGGCAAACGGAACATTCAATAGTTTTGCCAACGTCTCTGCTAGATACGTTTTACCGGATCCCGTAGGTCCGATCATTAAAATATTACTTTTTTGCAGCTCCACATCCAAGTCCTTGCCTGCAAGCACTCTTTTATAATGATTATAAACGGAAACTGCCAATACCTTCTTTGCCTCTTCCTGACCAACAACATGCTGATCTAAGAAGCTCTTGATCTCCATGGGTCTTAAGAGGTTAATATCCGTATCTGTTACAGGTTCCCCGTCAAATTCCTCTTCAATAATCTCACTGCATATCTCGATACATTCATCACAAATGTATACTCCCGGCCCGGCAATCAGTTTTCTAACCTGGTCCTGCGTTTTATTGCAAAAGGAACATCTTAGCTGCTTTCTGTCTTCTACTTTACCTGCCATTGCCTAATTCACCTCATCTCTGTGTAACATACCGGATCCTATCTCCTTGCCAAAATGCCATCGATCAATCCGTATTCCTGTGCTTCCTGTGCGGTCATATAATTGTCTCTCTCGGTATCAACTTCAATCACTTCAAGAGGCTTTCCTGTATTCTGGGCAAGAATTTCATTTAATTTTCTTCTGGTCCGAATAATATTATCAGCAACAATCTTAATATCCGTTGCCTGGCCCTTTGCACCGCCGGAAGGTTGATGAATCATAATCTCGGAATTCGGAAGAGCAAACCGCTTGCCTTTGGTACCGCCGGACAGGAGAAATGCTCCCATGCTGGCTGCCATACCGATACAAATGGTAGATACATCACATTTAATATAATTCATGGTATCATATATTGCCATGCCGGCAGTAACAGAACCACCGGGACTGTTGATATAAAAATTAATATCTTTTGCAGGATCTTCCGATTCTAAGAATAACAGCTGCGCAACAATTAAGCTTGCCGTTGTATCATTGACATCCTCCCCAAGGAAGATAATTCTTTCTTTTAGTAATCTGGAATAGATATCGTAGCTTCTCTCGCCACGACTTGTTTGCTCTATGACATAAGGTACTAAACTCATACTTTATTCCTCCCTATCTTAGATAATAAATGGTTGCATAAACTATGATCTCTATTGCTTACTGCTTTTTCCCTATTTTACTTACTAACTTCTTTTGCCTGCTCAGCTACAAAGTCTACTGCCTTTTGAACAACGAGATCTTCTCTGATATGCTCTTTCTCTTTGTCGCCAATCAATTCCTTAAGTTTATCGATTTCCATCTGGTACATAGATGCCATTTCCTCGATTTCTTTATCGAGTTCCTCATCGGATGCTGTAATCTTCTCTGCCTTTGCAACTGCTTCTAATACTAATCTGCTTTGGATTCTCTTAAGAGCCTGCGGCTTTAAGTTTTCTAAGAATTTGTTTGCATCCATTCCTGTAAATTGGAAATACTGCTGTACGGATAATCCCTGGCTTTGTAATCTCTGAGCGAACTCATCTGCCATCTGGTTAACCTGTAAATCAATCATCGGTTCCGGAATATCCATCGTTGCATTTTCAATAATCTTATCAACTACTTCATTTTCCTTCGCCGTCTTTGCTTCCTTTTCTTTGCTTTCCTTAATGCTGTTCTTGATGCTTTCCTTATATTCATCTAAGGTATCAAACTCCGAAACATCCTGTGCAAAATCATCATCCAGTTCTGGGAGCTCTTTTACCTTGATTTCTTTAATCTTTACTTTGAAAAGAGCTGGCTTTCCTGCCAATTCCTTTGCCTGGTATTCCTCCGGGAAGGTCACATTAACTTCGACGTCTTCTCCGATACTCTTACCAATCAACTGCTCTTCAAAATCACCAATGAAGGAATGAGATCCGATGGTCAGAGAGTAATCTTCTCCCTTACCACCTTCAAAAGCAACATCATCCACAAAACCTTCAAAATCAATTACGGTGATATCGCCGTCCTGTACGGCTCTGTCATCAATCGTAATCATTCTTGCGTTCTGCTCACGCTCTTTATTCATTCGATCCATAATTTCGTCTTCGGTAACTTCGATTTCCTTCTTTTCTACTTCGATGCCTTTATATTCTCCTAAGGTTACCTCCGGTTTTACTGCTACCTGTGCAGTAAAGATAAAGGGCTTGCCTTCTTCAATCTGAACCACGTCAATTTCCGGTCTGGATACAATTTCAAGCTCACTTTCCTTCGCTGCTTTCTCATATGCATCCGGAATCAGCTCATTTGCTGCATCCTCATAGAATACGCCTGCTCCATACATTTTTTCTATGATTGCACGGGGTGCTTTTCCTTTACGGAAACCCTGAACATTAATCTTATTCTTGCTTTTCATATATGCCTTTTGCAGGGCACCTTCGAACTCTTCAGCGGAAGCCTCTATTGTAAGCTTTGCCATATTCTTTTCTAGTTTTTCCACTTGTAAACTCATTATTTATTTTCCTCCTTGTATTATGTACTTTTTGTTTTCCATTTCTGCTGATTTCTACACACTGCAACGTAAAAGTACATATTATCTTCTTATTTATAGGCAGTTTGACATTAGTATATTATATCATACTGAATCTGTAAATACTAGAATTTATTTTTAAGCACTATTTGTCAACTACATGACCCCTATTTTTCATTGCCTGTACCACACGATTTGCTTCCCGTTTGCATATTTCCTCTGTTTTTGCTTCCACCATAACGCGAATCAACGGTTCTGTTCCGCTCTGCCGAACCAAAATCCTTCCGTTTTTGCCCAACTGCTCACTGACCGCCTCCACTTCCTTCGTTATTTCTGCGTCCTCCTGCACTGCCTTCTTATCCTTTACCCGGACATTTACAAGTACCTGGGGGAAGATCTTAAGATCCTTGTGCAGCTGTGAAAGCTTTGCCTTGCTCTCTAACATAACCTCCATCAGTTTCAGGGAGGTTAGAATTCCGTCTCCGGTGGTCGCATGCTTACTAAATATGATATGTCCAGATTGTTCCCCACCAATGGAGTGTCCATTCAGCATCATATTCTCATAAACATATTTATCACCAACCGCTGTTTTTTCGTATTTAATTCCTTTTCGGTCCAGCGCCTCATAAAGTCCCATATTTGACATGATTGTCGTTACGATCGTATTGTTGGCAAGATCATTTCTTTCTTTCATATATACACCACAAAGATATAGAATTAAATCGCCATCTATAATATTGCCCATATCATCGACTGCCAAACATCGATCTGCATCTCCGTCATAAGCAAATCCTACATCAAGACCATTTTCCTTAACAAATTTCTGCAATACTTCAATATGGGTAGAGCCGCAGTTTCTATTAATATTCGTTCCATCCGGCTCTCCGTTGATCACATAGGTCTTCGCTCCCAGTGCATCATAAACTCCCTTAGCGATCGATGTAGCAGAGCCATTGGCAAGATCCAGCCCGACTTTGATATCCTTAAAGGATCTGGTTGCCAGCGAGATCAGATATCCGATATACCGGTTTCTTCCGATCGCATAATCTACGGTTCTTCCTATATTCTCCCTCGTTGCATACGGGATATTATCTTCCTTACAATCTATGTAATCTTCAATCAGTTGTTCGACCTCTGCTTCTAATTTATAGCCGTTGCCATTAATAATTTTTATTCCGTTATCATAGTAAGGATTATGGCTGGCAGAAATCATAATGCCGCAGTCAAACCCTTCCGTACGTATGACATAGGAGACGCTTGGTGTTGTAGTAACATGGAGTAAATATACGTCTGCACCACTGGCAGTAAGTCCGGCCACCAAAGAGTATTCAAACATATAACTGGATCTTCTGGTATCTTTCCCAATTACAATTTTCGCTTTATGTTCCTTTCCGTAATAACTGCCCAAAAATCTTCCTACTTTGTAGGCATGCATAACCGTCAGATCTACGTTAGCTTCCCCCCGAAATCCGTCCGTTCCAAAATATTTTCCCATAACTTTTCTTCCCTTTCCTAGCTATATAGAATTATATGCCACTCTATATTCAGTAAATGTATTTTTTTCCAAAGTACATTTTCATCAAATTTACATTTATTCTAACATAATATCTAAGAACTTGAAAAGGGTTTTCTTCGAATACCTAAAATTACTTGCTCCCATATAAAAAGATATCACCGGTAAAACCGGTGATATCTCCATTATTTTATTACTTCCTTATTTATTACTGTTGGCCGGATTGTCCAGACATCTGCTCTTCCTGTCTTCTGATCATACGTCTTACCATTTCTCCGCCTACTGATCCGTTCTGTTTGCTTGTAAGGTCACCATTGTAGCCTTGTTTTAACGGAACACCAATTTCATTAGCTATTTCCATTTTAAAACGGTTGAGAGCTTCTCTAGCTTGAGGAACCTCTGATCTGTTGGATCCACTATTATTGTTACTTGCCATTATCATTTCACCTCCGTCTTTATTAATATCAAAGCAACCAAGATACAAAAGTCAACTTATTTGTAGGTTCAGCGGTTCTAATAAGTAGGTATTATCCCCGCGCGTGATTTTTGTTTCTATATTGCCTGTAATCATATTGTTTACAGCTCTTGAAATTTTATGATGGTAATTATTGTTTGATCCGCCACGGATTAGATGAAACGACAGATAATAGCAAGAAATGAATTTAATTTACTTTAAAAACAAGAATTTTGGGATATCCAATCACTATGTCGACTCCTTTTCCAACTCCGGCTGCTTTCACTAAGCATTCCGCCAGTTCGCTCCCGTAATAGCCAATAATTTCTCGGTCAATAAAATGAAAGGCCGGGATCGCTTGTTCCATAGCCTCATGATTCATGCTCCGCCACACCTTTTTGACCGCCTTGGGTGTGTATAGCCCACTCGCCCCAGACTTAATGATAATATCTTTGCATACTTCTGGGGATAGATAATAATAGCCGCTGTCCTTAACACACTCCATATAGGAATGAAACGGGCACATTACATCTGGTTTCCCTATACTGGAATCCATTCCATTTGTAACCATAACAATCACTCCTTTTACATTTAATGTAAATATATTACATTTTAATACATTTGTCAACATTGTAAAGCGAAAACAATACTAAAATGTACCATTATTTATCAAAAAACGTTTCAAAAGGAGAATTTTCGTTATACGGCAGAAGTTATACGGTGAATTTTCCTATCACCTTTCATTATCTGATGATTGTTTAAAAAAATACATTGTAACGCTTTATTATATCAGGAACAAAAAACGTGTTCCTGATCTTTGGCACTCCACTCGGAGAATACAAGCAAGCTTGCATTTCCTCATTCCGCTTTAATTATATCATAAATAGGACAGAAGTACCATGAGGCGCGTTTAAACCATATGCATGAGTGAGCATGAATTGTATATCACTTAATTCGATTATTTCTGCTCTTTTCTATGCAAAGGCAAGACTACTTCTTCTCTTTTTCACATATATATGTAAAAAGCATAAATGGGGAAGCTATGAAATGCTAGAATATATTAAAACACTCAATAATTTTCTATGGGGAATTCCGATGCCGGCTTTGTTGTTCGGCGTTCATATTTATTTTACTGTACATCTAAAAGGTATACAAAAACATATTTTTAAAGCGATTCGATTATCTGTGACACCGGAAAAGGATTCGGAAGGAGAAATCAGCGGCTTTGCTGCCCTCTCCCACACACTTGCCGCAACGATCGGTACCGGTAATATCGTTGGAGTATCCACCGCAGTGGCGCTCGGAGGGCCGGGTGCGATCTTTTGGTGCTGGCTAACCGGTCTGCTTGGCATGGCAACGTCCTATGCAGAGTGCTTTCTGGGGATCCTGTACCGCAGGAAAACGGAGGACGGCTCCTACCTCGGAGGTCCGATGTATGTATTGGAATACGGATTACATAAAAAATGGCTTGCCGTTATCTTTAGCTTCTGCACGCTGATTGCTTCCTATGGGGTGGGATGCTCTACCCAAGCTAGGGCGGTAACCGAAACTGCCCATACCCTATGGGGACTTCCGGAATACCTCGTCGGAATTGTTATCGCCCTTCTCGTCGGACTGGTGATTGTCGGCGGAGTAAAATCCATCGGTAAGATCTGCAGTAAGCTTGTCCCTGCCATGGGTCTGTTCTATACGGCAGGCTGCCTTCTCATACTGATACTAAATCTTCCCTATGTCCTGCCCTCCATCGGTCTTATCCTTCGCTCAGCCTTCCTGCCTGAGAAGCTGCCGGCAGCGGTAGCAGGAGGGTTCATCGGAAGCACCTTACGCTCGGCTGCCAGATACGGAATCGCAAGAGGCCTCTTCACGAACGAAGCCGGACTCGGCTCGGCTGCAATTGCGGCTGCCGGAGCAAAGACCTCCCACCCTTCCAGACAAGCCCTGATCTCCATGAGTGCTACCTTTTGGGATACCGTCGTTATGTGTGCAATCACCGGACTTGTTATTGTCTCCAATCTGTTAAAGCATCCCGCTTCGGTCGAAGGTTATTCCTTTGCCGAGCTTACCACAGCTGCCTTTCACGCGATTCCGTATGGAGAACAGCTGTTAGGCATCTCCTTAATCGCATTTGCCGTCGCCACTCTAATCGGGTGGTCCTATTTCGGAGAAAAAGCGGTAGAGTACTTATTCGGAAAATCCGTTATAAATACCTACCGCATATGCTATATTGTTATGATCTTTGTAGGCTCCATCATGTCACTTAAGCTGGTATGGGAGATGACGGATCTGTTCAATGCATGCATGGCGTTACCGAACCTGGTTTGCCTGCTGCTGTTGCGAAACCTGGTAACACCGTATCCTGCAAAGAGTAAACATAAACATTAATTATGATTTGTACTGTATTTCGGCTGCTAACGTTTTTGCCACACCCTCATCTTTTAAGTACTTTATAATAGCAAGGGAAAAATCAATGGCAGTGCCCAGTCCTTTCGAGGTGATCATCGTTTGGTCCACAACTACCGGTAAATCAACGACCTTGGCCCCAAGCAGCTTATCTTCCATGCCGGGAAAGCAGGTGGCATTCCTGCCCTTTAGCAGCCCTTTCTGTCCAAGAACCGTAGGTGCGGCGCAGATGGCTGCTATCGGTTTTTCCTTAGCATGAAACTCCTTCAATAATTTATCCAAGCCATCATGCTTCATTAGATGCATGGTTCCCGGCATCCCTCCCGGCAGTACAAGCAAATCCGCATTCTTATAATCAGAATCTTCAAACAGATGATCCGCTTCCACCGTAATCTTATGGGATCCGATTACCCTTTTACTCCTGTTCATGGAAACCATGGAGATCTCGATGCCAGCTCTTCTCAGTAAATCAACAACGGTTAATCCTTCCACCTCTTCAAAACCATCCGCAAGAAAAATATAAGCCTTCGCCATTGTATCTTCTCCCTTCTGTAGATTACTATTTAATCATAGTACCTCATATTACAATCTATCCCTATGATATCTCAATCAATCACTAAATTCAATACTCCTACATTCTTTAATGTTAACATTGGTCTGCAGGGTCTGTTCCGTCTGATCGGACCTACCGGACAGATTTCCAGTGCATAGCAGTCCTCACACGGTACTTCAAAACGGAAGCATCCGCAGGAGCAGATATTTTCACAATAAAGAAGGATTCTCTTTTCCTCACATATTTCATATAGCTTTACTTCCCAATCATGGTTGTCACCGCAGCTGCATCCCCAGATACATCCGAAGATAACACCTGGTTCAATCATACATTCCGGACATTCTTTCTGAACTTCTACCGGAATTGGAACTGGATAGGGCCGATATTCAATGCGGGTACTTGGTTCCGGACATTCCGGGCACTCCGGACATTCGGCGGGTACGGGAACCGGATAAGGCTGGTATTCGATACGGGTACTTGGCTCCGGGCATTTCGGACACTTGGTCGGTACCGGAACAGGAACGGGCCTTGGTACCGGGACTGGTTTTGGCACCGGATAAGGAACCGGGACCGGAGTGGGTGCAGGTGCTGGGGCAGGTGTCGGTATCGGTATCGGAATAGGTACCGGGTACGGAGCCGGACTCGGCGTGGGTGTCGGAGCTGGTGTCGGGGCAGGTGTCGGACGCGGGGCAGGCGCTGGGGCAGGTGCTGGCGCTGGAGCGGGTGCTGGGACCGGTGCGGGGGCGGGGACCGGTGCGGGGGCTGGCACTACTTCCGGTGCCATTCCCTGACATACCACACCGCCTGCGAACGGGTACCAATGAAATTCAAAGCCGCTTCCGGCATTTACCGCAAAGGATCGGAATGCAGCATTTCCACTGATAACCCCGCCGGTCTGATGTGCATGGAACGTAGCTTGCGGAGCTAAAACACTGCCCCAGATAGCTGCCGGTACTTCCATGAAGATATTAGAAGCATCCTCAAATACATATAATGTATTGCTTACATGGTTTGCATCACCCCAAAGCCCATATTGGATGTGTGCATTATTTCCGGTTCTTAATTTAACAATAGCCAAACTTCCGGCAGGTATCTCCAGTTTAATTTCTTTTGTTAATGCTCCATTCGGTCGTGCATCAATCAGAAATACATTTTGAACCGGATCGTTACCATGAAGAATTAATTGGTGATACCGCTCGGTTACGGTTCCGTTTTCCGGAAGATTCCGAATACATTGATAGAAGTTGGTGATGCTTTCCCTCGCATCTCGGAAAAACTGTGCTACATTAGCGTTAATCCTGCTTGCAGGAATATATCGGTCCACATCGTAACTGGATATCGCATAATGATTTCCACGATCACTCGGCCTCCAATATTGACTTCCTCCACTTGCCTGGTAAAGATTACTTAACTGCTGCGCCTGCGTGGGATCCCCATTCTTACCAATCATATAGGTACTTCCACTTGCAACGTTAAAATTGCCTCCGCCAACTACATGACCGGAAACAACCAGCGGGCCTTGCATCGCTACATCTCCGCCAACTAAAAAACGAACTAAATCCGAAGTATATCCAATTCCTCTTTGGGTACTTGCATTCCCATAGGCCAGGTTAAGACCACGGGGACTTACGAAATTTCTTCCTACTGCCATTGCTCCTTGAGTGTCAACAATATTATTTGCATCTTCAAATACTATTGCATTGAAGCTTGAAGCTGTTCCAAAAGGCTGGCCTTCTACATTATACCAATTGATATCATTGTAAGGTATGCCAGCATAGGTAGCAGCTCCCCTGTTACTGTTAAACATAAAAGCCTCCTTAAAAACACAACGGAATCTGTGCATTCTATATTCTCAATTCAGTTTATTCAATCAAAATATAATCGTGCAAGTTTTGTGCCTTCTTTCCTAACAATTACAATATAATTTAAACGGAATGAGGAAAGGCAAGTTTACTTACGATTTCTGTGGAGTGCCAAGATCATGGACATGCTTTTTGTTCACGATATGTTTAGGAAGAATTTCCCATATTTTGAATAAGGGTTTACAGCGAATCAGGAATAATGTTAGAATAGGGCTTGATAATTACATCATCTTCACTCCGTAAAAAATAATCGCTGTCACATAAATTCGTAATATGAATTCTATGATTTAAGTAGCAAAAGCTGATTTACAAAATAATTTTTTCCATTTGCACAATTTATACGTTGTTAAGTAATAGGATTAAGATGTCAAAAGCACCGAAGGTAATATTCTGGTACAAAATATTGATGTGTAAGCTCGCTTACCAAGCAATACCTTGTATCAGAATAAGTGCTACGCACCTTTTGGCACCTTAATCTAGGAAACAAATTTTATTCGCAACACATTGTTTCCAAAGTGCTGCATAAAACGCAACGCAAAGCATTGCCAAAAACGCAATACTTGGATTGAAGTACGTAATGGTACATAAGATCACAAAATACATGGGTCTAAGTATCAACGACTTCAAACAGTTGCTCAGTAAAATATTGTTTCCTAATTACTTAGGTTCTTCCTTCTATGTGCAAATGGAAGAAGTCGATTTGTTAGGAAATGACCTATTCATAGAAGCAGGAGGTGTAAGAATTGAGAGAATTTGATACCCTGGCAATGCAAGCAAAATCAGATCCGAAGCTTTTAGAAGATTTTATAAAGCAGAATGAATACTACATATTGAAATGTGCCTCGAAGACATCCCATCGCTATATTTCAAAAAGTGATGATGAATGGTCCATTGCATTGCATGCATTTCATCAGGCGGTCGAAGACTATTCCGCAGACAAAGGCAGTTTTTACAGTTTTGCAGAATTAGTAATTCGCAGAAGACTGTTCGATTATGGAAAAGGTCAGGGAAAATATGAATCCGAAGTCTCTGTTGATCCGTTCCTCTTTGACACGGATTCGGATGAAACAACAGAAAATCTTGCAATTAGGCTGGCGGTTGCAGAACAGGTATCAAAGGAAAATAAAAACGACATTCGACTTGAAATTGAAGATATCAATCAACATTTTAGCCAATATGGCTTTTCTTTTTTTGATTTAACGAAATGTTCCCCAAAAGCTGCAAAAACAAAGACTGCCTGCGCCAAAGCAGTGAATTACATATTAGAAAACCCCATTTTAATCACAGAAATAAAGAGTACAAAATTACTGCCCATAAAAATTATTGAAAAAAATGTACAGGTACCCCGAAAAATTCTCGAACGCCATCGAAAGTATATAATAGCAGCGATAGAAATACTTTCCGGAGAGTATCCGAAACTTGCGGAGTACTTGCGATACATTAGGGAGGAGAGCAAGTAATGAAAGCCGTTGTTGTAGAAATAGAAAATCGTTATGCTGCAGTCCTATCTGATGATGGTTGCATCGTAAAAGTCAAAAACAATAATTATACGATTGGACAGATAATTCAAATAAATATTAATAAGATACAGCGGGATAAAAAGCTAATTGCTTTCGCTGCTTCTGCTGCCGCGATGGTAGTATTGGGAAGCGGAACATGGGCATATGCAAGTCCGTATTCCTATGTCAGCTTAGATGTTAACCCATCGATCGAGTTCACTGTTAACCGTTTTGACCGCGTACTCGAGGCAAAAGCAATGAACGAGGATGGCGAAGAGATACTAAAGGCAGTTTATTTGAATGATTTAAAAAACAAAACAATTAACAACGCTCTAACGGCTGCTATTGAACAAATTTCTCAGACAGGTTACTTCGAAAATAATACGGAAACCGGGCTTGTAATAGCAGCTTCTGCAAAAAATGATAAAAAGGCAGAAGCGTTGGCACAGAAATTGCATGAGACCGTAGATACCGGATTGGCGAAAAAGGGCCAGGAGGTTGAAGTAGAAGCCTTTAGCGTAGGCTTCGATCAGGTCGAAAAAGCCAAAGAGCTTGGAGTAACTCCGGGAAAGTTAAATTTAGTTGAAGATTTACAGGCATCCGCTGCCGATCCTGAGACAATCGATGTTAAGGAATGGCTAAGCAAGCCGGTAAAAGAAATTATGAAGGCAACCGAGGAAAATAAGAAAGCTGCTGACTCCGCAATTGCAGATACAAAAAAAGCGATCGAAGATGATAAGGGTACTTCAAAATCTGCTGGCGAAAAAGCTTTGCCGCAGGCAGCAAAGAAAACAGGTGAAGCTGCCAAATGGAACGAATTTGCCCAGAGGAGAGCCTATCGAGATGTTAAAAGAAATGCATCAAAGAAAATAAGTAATGCTATTGAACAAGCGAAAGCGGAAGCCGAAAAAGCTACAGAACAAGTAAAAAAAGGCGCTGCACGATCTGCTGATATTTTCAAATGGGATTTTGATAAATCGGCGGATAGCTTTACAAAGGACGCTGAGAAATCAAATGAGAAGGATAAAAAGGAATCAGTTTGGTTCACTGACAAATTTAAAGAAGGTTCGAAGCATTCCGATAAGAAGGATAAGAAGGAATTTGAAACGTTCTTTGATATATTTAGAAAAGACGCTGAAAAATCCGATAAGGAAAGCCAGAAGAGCCCGAGAAAACCGTCGGACAATGAAAAGACGAACACAGATAATTCAACGGATAAGTCAAAGATGGAACCGAAAAAACCAACGGAGCATTCAAAGAACAGCCCGGAGAAAGCAACGGAATCCAAGAAAGGCTCTGGAAATCTATCTGATAAATTCAGGAAAGATTCGGAGAAACCGGCGAATCAATCCAGGATTGGCTCTAAAAGTTCAGACGATAAAGATAAGAAAAGCCCTGAAAAACCGACGGACAAATCAGCGTATAAAAGCAAAAAGACCGCTGGAAAATTAACACAGAAATCGACAGATAAAAAACAAAGCAGTCCGGGAAAATCAGCGAATCAGAATAATAGAAAATCCGGGAAGACAATAACGAAAAAAAGCAGTCGATAAAAAAGAGAAATTCTTCAAGATAAGAGAAACCGTGCAGTGACAAAAACAGACAACAGGATAACCCTAATATAGATAAGTCGTAATCCAATTAAAAAAACATGGATACGCGTGGAAATGCAGACGAATCCGGTAAAATAGCAAGAAATTTAATTCCGGCAAAGTCGATTTCCAAAACAACTAATTTTGCTAGCTTCTAAATTTTTGATACATTATCCAGTCCAACAAAATTGGATAATCCCCCACACTACAAAAGCAACCGTGATGATTTCACGGTTGCTTTTGGTTATTTCACACTTTCTTGTTCTTTTGATAATATTTAAATCATCAAATCATTGCCTTATTCTTTGATTCTTCCTCTTTGATCTTTCTGCACTATTTTAATTCAATAAATGATCCTCAAACCGGCGGATATCTTCGGTTTTTCCTACTACTACGATAACATCATCCTCCCTTAGCTTCAGCTCCGGCGTAATGTCTGTCGTAGCTAATTCACTCGTTTCAATTGCTATTATGTTCAATTTAAATCTCTTACGCAGATCTACCTGCCGCACGGTCTGTCCGGCAACCTTAGAGGTAAGTTTTAGTTCCGTGATGGAGATGTCATTATTCAGTACGATATAATCCATTACTCTGGAAGCGACCAAACGCTTTGCTAATCGTATCGCCATATCATGCTCCGGATAAATAACCTCCGCTCCGATCTTCTCCAACACCTTCCCCTGCTCCTGGCTGATCGCTTTGGCAATGACCCTGGGAACTCCCATATTGATAACGTTCAGCGTCGTTAAGATGCTGACATCAATTTTCTCTCCGATGCATACAATAACGGTTCCACAATTTTGAATCCCTGCCTCCTCCAAGCTTTCCCTTGTCAGCTCTCCAACAACAAAAGCATTATCCGTAAAATTCCGGATTTGCTTTATTTTACTTTCATTGCTGTCAAGAACCATGATTTCCTTTCCGGCTTCTGCAAGGGAAGATGCCAGAGCGGTACCAAAGCGCCCAAGTCCTATAATACCAAATTCAATTGCCGGTTTACGATTCAACATATAGCATTCCTCCATCTAATCCTTTATAAATAGCTTGTTTTTTTATAATAATAAATATATCAATGGTTTTTTATTATTTCCTTAAGTATAATAAACCATGCTCCAAAATTCCATAGAATAATCAATCATCTTAACTTTATCATAAAACCTTAATGGGTAAGAAACAAGAGGAAAATGAATTAATTTAAATGGTGTAGAAGGTTGAAAGGAGAATGGTTATAAAAATGAGGAAAAATGCATAAGGGGCTGTCACACCACGAACGCGAATAATAAGTAAGAGGGTCTGTGATCTTCCTGTAATACACTGTTTGAAAGACAGATGTTCATCTTTCATTTCTGTGTAGGAAGGTCACAGACCCTCTTATATTAATGCTGATGGAAATACGAAGCCTCATTTTATGATTCGTCTTCTTTTCCTATATATAGTTTAACCTTATCAATACGTTTGTGTTTTACGCTTTCCAGCTTAAATACCAAATTATCAATTTCTATGGTACGATCATCCTTTTCCTGCGGAATCGATCCGAGATGGTCAATCAGAAAGCCGGAAATCGTATCGTAATTTTCAGAGGATAGATTCAAGTCCAATCTATTATTTAATTCATCGATGCTTACTAACCCATCAATGAGATACGTCAAATCATCTATTTTCTTGATTTTATAGGAAATCGGATCGTATTCGTCCTCAATATCTCCCATGACCTCTTCTACCAAGTCCTCCATCGTAACAATTCCGGAAAATCCGCCATACTCATCGATCAATACAGCAATTTGCTTTTTGGACTGCTGCAATTCACGAAACAGATCATTAATGTTCTTGCTCTCGGGAACCAGGTAAGGCTTTCTTAAGAGCGATCGGATATCTACATGATCCAGACCCTTCTTTACCGTTTCCTTAAAGAAATCTTTAATAAACAATATCCCGATAATATCATCAATGTCCTCTTCATATACGGGAATTCGTGTAAACTTTGCATGCATAAGGGCATCCAGATACTCTTCTCTCGGTTCTGAGATATCAATGGCAAATGTGTTAATTCTCGGTGTCATGATTTCTTTGGCTGTTTTATCGTCAAATTCCATGATCGAATTGATCATTTCTTTTTCCTTCTTGTTCAGTACACCATGCACCTGCCCCTCTCGCACCAGGGATTTAAGCTCTTCTCGTGAAAGAATCTCTTCCGTATTACCTTCCTTAATACCAAACGGCTTTGTTACAAGATTCGTTGTAAAGGTCAGTAATTTAATAAAGGGATAAGCAAACTTGGAAACCGATTTAACCGGCTTTACGCAAAACATGCTGATCTCCTCCGGTTTTTGCAATGCGATCCTTTTGGGTACCAGCTCACCAAACACCAATGTAAAGTAGGATAAAATCAAGGTTACTGAAATCAAAGAGATCTGCTTACCATAGGGAATGTTATGACTATTCAACCATACTCCCAAAGGATCGGAAAGTCCTGCTGCAGCAGAAGCACTAGAAAAGAACCCTGCTAAAGTAATTGCAACCTGAATTGTTGATAAGAATTTTGTCGGCTCCTCTAAAAAGTTTTGCACAAGAACCGCGCTTTTTTTCCCTTCTTCCGCAAGTCGTTTAATCTTACTTTTGTTTACGGAAACCATAGCCATTTCTGCACAAGCAAAAAATGCGTTTACCAGAGTCAGTAGTACCAGTATAGTAATTTGCAAAGAAATACTATAGGCGTCAGGGTCAGTATCTTCCATTATTTAATTCCTCCATAATAAAAACTAATTTTAGCTTAAAAATTCATGTGTTTAGAAAATATAATATCCAGAAACCATAGGATATCCTATTCCATCTATAGATACGGAATAGTATACCATATGTATTCTGGATATTACAACGATTTTATGAATATTTAAGGATTTTTTCCTTTGCTGGTTATAATTATTCCATCGACAAAAAGGACTCATACTTACGTATGTTTTCTCTTTTTCCTACCACTACGATGCTGTCATTTTCATGCAAACTGCATTGCGGATCAATCTCTGTAGTGGTATCTCCATTATGCTCAATCGCAATAATGTTAAGCTTATATTTCTGCCGGAGATTGATCTGCTCAATGGTCTGACCGGCGATTTTAGCAGTAAGCTTTAATTCACTCACATCAATGTCGCCATAAAGCTGAATGGTATCTAGGATATTGGCATTCGTGAGCCGGTTTGCCAAACGAACTGCCATATCACGTTCCGGATAGATCACCTCCGCGCCTATCTTTTCCAGAACCAGCCCTTCCTCATAGCTCATTGCCCTGGCAATCACCCTGGGTACCTCCAGGCTGATTACATTCAATGTCGTAAGCACTCCGACGTCGATACTATCGCCGATACAAATAATAACGGTACCGCAATTTTTGATCCCTGTATCCTCCAGAGTCATCTTATCAAACGTCTCAACCACAAAGGCATTCTCCGTTATATTTCTGATTTTTTTCACTCTGCTTTCGCTGTTATCAATTGCAATTACTTCCTTTCCGGCACCAACCAATGTCTGGGTAAGCGCCGTTCCGAAGCGGCCAAGTCCGATCACACCAAATTCGATCGCTGGTTTATTTATATGAAACATAAAAAATTCTCCCCTTTTACATATATTGCATACTAAGATATGAGTGACAAAGCCTTCCTAACAAATCGTCTTCATCAATTTGCACAAAGCAAGGTAAAACTTAAGTAATAGGAAACAATATTTTAGTTTGCAGCTGTTTGAAGTCGTTGGCACTTAGACCACGTATTTTGTGGTCTTATGTACCACTACGTACTTCAATCCAAGTACTGCGTTTTATGCAGTGCTTTGGGAATAACGTGTTGCGAATGAAATTTGTTTCATATTACTTATCAACACATAAATTGTGTAAATTTATGAAGTCGAATTTATAAATTTGCTTTTGATCCTCCTATCATATTAACCTATCGTTATACTTTCTTCTGAATAATTAATATTCGATTGCTTTTTAAAAGACCATATGGAAGCAATGGTCAGCGGTCCCACCCGCCCGATATACATTGTTAATATAATAATACATTCACTAATCGGATGTAAATCCGGTGTTATTCCTGTGGATAATCCAACGGTACCGAATCCGGATACCACTTCAAAGAGCAGCTGAATAAAGGTATACTCCGGCTCCAGGATGGTTAATAGGAACGTATTCACGAAAACCAGTCCTGCTGCAAGAAAGGTAAGGACAAATGCTTTCGATATCAGGTCATTTGGCAGCTTTCTCTTAAAAGAAGAGCAATTCCTGCCGGTGGACATACAATAGCTTCCCCGGAGCATTACATAAAAGGTTGTCGTCTTAATACCGCCGCCGGTCGAGCCGGGACACGCACCGATAAACATTAAGATGATCAAAACAAACAATCCTGCATTCGTAAAGTTTCCTACCGGGTAGGTAGCAAAGCCGGCGGTTCTGGCAGAGGTACTAAAGAAGAAGGCTCCCAGCCAGTTGACCTCTTCCGTAGCCTTTAATAAAACCGTACCGATGAGTAATAATGCTGCTGTCATCGAAATAACTATTTTAGAATGTAAGCTAAGCTTTTTAAAGGAACGTTTATGGATCATTTCCTTAATAACAACAAAGCCCAGACCACCGAAAATAATCAGACCGCAGGTAACCAAATTTAAAAGTACATTACTTTGATAGGGAATTAAATTCTGGAAATTTCCTATGATATCAAAGCCGGAATTATTAAAGGCAGCAATCGAATGAAAAATACTCATACCGATTGCCTTACCAATTGGGTAATCCCGAATAAATACAAGAAAGCTTAATATCGCACCAGCCCCCTCAAAGCAAAGGGTCATTAGCAGGATTGATTTTACAAGCTTCACAATTCCCTTCATGGAATCTAAGCCCAAAGCCTCTTTCACTAATATCCTGTCCTTAAAATCGACCTTCTTTCTGGCAAGCAGAATAAAGCTTACACCAACCGAAGCTACTCCCAATCCTCCAATCTGAATTAACGCTGCTACAATTCCCTGGCCCAACGCATTAAAGGTATCCGCTACATCAATTGCAACTAACCCGGTAACGCATACAGCGCTGGTAGAAGTAAACAATGCATCAATAAACTTCACATCAATTCCTTCGTTGTGGGTAAAAGGGAGATAAAGAAGCAATGCTCCCAATAATATAACGACGGCAAATCCAAGCGCTAAAAACCTTGCCGGACTCATTTTTTTCAACGTATTCATGAATATCATCCTTCTAATGTTAATGCTTATCTTTCCAAAAATTCGATGTGGTACCTATCATATCACCTAATAAATTAAAATAGTATAAAGAAATTTAAATTCCTGTTAATTTTTCGTTAATATCAAGTTTCTCTATTTGTTCAGCGTTTTCAGTACCTTGCAGATATCATCGATATCATGATCAGACAAGTTAGATATATTATCTATTTTCTTTTTTATAAGCTCAATGCTTTCCTCTTTATAGCTCTTACTGTCTAATTTCAGGAAATAACTCGTTATTGTACTGGTTATCGAACCGATTAAGCCGATACCAAAAATCATCAGAACTGCAGCGATCAGTCTTCCTAAGCTGGTTGCCGGAGATAAATCACCATAACCGACCGTAGTTGCAGTTACAAAAGCCCACCAGAGGGCATCCCCAAAGGTCATATTTTCCGCATACATAATGCCACAGGTTCCAAGAAGGATCGCGAGGGCAGTAAAGATCATCATATTTTTCAATCCGTTTGTATTGATGAATTTATTTATCTTGCGGAAAAATTTTCTAGGAAAGGCACCTATAATACTTAAACTCAACAATTTAAACAGTCTTGAAACACGGAAAATACGAAATACCGAATGAAACGGCAGGATGGCAACTAAATTGAAAATATTCTCCCTTAAAAACACTTTCTTATTATCCGCCAAAATAAGTCTTACGAAATAATCTATCGTTAATATAATTAGTATGCCCCATTCCGCAAATTGCTGCCATACGGCTAACCCCTGTAAAATATCAATTACCGCAAGTATCGTTCCCATTAGTGCAAAACTGCAAATGCAATACTCATAAATTAATATTCTTCTTCTCTTTCTCTTTTTCTCTATTTTCTTAGAAACAGATGAACCCATTCCTTTCCCCTCTTTTCATTGGGTAATTCATACCCTTACCTATCCTCTCTCCAATTCGCAATATCAAGCTTTATGAATACCATTTCATCGACATTCTAGTATTATACTTCACGCCCTATAATAGTCAAGGTTATTTTTTGACAATAGAAAACAGCCAGGGATTTCTACCCTAGCTGCATTTGACTGCACGGCTTATTTATGTACTTCATAAATCATCGCAAAGCCTTCTATAATGCGGATAACAGGAATCGAACCTGCACC
>SVEA01000086.1 GCA_015057615.1 Lachnospiraceae bacterium | reverse complement strand
CAAATATGAACAGGATTTATATGCGGTCCCTTCGGTTAGAAGAGATTGTTATGAATTGGAATACTATTATGATATTGCGATTGGAAATGAGTCCCCCGGGATACTTGATAAGGACTTACCTGGAAAACTGGAGGATTTTAGCACATATGAGAAACAGTACCGGGAATATGTCTATGAGGTATATACGCAGCTGCCGGATATCGGAATAGAACGGTTGAAACAAGATTTCTCTCCGGAAAATATTGATGCGGACGTAAAGAGTATTCCGGAGAAGATTGCTTATATCAAAAATTACTTGAATCGGAATACGCAATATTCTCTTTCCCCGGGAAAGCTTCCGAAGAATAAGGATTTTGTAGAATACTTCGTTTATGAGAATCAGGTGGGATACTGTGCCCATTATGCCTCCGCGGCAACGCTGATGCTGCGCATCATGGGAGTGCCGGCAAGATATGTAGAGGGTTATGCCATAGGCAGGGAGGAGATTGAGGAAAGCGATTACTTAGAGGATCAGATGGTCACTGGTTATTCGAATACGGTGGATTATTCCTATGGGGTAAGGCAGCTCGAGTTATCGGTAAGGGATTATAATGCGCATGCCTGGGTGGAGGTCTATATTGATGGCTGTGGCTGGATGCCGGTGGAAGTTACCCCCGGAGCATCGCAGGAAAATACGGAAGCAGTCGTAAAGGATATGACACAGATCGGGGATGATTTAAACCGGTATGAAGAGCAAGAAGTTCCCGTGGCACCGGTAACACCTACGCCGGCGCCGGAAACACCAACCTCCATGCCGACCGCGGCACCGGAGACGCAGGAGGATGTAGATGCGGACAATACGACGAAACCAACCGTATCCCCGGAGCAGGAAAATGCATGGATGAAGAAAGGCGATAGGAAACGGAGCAGTCTGCATTTCCTGATCTTTGTGCTTATGGGAGTTATGGGAGCAGGTGTGATCGGAGTAGTCCTCCCGATTTACCAAAAGAAAAAACAGATTAGAAGAAGTAACCGCAATCAAAAAGTATTACTTCTATATAAAGAAATTGAAAAAGTGATATCCTCCGGTTACGGTTTTTTAAAACGGAAGGAACGGCTGGAGGATCACCTGGATGAGGTTAAGAAAGGGGTTCCGGATCTGCAAGAGGAAGAATTTGAAGCCTGCATGGAAATTATACAAAAAGCACGGTTCGGAAAAACCCCCATCAGCTCCAAGGAATTACGTAAGGTAATGAGTTTCTATGAAGCACTGTTTGAGAGAACCTACCAAAATGCTTCTATTGGGAAGAAAATGCATCTGAAACTACAACTATTACTATAAAACTGAATGAATATCTTACCAAAAATTGCTTCACCCACCCAGCAAAATATGGTATACTGTTCACGATAAGCAGATTAGTCTAGACGAGTAGGAACATTTACCGAGTTTGTTCGAGGAAATGTTCATGCGACGATAGATAAGTGCAACGTGAGATTTTCTTCCATAACCAATAGAATGGAGTGACTTTATGAAAAATATTATTACAATCAGCAGACAATATGGAAGCGGCGGTAGAGAAATTGGCGCTAAATTAGCTGAGAAACTGGAAATTCCTTTTTATGATAACAAGTTAATTTCCCTGGCTGCAAAAGAGAGCGGATTCGCCGAATCTGCCTTTGAAAATGTAGAGAATAAAGCTACCAGCAGCCTATTATACTCCATTGCTATGGGGATTAATGCATATGGAAATCGTGATATCGGATTTACTCATCTATCCTTAGATGATCAAATCTATCTGGCGCAGTCCGATGTGATACGTAAGGTTGCTGCAGAAGGACCTTGTGTTATCGTTGGCCGTTGTGCGGATTATGTTCTTAAGGATTATGAGAATGTGGTTCATATATTTATCTGGGCAGATTTGAATTACCGGAAAGAACGGGCAATTCATGAGTACCATTTATCGGCAAATAAAGCGGAAGAAGAAATCATAAAGATGGATAAGCGCAGAGCAAATTATTACAATTACCATGCCACCGGTAAGTGGGGAAAAGCAGAGAATTACCATCTATCCCTTCGAAGCGACTTTATTGGTATGGATCCTTCGGTGGATTGCATCATTCAGTATCTGGAGTTTGGCGAAAGGAGAACACCTGCGAAATAATGAAATGGACCGATAAATTTAATCGAAAATACATGCAGATATCGTTATATGTGATTATAACGGCAGTGATTATATACTCCCTTAGTTTAGTTGCGAAAAATGCGCCGACGATATTGCGTGAAATCATGGAGAAAGTAAGCTGGTTTATCCAGGTGTTTAAGCCGGTTATTTTTGGATTCGTGTTTGCTTATCTTTTGGATCCCATTGTTGGCTTCTTTGAAAAGAAATATCGTAACATTAAAACGAATAAATTCCTTCGTAAGTTTCATGCACCCAGAACCTGGGCCGCTGCCACATCAGTAGTTCTGTTGGTTGTTGCTGTTGTGGGGCTGATTTCTTTACTTGTATTCAGTGTGACCGATCAGCTGCGCCTGGCCAATCTGGATGATATTACGAAATTAGGGAACGAGTTAATCAACAGTCTGAATGCATTTTATAATGCGATACTTGATAACTTAGAGAAGCTGGATATTCAGTCGCAGGAATTTGAGCTCTATATGAAAAATGCGATTACCTTTATACTGGATTCCGTTATGAATGTTGTAAAATCAAGTCTCACTTCAATTACGAATCTCTCGGGCTACTTTACAACAATATTATTCAGTTTTCTGATCGGATTTTATTTTTTAATTGATGGAAGAATGATTATCAATTATATGAAAAAGGTCTGCTATGCCTTGTTCAGTGAGCGTAAGAACCGTAGAATCAACCGGATTACCCATGATCTGGATGAAGTATTCTCCGGATATATTCGCGGGCAGCTGGCGGATGCCCTTTTTATGATGCTGGCAATTAGTATTGTACTGTCGATTACCCGTGTAAAATTTGCGCTTGTCATTGGAATTTTTGCCGGGATAGGAAATCTAATCCCATATTTCGGACCTATCGTAGCTTATGTAAGTACTGCATTTGTATGTCTGATCAATGGTGATATTAAAAATCTTTTCGTATCTATGATTGCATTGGTTGTTATACAAACCATTGACGGTAATTTTATTGGCCCGAAGCTACTCAGCCGCTCCATCAAGATTCACCCTTTGATTATCATTGTTTCGCTAATCTTTGGAAGTGCGATCGGTGGTTTCCTTGGCATGCTTCTTGCGGTTCCGGTTGGGGCATACATTAAACTGGTATTTGTTCGTTTTGTTGATGCCAGAATAACAAGGAAGGAGGAGCTAAAGAAGGAGACATTAAAAACCGAAGGGAAGAAAATTAATGGAAAATTAATGTAATTGTAAGATAAATGTAAGAAATTATTAGACTTTCTTTAAGATTTTTAGTGTAGCATTATAATGATAAGATACTGTTTTGGTGTCGAACAGGAAGGTGTGAATATGAACGATAAAGCAGAAACCATTATTGAAGTAAAAAATGCCAAGAAAATCTACAGAATGGGAACGGAAAGAATCTGTGCTGTTAATGATGTCAGCTTTACGATTCAGAGGGGAGAATTCTGTTGTTTATATGGTGCTTCCGGTTCCGGTAAATCTACTTTGTTGAATCTGATGGCGGGGATTGAGAAGCTTACTTCAGGGCAGATTATGATTAAAGGAAAGAGCATAAAGAAAATGAACGAGAAAAATCTGGCTAAATTCCGCCAGAATAATTTGGGATTCGTTTTCCAGTCTTACAATTTATTGAATTCTATGACGGCCTTAGAAAACGTAGAATTGCCTCTTGTCTTTAAGCATATGAAACCGAAATCAAGGAAAAAGATGGCGAGGGATATGCTGGTTAAGGTTGGGTTAGGAGCCAGAGTCAAGCATAAGCCAAAGGAAATGAGCGGTGGCCAGCAGCAGAGGGTTGGAATCGCCAGAGCATTCGTAGGAAATCCTGAAATTGTATTTGCCGATGAGCCCACAGGTAACTTGGATTCAAAGACCTCGAAGGAAGTAATGGACCTTATTCAGGATATGGCGAGAAAGAACCATCAAACAATTGTTATGGTAACCCATGATCGAAGACTGGCAGAGTATGCGGATAAGATTATACATATATTCGATGGTAAGGTTGAAAGAATTGAAATTAAAAAGGAAAGACCAGGCGAAATGCCGTTAGAGGATAATGCATCGGATCACTCGGCGGAGGAAGAGCAGGTCACAGCAATTTTAAAGGAACAACCGGTAACCGGTTAAAAAACAATACAAATAAAATAAAAAGAAAATAAAAACAGGAAGACGGGGGAATTTTATATGAAAATCAAGTCAAACAAAATGCTGGTAATCCTACTGGCAGTTTTACTATCTTTTTCCGGCCTGATTTATCGGAGTGAAACCGTAAAGGCAGAAGAAGGTGCGGCCGATGCAATCATCATTAATGATATGTTAGAAAAAGATGAACTGGTTTTAGCACCGGGAAAAACAAAGCATATGCGGGTGCCGATCAAGGCAGTGAATGCGTATATGAACAGCGCTTATGTTACGGTAAATGTAGGTGAAGCGCCATTTACTGCTACGAATGTGATCATTTCGGAAAAAGGAGACGGAACTCCCTGCTATGGTGTATCCAATTATGGAACAACCTATGTGGAATTTGATTTGGCAGTAAAGGAAACGGCGAAGATAGGAAACTATCCGGTTACCATAAAGGTTTCCGCCATTAATCAAAACAGTGGGGAATCTTATGATAGAATCCTGGAATTGGATTTCTCCATTGTAAGGGAATTATCCCCGGCACAGATCTCTCTAAGCGATGTCAGCGTAAGAAATACAATGGTTGGTGAAGAAACCCTTATGCTGTTTCGAATTCGCAATGATGGCGAGGTTTCCGCTTTAAATACATATCTCAGCGTTGATTTTGGTGAAACCAATATCACACCTTTATATGAGACTTCCAAGGTTAAGATTGGAGATCTGGCTGCGGGAAAGGATCAGTTTATATCCTTACCGATTAAGATTCTGTCTACCGCTACAGAAGGCTTAAAAACCGTAACATTAAAGGTTGAATTTAAGAATATGGATGGAGAGCAGGGATCCAATACCCATGACATCTTTATTGATTTGAAAAAGAAAGATAATGCACCGGATTTGGCGGTGGATGATATAACTTTCAAAGGAAGCGTAGAACCGGGGAAGAAGATTACTTTGCTTGCGACAATCGCAAATTACGGAAGGACCGAGGCAAAGGATATTAAGATCAAACTGGATGAAACCAGTACCGGGTTGGGTCCGGAAGGCTTGGTAAAAGATTATTACACCGAGGATATCTGGGTGGGAAGCATCAAAGCGGACAACAATCGTCAGGCGAAGATCCCGTTAACAGTATCAAAACAGGCTACCAAAGGTTTGAAAACGTTGAACCTTATCATCAGCTATACCGATGAGGCAGGAAAGGAATATAGTACAAAGGCTGCCGTATATCCGGATGTTATTAAAGAGGATGAAGAGGAAGAGCAGGGAATAAGCAGACCAAAGCTGATTGTTAGCAAATATACCACAGATGTCTCTGAACTTCGTGCAGGCTCTACCTTTAATTTTACCTTTGATCTGCGAAATACGCATAGCTCCGTAGCAGCAAAGAATATTACTGTAACTGTTTCCCAGGCGGATGCTATATTTACTCCTACCCAGGGCAGCAACAGCTTCTTTATCAATCGGATCGGGGCGGGTGAGACCGTACAGAACACCTTAGAAATGAAGGTAAAGGCAGATACCATGACGAAAGCATACCCGATTAAATTGACTGTAGAATATGAATACGATGGGATTAAAGAAAACCCTGCAACCGGTGAGGTTGGCGAAAAAACTGAAATTGAGCTCAGCCTGCAGGCAGTTGAGAATTCAAGACCGGCGATAGACTATGTAAGTGTATATTCCTGGGATGGCAACGTAATCGTAGGAAATCCTGCAACGTTATCCTTTGAATTTTATAACATGGGAAAATCTCCATTGAATAACGTAATCGCCCAAATAGAAGGAGATTTCAAGAAGGCGGAAGGCGATCGGCAATTTATCGGTAATGTGGAGGCAGGAAGTTCGTCCTTTGCAGAGTTCGATGTTATTCCGAATGTAGAAGGAACGGCAAAGGGTGTTGTGAAAATTACGTACGAGGATAGTAATGGGGAAGAGATTGAATTTGAAAAAGAATTTGAATCCATGGTCCAGGGAGAACAGGAATGGGGCCCTGATATGATAGATCCCGGTGCGGAAGATGTATTTAATCCGATGGCTCCGGAAACGAAGAAAATGATCGTGCCCTTGTGGCTGTTTGTAATTATACAGGTCGCAATCTTTGTAATATTTGTACCGGTTACCAGAAAGATTATTATCAGTATCTATAAAGGGAAGCTTCGTAAAAAAGAAATGGAAGAATATAAAAATAGTTAATTTGGTTCGCTGTAATAAGAATGGAGGAACAGCATGAATATAGTGAATGAAGAAAAAATTCTAGAATTGGCAAGTGCAGTAACTTCGGAGGTGGAATCCGGAAGCGTGGGAGGCGAGGAGTTTCTTGACGGGGAGGAAATGAATGGAGAGCCCGGTATGGAAACCGGTATGGCAGAAGTGAAGGATCCCAAGCTTTCCTCATGGCCATTTGTGATCGGCATATCTGGTGCGGTTCTAATTGTAAGCGTAGCCTTAGGAGCACTTCTGGCAAGCAGAAAAATAAAAAAAGGAATTGATCTTTATGAAGATTAGTGACATTTTAATCATGGGTCTGAAAAGTCTTTCCCGCCGCAAAGCCAGAACAATCCTTACGATACTCGGCGTTGTGATTGGGTCTCTATCCATCATTATTATGCGTTCAATCGGCTATGGGATGGAGAATAACTTTAAGACCCAGGTAATGGAGCAGGGTGGTCTTACTACGATAACTGTCAGTACCTATGGAGCGATTTACGATGACAATGGAGATTATGTCGATAGTAAGCAGCAGAAGCTAGATAACCACCTAGTGGAACAGATCAAGCAGATCGAGCATGTAAGGGCGGTAACTCCGGTAGTCCAAATGGATGCTGCGTTAATATCTGGCAGGTATCAGGGCTGGACCTATATTACAGCGATGGATATGGATAGCTTTGATGACTTTGAATTTCCGGGATTGACTATGGGAGAGTATCCCACACCGGAAGATCCATCCACGATCATTTTCGGAGCTAATACGCCGGATGAATTTTGGGATACTGCTTCCAGAGGCCGTAATACGAAAGAAATTGATTTACAAAGGGATAAGCTGACACTTAAATTTCAAGGCTACCCTACCAATGACAAGAAAAAAGAATTTACTCTGCCGTTAAAGAATATCGCTAAAATGGAGCAGACCAACGGAGAATTTGACTATAATACCTATATGGATATGGAATATTTTAAGAAGATATACTTAAAATATTGCAATACATTAAAAGTGGAGGATCGTAAGAAAGCGATAAAGTCGCTGGATCAATATCAGCAGATCAAGCTTAATGTAGATAATATCGATAATGTAATCGGGGTACAGGATGAAATTAAAAAGTTGGGTTTTCAGTCCTATAGTGATATGCAGTTTCTGCAGCCGCTGCAGCAAGCCTCCGAAACCCTGCAGATGGTGCTTGGCGCCTTAGGAGCCGTAGCAATGGTGGTTTCTGCAATCAGTATCGCGAACACCATGGTTATGTCAATTTATGAGCGGACAAAAGAAATCGGTATTATGAAAGTATTAGGCTGTGTAATTAAGGATATCCGTAAATTATTTCTTTTTGAAGCTGCTTTAATCGGCTTGCTTGGTGGGATTATCGGAATTATTCTCGGTTATGTTGCCTCCTGGCTGATTAATAAGTTCGGTCAGCCGCTGTTTGGAGCACTGATGTCAGGAAACTGGATGTATGATACGGGGAATACCTCATTTTCCATCATACCAATTCATTTGCCAATTCTTGCGCTATGTGTTTCCGTTTCAGTTGGTCTTCTGTCCGGATACTTTCCGGCAAGAAGAGCCACGAAGATCAGTGCAATTGAGGCAATGAAGACGGAGGGTTAAGAAGTATTGGTCTTAGCCAACCGGAACATATATACGCTCCTATTTTAGTTTGGGGTTTTGAAAGCGTAGAAAAAAGGAATAATGCAGGAAATTAAAATATTCACTGCATTATTCCTTTTTTCACTTTTATTCAACAGCTGATAGGAGTATCAAAATCCTTCATAACAAATAGTCTTCATGAATGAAATATGTTATCTATTACTTATCAATACATAAATGGTGCAAATTGATGACGTTAGTTTTATAAATCGGCTTTTGACACTTCAATTAACATAATTCAATTTAGTTACCTTTGATTTTTAATTAAGGTGTGGTATAATGTAAAAACAAATGCAAAAGAGGTGAATCAAATGATTTGTAATACATGTGGGAGGCAGACACAGAATGAAGAAGCGAATTTCTGTGAATATTGTGGAAGCTCCTTCCGTGAAAATATAGATATGCTGGGACCTACAGTTATAAAGGAACAAAGGGCGGGACAACCAAGGGAGAAAGCTGCATCGCAGCAGGAAGCAACGGAGAGACCTATTTCATTTCTGCAATGGCTAGGTATGTATGCGATTTTATTTTTACCGTTGTTTATTCCATTCATCGGATGGGTAATACCACTGGTAATGCTATTTGTCTGGGCATTTGCAAACAATACGCCGGTTAGTAAGAAAAACTGGTCGAGAGCAACGTTGATCTTTCTGCTCGTTTATTTAATTGTAGCGGTATTTGTTATTACGAGCATGATTCGTAATCCGATTTTCCAGGAAATGATGACAGGAACATTTGATTTAAACAAGATTCGTAGTATGTACTAGTGCTTCATGACAAGCGACGGATTACCGATTCGTTTTGCTTGTATATAACTTTGTAGGAAACAATAAATTTATTATTAATCATAAATAAAGTAAGAAGTAATTAATAAAATTTTTTATAACAAGGGAATTGGAGTGCCGATTCCTCTTGTTTAATTTGACGACAGGTATGAGAGGAAGAGGGAACATGAGTGAGGTAAGAACGAGATTTGCACCGAGTCCAACGGGAAGAATGCATGTAGGAAATTTAAGAACCGCTTTATATGAATATTTGATAGCGAAGCATGAAGGCGGAACCTTTATTTTAAGAATAGAAGATACGGACCAGGAACGTTTTGTAGAAGGCGCCCTTGAAATTATATACCGTACCATGCAGGGGACCGGATTGATTCATGATGAAGGACCGGACAAGGATGCCGGTTATGGCCCCTATATTCAAAGCGAGCGTCAGGCACAGGGAATTTATCTGGAATATGCGAAGAAATTGATTGAAAAAGGTGACGCATATTATTGCTTTTGCGATAAGGAACGTTTAGAAAGCCTTAAAACAAAAGTAGGCAGCTCCGTTGAGGAGGAGGATGGTGAGGCAAAAGAGATTACCAAGTATGACAAGCACTGTCTTCATTTGAGCAAGGAAGAGATCGAAGAAAAACTTGCAGCAGGCGTTCCTTATGTTATTCGTCAGAATATACCAACGGAGGGTACGACTACCTTCCATGATGTTATATTTGGAGATATTACGGTGGATAATGAAGAGTTGGATGATATGATTCTTATTAAATCCGACGGTTATCCTACGTATAATTTCGCGAATGTTGTTGATGACCACCTAATGAAGATCACGCATGTAGTCCGGGGAAATGAATATCTATCCTCTACTCCGAAATATACAAGATTATATGATGCCTTTGGATGGGAAGAACCAATTTATATTCATCTTCCTCTGATCACGAATGAAGAGCATAAAAAGCTAAGTAAACGAAGCGGCCATTCCTCCTTTGAGGATTTACTTGCGCAGGGCTTTGTTTCTGAGGCTATTGTAAATTATGTCGCATTACTTGGATGGAGTGCGCCGGACAATCGGGAGATCATGTCTCTGGAGGAATTGATTGCGGCATTTGATTATCATCACATTAATAAATCCCCGGCAGTATTTGATATGAAGAAGCTGCGCTGGATGAATGGGGAATATATTAAGATGATGGAGGATGAGGAATTCTATCATCTTGCACTTCCTTATATGAAAGAAGTAATAACAAAGGATTTGGATCTAAGAAAGATAGCAGGACTTATTCAATCCAGAATAGAGACTTTCCTCGATATCAAAGAGAAGATAGACTTTTTCGAAGAGCTTCCGGATTATGATATCGCTATGTATACGCATAAGAAGATGAAGACAACGTCGGAAAGCTCTCTGGCTGTCTTAAAAGATCTGCTGCCGGAGTTTGAAGCTCTTGAGGACTATTCGGAAGCCAGTATCGAGAACCTAATTATGTCCTACATTAAGGAAAAGGGTATTAAAAACGGACAGGGACTGTGGCCAGTAAGAACTGCGGTATCCGGCAAGCAATCGACTCCGGGCGGTGCTTATGAAATCATGAATATTATTGGTAAAAAAGAAAGCTTACGCCGTATCCGTATTGCAATCGATAAGCTGAGCTGATAGATTTACGCGCCATGTTGAATTAGTACATGAATTCATAAAAGATATGAATGTTTTAAGATTGAATATAAGGTAAATGAAACTTCGCAGTTAATTAGGGTGCTTATTGCCTGATAGAATCAGCAGTTAGCTTAAGCCCCATTATGCGCAAAAAACGGCACAGAAATTAGGATAAAAGTATAGTATTCATGGTATATATGTTCATCGAAACTGATTTCATCAAGCAAGAGCATATTTTTAAATGCGAAGTTTCAGTAAAGATAGGAGTGTCAAAAGCCTTTTCTAACAATCAGCTTCTTCCATTTCCACAAAACAAGGAAAATCCTGAAGTAATAGGAAACGTATTTTGATGAGCAACTGTTTGAAGTCGTTGGTACTTAGACCCACGTATTTTGTGGTTTTATGTACCGCTACGTACTTCATTCCAAGCACTATGTCTTGGTAGTGCTTTGCACTATGTCTTGGTAGTGCTTTGCACGATGTTTGATGCAGTACTTTGGGAGTAAATGAATTATCACATCTCTTTATTTATAAAACACCTTTATGAATATTCCAAAATTGCTTGATGGGTTAGGCAATTTCCGTACACTATTCTTGTAATATCTGTTTTCTAAAACCACTAAATTTATTTCAGAGGAATGATACAGGTGAGAATCTGTCCTTTTTGGGAACCAGTTATTGTTAGGAAGAAATGAGGTTAAATAATGCAGATAAATCAGGCACAGCAGCAGGCGGTGCAGCATAAGGACGGCCCGATGATGGTACTGGCAGGACCCGGATCGGGGAAGACCTTTGTTATTACCGAGCGCACTAGAAATTTAATACAGAATTATCAGGTACCGGAGAATCAAATTCTTGTTATCACCTTTACCAAAGCAGCGGCAAGGGAAATGAAATACCGCTTTCTAAAGCGAATGGGACAGAACCGGACGGGGGTGAGCTTCGGAACCTTTCATGCGGTGTTTTTTACGATTCTAAAGTATGCTTACCACTTTAACGCAAAGAATATCGCCAGGGAGGAAGACAGAGTAAGAATCATAAAAGAAATTATGCATCGCCTTCATCTGGAGAATGAGGATGAAAAGGATCTGGCAGCCGATCTGCTGTCTGAAATAAGTCTTGTAAAGGGCAGCAATATCGACCTGTCCAATTACTATTCCATTCATTGTGCAGATGAGATATTTCGTAAGCTTTATGATGCCTATAATAGCCGGCTAAGACATGCAAGGCTGATTGATTTTGATGATATGCTGGTATACTGCTATCAATTATTATCCGAGCGTCCGGATATTTTAAAACTTTGGCAGAATAAATTTCAATACATATTGATTGATGAATTTCAGGATATTAATAAGATACAATACGATATTATCCGGATGCTGGCAGCCCCACAGAATAATATGTTTATTGTCGGGGATGATGACCAATCTATTTATCGTTTTCGAGGAGCAAAGCCGGAGATTATGCTGAAATTCCCCGAGGATTATCCGCAGAGTAAGAAAATTGTACTGGATAAGAATTATCGGTCTACCTCTCAGATTGTCGAAACAGCGAATCGGCTGATCCGCCATAATGAGAAACGATATAATAAGAATGTGAGTGCGGTGCGGGGGACTGGCAGAGAGATTGTGATACGTGATTTTAAGACCCTGAAGGAAGAAAATCAGATGTTAGCTGGTGAAATCCTTACCCTGCATAAGAAGGGTGTTCATTTTTCTGAGATGGCAATCCTGGTTCGCACCAATATGGGATCGGGAGCGCTGCTACATAAGCTGATGGAATATAATATTCCATTTCGCATGCGGGATAGTCTTCCGAATATTTATGAGCATTGGATCGCAGTTGATCTCATTACCTATATTAAAATCGCGATGGGAAGCAATGAACGCGGTCATTACCTTCGCGTTATCAACCGGCCAAAACGGTATATCAGCAGGGAATGCTTCGATACTTCCGAGGTTAATTTTGATTTCATACGGGATTATTATGAAGATAAAAACTGGATGCTGGAGCGGCTGGATCAGCTTGAGTATGATTTGGCACTTCTTGCAGATATGAGCCCCTATGCGGCAATTAATTATATTCGAAAAGGGATTGGCTATGAGGAATATCTTAAGGAATATGCAGAAATGCGCAGAATCAAAATGGATGAGCTGCTGGATATTCTAGATGAACTCCAGGAGAATGCAAAGGAATTTAAGACCTATGCCGAGTGGTTTTCCTATATGGAGGAATACAAAGAAGAATTAAAGCGGCAGGCGGTAGAAAGCCGGGAGAAAAATACAGACAGTGTCACCATTGCTACAATGCACAGCTCGAAAGGACTGGAATTTGGCGTAGTGTTTATTGTCGATGCAAATGAAGGAATTACACCCCATAAGAAGGCAGTACTTCCTCTGGATATCGAAGAGGAACGGCGCTTGTTCTATGTTGCCATGACCCGGGCGAAAAATGGTCTGTATATTTTAAGCACGAAGGAAAGGTATAATAAAGTAATGGAGCACTCAAGATTTATTGATGAAATAAAAGTGGAAGGCGGGGATAAAAAAGTCAGCAAGAATAAGCAGAAAAAATGAGCAGCAAGAATAATCTTAAATAAAGAGCTAGAAAAGCTAAGATTGATAAAAGCAAAGATTGTCAAAAGTAAACTAGAGAGCGTAAAAACTGCTCCGGAGATAAAGGGCATCTGCCAGAGCAGTATATCATTTGAATAAATTATTCGTCTTCTTCTGTTTCTTCAAAATCATCATCAAGCATATCGTCGTATTCTAATTCATCAAGCATTTCTTCAAAAGCATCGGCAACAGCTTCGAATTCATCGTCATCCTCGATGTTCAGAAGTTCGGGTTCATCATCATCATGATCAATAAAACGATATAAGAATACATTATCATCGTCCTCTTCTCCCTCTTCCGGTTGAAGAGCAATATAATCCTTGCCGTCTACTGTAAAAATATCAAGAACAATACAATTTAACTCTGTACCATCATCCAGGGATAAAGTGATATAATCATGTTCATGATCATGTCCACATCCGCAATCATCGGTGTGTTTGTGTTCGCTCATAATACTACCTCACTTTTTAATTTTAAACTTATAGCCTTAAGAAAAAAGCTATAGAGGATACAAGTAGAATGTACCAGATTGAGGTAAAAAATGCAAGATATAATATAGAATTATTTAGAATTTATTTTTCCAAAATATATTGACTTTATATAAAAATAGCATAAAATAAAATACGTAGAAACTATGTTAAAATAGCATATTCTGCAAGGATATTGCGTAGAGAGGGGTACATTTTGGTGGCTACAACCAATGCAAATGAGAGCAGAACCGGAAGTCAAATGAATCGTGATGTAAAAAGCCAGAAAAATAGTAGAGGAGGAGCGGTTAATAATCCAAGAGGAAATAAATATAACTTCAAGGATAGCAATTCCCAACGCAGGAATAACGATTTTAAACCCAATAATACCTCTAGATATAATAATTTTAAAACGAATGACCGGTCATCTTATTCTTTTCCCAAGAATTATGATAAGGATGAAGAGCCTGAGAACCGAGGAGCAAAAGGACACAAAGCGGCGGATAAGGCAAAGAATTACCAAAGCAAAGAGAAAGAACAGCAGCCGGATAAATTAGAGACCTTAAGGCGGCTTGAGCGGGAAAAGAAAGCAATACGTAAAAAGAACAGGAACGATGAAGAGGAGTATGAGAAAATAAGACATCCTCAGATGAAATCAAAAAAATCGCCAAAGAAAGATTGGACAAAGAATTATTTAGACGGTATGTATGATGAAGAAGATGATTACTATCCACGATAAGCAGATTAGTCCAGACGAGCATGAGTGATTATCAAGTTTGCTTGAATAAGCATTCATGCGAGGATGGATAAGTGTAACGTAAGTGAGATAACGAAGTTATCGAGCTCTAATCTGCGAAGCTAAATATTAGGGAACAGCAGTTTGCCTGAGTGTTTACCCGAGCTTGCAATCAAAAAGATAATCCGGGCGTCAGGAGTAATCGTAATATGCTATAATAAAAGAAGTGTTCAAGCAGCAATTTCAGGAAGCCTTAACATTTTCCGTGATAACACGAGGAATGCTAAGGCTTTCTGTATAAATAAAGGTGCTCTGCAAAAAGGGGCTGCATTGCAGTATTTACATTGCTTTGCAGCAACCTATAGAGCTTGTAGACTTTAGCGAAAGGTATGATTATAAGATGCAGGATGATATAAAAGAAATCAAAATTTCCGTCCGTAATCTGGTTGAATTTATTTTACGCAGCGGAGATCTTGATAATACAAGAAGTGGAAATGAAGCAGATGCAATGCAGGCGGGCAGTAGAATGCATCGAAAGCTCCAAAAGCAAATGGGTTCGAACTACAGCGCGGAGGTGCCGCTAAGCATTACGGTTCCGGTGACAAGGGACGACATCACCTTTTCTCTTACCGTAGAAGGCAGGGCGGATGGGATTATAACGAATAATAATACGGAGAATGATTTCTCTTCTTTTTTGCTTGATGAAAAAGAGGACATGCCTCCGGAGATTATTATTGATGAGATTAAGGGTGTCTATATGGAATTGTCCCAGCTAAAGGAGCCCATCGGTGTTCACCGGGCGCAGGCAATGTGCTATGCCTATATCTATGCCGCAAAATACGATCATCCGCGCATCGGCGTCCGCCTGACTTATTGCAATCTGGAAACGGAGCATCTCCGTTATTTTGAAGAGACCTTATCCTTTCATGAGCTAACGGAATGGTTTCAGAATTTGATCGAAGAATATGGAAAATGGGCTGTCTGGCAGATCAAGTGGAACAATCGTAGAGACGCTTCGATTAAGGCTTTGGATTTCCCTTTTCCTTACCGCGAAGGTCAGAAGGATTTGGTAACCGGGGTATATAAGACCATCCTCCGAAAGAAAAAATTGTTTATCGAAGCTCCGACCGGAGTCGGGAAAACGATCGCAACTATTTTCCCTTCCGTAAAGGCAATGGGGGAGAAGCTTGCAGAGAAGATTTTTTATCTAACAGCGAAGACGATCACCCGTACGGTGGCGGAGGATACGTTTCGTATCCTTCATGAAATGGGCGCTTCTATGAAGGTTGTGACCATTACCGCGAAGGAGAAGATCTGCATTCTGGATAAACCGGATTGTAACCCGGGCGCTTGTGAAAGGGCGAAGGGATACTTTGACCGGGTAAATGATGCGGTCTATGATCTATTGACAAATGAAAATGAGATTACCAGAGATCTGATCAATTTATATGCCGTAAAGCATTGTGTCTGCCCGTTTGAAATGTGCCTGGATGTTACTCTTTGGGCAGATGCTATAATCTGTGACTATAATTATGTTTTTGATCCCAATGTTTATTTACGTAGATTCTTTCAGAATGAGAAGACGAATGATTATATTTTTTTGATCGATGAAGGTCATAATCTGGTTGACCGTGCCAGGGAAATGTATAGTGCCGTACTTTATAAGGATCCTTTTCTTGAGGTGAAAAAGCTGATTAAAGAGAGAAGCCATGCACTTACGAAGCAGTTGGAGCTTTGCAATCATGATCTTTTGAAGATGAAAAGAGAATGCGACGAATTTGAGGTTCTGGATAATGTGGATGGCTTCTATATGCATTTGATGCGCCTGATGACGGAATATGAAACCTTTCTGCAGGAGAACCATGTTCTGGAAGGAAAGGAGGAAATCCTCCGGCTTTATATGGATATACGGCATTTTATCAATATGTATGAAATCCATGATGATCATTACACCATTTATACGGATTATGAGGACGGCGGCGGCTTTCGTATTAAGCTTCAATGCATGGATCCCTCGATTAATCTGTACCAATGTATGGAAAGAGGAAGAAGTTCCGTGCTGTTTTCCGCTACCTTCCTCCCGATCCGCTACTATAAGGAGCAGCTGGGCGGGAAAGAGGAGGATTATGCAATTTATGCGCCTACCTCCTTTCTTCCGGAGAATCGGCAGATTATGATAGCAGATGATGTAAGCACAAAATACACGCGGAGAACGGAAGGAGAATATCGTAAAATTGCAGACTATATTAAGGAATTTACCGGTGCAAAAGTTGGTAATTATATGGTTTTCTTCCCTTCCTATCAGATGCTTGGTCAGATCGCAGAAATCTTAGAGAACGAGCTGGAAGGGCTGGTAGTGCAGAGTAGCAATATGACCGAAGAGGACCGGGAGATGTTTCTGGAAGAGTTCGTTCCCAATCCGCAAAAAAGTAGGATCGCATTCTGTGTTCTGGGAGGAATTTTCAGCGAGGGAATCGACTTGAAAAGCAGTCGTCTCATCGGTGCGGTTATTGTTGGGACAGGCTTACCTATGGTATGTAATGAGAGAGAATTGTTCCGGGGATATTTTGATGAAAGAAACCGTATGGGATTTGAATATGCCTACCTATATCAGGGCATGAATAAGGTTTTGCAATCAGCGGGAAGGGTAATACGAACGAAGGAAGACCGAGGAGCCATCTTGCTGCTGGATGATAGATTTACAAAAAATCAATATTCGAGGCTGTTTCCCAGGGAATGGTTCCCTAATGTTATTGTAAACCGCAAAACGATGCGGACAACATTAAAGAAATTCTGGATGGAAGAATGAAATTTGCTGATATGAGTGTCAAAAGCTGGTTTATAAAATTAACTTCATTAATTTGAGCAATTTATGTATTGATAAATAATTTGAAACATATTTCATTCGCAACACATTGCTTCCAAAGTGCTGCATAAAACGCAGCGCAAAGCATTGCAAAAAACGCAATACTTGGATTGAAGTACGTAAGGGTACATAAGACTTAAAACAGTTGCTCATCAAAATACGTTTCAAATTACTTGGTTTTTCTTTGATTTGTGCAAATTGATGAAGACGATTTGTTAAGAAGGCTTTTGACACACTCAAATCAATTTTACTTAGAAATAAAGATATCGGGTGGAACCGTAGGTACGTTCCCTCTCTAAAAAAGTTCTCCCTGAAATTGAATGGAAGATCCGATCGGTAAGGTAGAAAAGCAGGGAACCGAGAAGCCCCCCAAGGAAACCATAGATAAAATCATCAATATCACACCTTGCAGTAAATAGAAAATACTGGAAAACCTCGATAAGCAGGGGCAATAAAAGGAAAAGCAGGTGCTTCAGTAAGCGGGAGTTTTTCCTTGTAAGCAGGGTGACATAGTATCCATAGGGGGCAAAAATTAGAATACGTACCCCCAAATAGACAAAGATATCACGGAGCGGAATGATTCGGTACAGATAATCCTCAATCTGTCTTGCAAGTACTAAAAATGGCGTATAATTAGCGGTATTCGACCACATGACAGCCCGGTATGCCCAGGGAAAGGCATCTTCTGCAAAGGAACCATAGATCAGAATGCCAAGATAAAACAGAATAAAAATAATACTATTGCTTCGGTAAAAGGCAGGGTACTGATTTATCCTGGTTCCGTAGCCGGTCATATAACGAAGAAAGCAGTGAATGGATGGAACAAGCCAGTTCAGTGCAAGGATTGCATGGAGCAGATGGGAATAGGAAATGAAAGAGGTGCGATCTGCGCTGAAATAGGTTAATATCGTTACCGTTAGAATGATAAATACGGTTAGTAAGGTATAGGTAAAACAAGATTCATAGGTAGTTGACTTCTCTAAAAGTATATGGCAGCAGAGGATGGAAACAAAGCTTGCAATTCCCAAGACTGGATAAGGGGATGCAAAAAAGTAATAAGCCGATAGTTCAATCAGGATAGTAAGAATGCTTAACAATACAATTAGGGAAGACATCTGAATATTGGAACGTCTTTGCACCGGGAACACCTGCTTTCTTTATAAAATCATTCGTATTTTCTCAGGAATAACGCTAACCTTGATGTGGGAACATAGGGCTGGTATCTCACCGTCCGTATGAACAGCTAAATCATGGTCCGTTATAATCTCAATGGTTGAGCAATTAAAAATATCTACGCCTTTAAAATAAATGTGCTTTCCGAAAAGCAAGGTAGGTAATATTAACATAATTCTAAATTTGTTTAGACCGTGCACGAGGCAGATGCTGAGCTTACCATCCGTCGGATCTGCATGCGGCGCCATCGGAAGACCGCCGCCCTCATAAGTATGTATCATATTGGACACTAGGAGAATTTTGTGATAGGTGTCCTTTTTGATTCCATCCACAATAATCGTACCGTCTGCAGGCTTTATTGTGAGCAGCTGCTTAATCGTAATTGCAAAATATATAAATTTACCTGCGCGAAAACGGTTAAACTTTTTTTTCAAAGGAGAAGTGGATACCTCATAGCATACATTGGCATCGTATCCGATCCCGCTGGAGCATGCAAACTTCCTGGGAGCAATGTCAAGATCGGGAAATTCTACTCGTCCGTGGTCTAAATATTGAAAACGGACCGGTGCCAATATACTTTCCAGAGCCTTCATAGGATCCCGGGATATTTTCAAGCTTCTTGCCAGATCGTTGCTGGAACCGGAAGGGATATATCCTAATAAGACTTCCTTATAATTTGTAATACCGTTGATTGCTTCATTCACAGTTCCATCACCACCTAAAATGATGATGTTTTTAATGCCGCTAAATTTACTGCAGATCTCTTTTGCAATCTCGGTTGCGTGCTTTTCATAGCGGGTAAAGGATGCAGTGTAAGGGATATTTCGTTTATCCAATTCACCTTGCACTGTCTGCCAATAGCGGATCCCTTTGCCGGAACTTGATTTTGGATTAATAATAAAATGGTACATGTCGAATTCTCTCCCTTGCTGCAAGAACCAGTCGTTAACAATTACAAAGAAAGCTTATTCTGAAACGGTTTTTTGAAGGTTACTTGCAATAGCGAACATCTATAATAATTATTATATGAGCAGATGTCATACAAATAAGCTGGATTATCGTACTTTGATACTGTTTAAATATTAAATGATTATAGTTTCCTTGTCAATCATTAGTAGAGGAATAAAACAAGAATTTCTACAAAAAAATTAATTATTACCCATTTTATGTAACATCGAAACAGGCACAGAATTGTCCGTATCTCATAAAATATATAGAACAACAAACACCCTACTGTTGCTCTTGAATGAAGTGAAAGGAGAGAGTTATAAATGGATAGACGGATGTATCGTGGAAATTATTACGGACCCGGTAATAAAAATGTTTCTCCGTATAGACCAAATGATTCTACTTGCAGGGACACAAAGTGTGGATCACCGGATAATTACTGTGAAAAAAGGATGGATGACAGAGAAAGTGGCTTTGAAAAGTATCCGCTCGGGATGTGTTATGTTCCTTGGCAGCGCTTTGAAAATCTGTATGAAAGTGAATATCAGGCATTTGACCGTGGAACCATTTTCAAAGATCTTGATTTAGATTTTCTGGGAAGGAGCTGTAAATAGAATGGAGGCTATGAATAGAGATAAACTTTTTGCCTGCATTATGGCAACGAGCTTTGTCTTGGATGATCTGAGACTATTTTTGGATACACATCCAAGAGATCAGGAAGCTCTGGACTACTGGAGAAAGGTCGAAAGAGTTCGAAATGAAGCAGTAAAGGAATATACCAAATGCTACGGGCCGATTAACATGTATGATGTAAATGTGGAAGACAGATGGACTTGGGCTGAAGGACCATGGCCTTGGGAAGGAAGGTGCTAGTGTATGTGGAGTTATGAAAAGAGATTACAATACCCGGTAAATATAACACAGTGTAACCCGAGACTGGCGCAGGTTATCATGAGCCAATTCGGAGGCCCTGACGGCGAATTGGCAGCTTCACAGCGCTATCTGTCGCAGCGCTATACGATGAGCAACCCTAAGGTTGCCGGACTTTTAACGGATATCGGCACCGAAGAAATGGCCCACATGGAGATTGTGTGCGCTATCGTTCACCAACTGACAAGAGATCTGACACCGCAGCAGATTATTGATGGCGGATTTGAAAAATATTATGTGGACCATACTTTAGGTCTCTGGCCGCAGTCCGCCGGCGGAATTCCGTTTACCTCTACTTTCTTCCAGAGCAAAGGGGATCCCATTACCGACCTCGTAGAAGATATGGCAGCGGAACAGAAAGCCAGAACTACGTATGACAATATCCTTCGTCTGGTAAATGATCAAGAGGTTTGTGAACCGATTAAATTCTTAAGAGTGAGAGAAATTGTTCACTTCCAGAGATTCGGGGAAGCCTTAAGGATGATTCAAGATGATCTTGACTGCAGGAACTTCTATGCATTTAATCCATCTTTTAAGAGTGATTTTGCGAAACAATAAGTTGTCCCAGAATAACAGCCCTGAGGTTTTTTCCATAACCTTCAGGGCTTCAAAAAAAATCAGTAAATTCAATTAACCGGCTTTCATAAGAGGTTATTGAAATAAATAGATTCAATATCACAAGCCTTATAAAAGGCTATTGAAATAAATAAATTCAATTAATAAGCTAAAAAAGGTTAAAGCAATAAGTAAATTTACTAACAGGCTTAAAATGTATTAAATAATAAAATTAGTGATTGACAAATGAAAAGCAACGTATTATGATGGACTCATCAATAAGCGAAACCGTTGAGAAAGAAGAGTAAGCTTTGATCCGACATGACAGAGAGTCGCAGGTGGTGGGATGCGATATGTAGATTTTAGCTGAATGGGCTTTCGAGGGCAACCCGAACTTTATAGTAGGCGTTGACGGAAACCATAACCGTTATTTGCATGGCATATATGTTAGTATATGAAAGAGTGGACTTAGTCAATTTGAGTGGTACCGCGGATTTTATTCGTCTCAAGTATATTTATACTTGGGGCTTTTTTTGTTGCTAAATTTTATGAATAGACGTAAGAAACGAATAAAAAACCACGAAAATTGAGGTAACCCAAACGGTAAAAAGTAAACGGAACCTGCTGATGGATAAATAAAATAGGATGCGGAAAAACCGCGAAGAAATGAGGAGAGAGAATGAAAAAGTTAGCTTTATCAATGTTTGTTTTAACCTTTACAATCAGTGTTCTGACTGCATGCGGTACAAAGGAAGCAGACAGTGGTAGTGTCGTAAAGCAGACGCCGGAAGCGCAGGGGGCAGAAAATACAAATGCAGAGAGCGGGCAGAAGAAACCGGCAGCGATCGGGATCGGCCAGTTTGCAGAGCATGGTTCCCTAGATAACTGCAGGGAAGGTTTTCTGGCAGGATTAGCCGAGGAGGGGTATGTAGAGGGGGATAATCTTACGGTTTATATGGAAAATGCGCTTGCGGATGGAAGCAATGCCAATCAGATCGCCAATAACTTCATCGCTAAGAAGGTGGATTTAATTGCTGCAATTGCTACACCAATGGCACAAAGTGCTTTTGGAGCAGCAAAGGATACCGATATCCCGGTAATCTTTACGGCAGTAACGGACCCCGTGGCAGCCCAGCTGGCGAATGCGGATCGGACCCCGAGCGGCAATGTGACCGGTACCAGTGATAAGCTTCCGATCGAGTTGCAGCTGGAAATGATCCGTGCGATCCTGCCGGAGGCGAAGACCATCGGTATCATGTATAGTACCAGTGAATCAAATTCTATATCTGCCATCAAAGAATATAAGGAAACAGCTCCGGAATACGGTTTTGAAATTGTAGAAAGCGGTATTTCTACGATTGCAGATATTTCTCTGGCAGCAGACAATTTACTGGAGAAAGTAGACTGTGTCAATAACTTAACAGATAATACCGTTGTCAGTGCCCTGCCGGTTATTCTTAGTAAGGCAGCCAAAAAGAACATTCCGGTATTCGGAAGTGAAATTGAACAGGTAAAGCTTGGATGCCTTGCCTCCATGGGACTGGACTATTATGCTCTTGGAATGCAGACCGGCAGAATTGCGGCCCAGGTATTAAGCGGTGAGAAATCAGCGGATGCGATCAACTTTGAAGTAATTGAGGAAGCTGCCTTTTACGGGAATACGGCAGCAGCTGATAAGCTGGGTATTTCATTGCCGGAGGATCTGGTAGAGAATGCAAAGGAAATGTTTGATACAATCGCAGAGTGATAGATTTATTAAGAAAGGTATGAGCATCATAAGCCATATAAAAACGATACCCATGAATAACTGTAAGATCCTATTCATGATGAAATATGATTTGAATGTCATAAGTCAATCAAGACAATGAACATGAATAGGTGGATATATCCATATCAAAATCTTAATAATGACTTATGACACTCTTAGCAATCTTAAGATGACAAAGGATACTTATACCAAAGGATAAGTAGAGAAGAGCATGGGAGGTAAGGTATGTTAGCAACCATATGGATCATATTTATAGGAGCATTGGAGGAAGGTCTGGCTTATGCCGTTATGGCACTGGGGGTATACATTACCTACAAAATTCTTGATTTTCCAGATCTTTCGGTGGACGGAACGTTTCCACTCGGCGCTGCGATCACAGCCGTCCTAATAACGAAAGGAGTTTCCCCGGTACTCACGCTGCTGATCTCCTTTGTAATCGGAGCGTTTGCCGGAATGCTGACCGGAATTATTCATGTAAAATTCAAGGTCCGGGATCTCCTTGCCGGTATCATTATGATGACAGCGTTATATTCGATTAATCTTCGAATCACCGGAGGGAAAGCAGATGTCCCGATTTTTACAAAGAAAACAATTTTTAATAATTCGTTTTTAAATAAAATGCCCGAGGTGGTCCAGCCCTATCTGATATCGGCGGTATTGCTTCTTATTGTAATCCTTATGAAGGTGCTGCTGGATTTGTACCTGAAAACAAAATCCGGTTATCTTCTCCAGGCGGTAGGCGATAATGAGATGGTCGTAACGTCACTGGCGAAGGATAAAGGCATTATCAAGATAATCGGGCTTGCAATTGCAAATGCCTTCGTTGCCTTGTCCGGTGGTGTATATGCACAAAAGAGCGGGTTCTTTAATATATACTCGGGAACCGGAACCATGGTCATGGGTCTGGCAAGCGTTGTCATAGGAATTAATTTATTTAAAAGAGTTTCCTTTCTGAAAACTACCACTGCGGTTGTTTTGGGCTCCATTATCTATAAGATATGTGTGGCAATCGCGATTCGCTATGGTCTGGAAACTTCTGATTTAAAGCTAATCACAGCCGTATTATTTTTTATCATCCTGGTTGCCAGCAATGACCGGAAAAGGAGGGCGAAGGGAAATGCTTGAGCTGAAAGGAATTTCAAAATATTATAACCCTGGCACCGTAAATGAAATGTGCCTGTTTAATGATTTTAATCTATCGATACAGAAAGAGGATTTTGTATCCGTAGTCGGGAGCAATGGCTCGGGGAAGACCTCAATGCTCAATATTATATGCGGCAGCATCCCGATCGATAAGGGAAGCATTGCGATCAACGATACGGAGATTACGAATATGCCGGAATTCCGCCGGCAGCAAAGGATCGGCAGGGTTTATCAAAATCCTGCGATGGGAACCTGTCCGAACTTGACCATTTTGCAAAATATGTCCCTTGCAGATAATAAAGGGAAGGCTTTTAACCTTGGTAAGGGAACCAATAGGATGAGAATGGAAGCCTATCGGGAAAGCTTAAGAACGCTTGGCCTTGGATTGGAAGATAAATTGGAGGTGCCGGTAGGTTCCCTATCCGGTGGGCAGAGGCAGGCAATGGCGCTGCTTATGGTAACGATGACTCCAATCGAGTTTTTAATATTGGATGAACATACGGCGGCACTGGATCCGAAGACCGCAGAGCTAATCATGGAGCTGACGGATCAGATCGTTAAGGAGAAGCATCTTACTACCATTATGGTTACGCATAATCTTCGCTACGCAGTAGAATATGGCAACCGGTTAATTATGATGCACCAGGGCGATGTTATTTTTGATGCGTCGGAAGAAACAAAAAAAGAGCTGAAGATGGAAGATGTTCTAAACAAATTTAATGAAATAAGTATTGAATGTGGAAATTAATAGGGAAATGTGGACGGGCTTTTGTGAAATTTGCAAGAGCCTGTTTAGTTTAATGAGTATATCATATTTCAGTTCCCTTGACGGTGTATTGTCCTGCATGTTAGAATGTAAACCGCAAATTAGGGATAATATATTCATATCAGGAGGACGCTAATGAATAATTTACTGGTAGCACAGTCCGGTGGACCAACCGCTGTGATTAATGCTACACTCGCCGGTGTAATACGGGGTGTACGGACAAGCAATAAAGTTGACATAATTTACGGAGCAAAAAATGGAATTGAAGGAGTATTAAAAGATAATGTAATGAAGTTAAATAAGTTTGTAGAGGATACATTTGCTTTGGATACCCTTACGTACACACCTTCCTCTGCTCTGGGAACTTGCAGATACAAACTAGAGGATTGGCGTAAAGACGAGGAGCCTTATCGGAAGATTGTAGAAGCGTTTTACAAATATGAGATTTCATATTTTATCTATATTGGCGGTAATGATTCTATGGATACCGTTAATAAACTTTCGGACTATTGTAAAAATAAGCATTATAACTTTAGTATTATCGGTGCCCCGAAAACAATAGATAACGACCTTAATCTGACGGATCATAGCCCCGGATTTGGTTCTGCGGCTAAATATATCGCAACAACGATGGCGGAATTGGAAAGTGATACTGCCTCCTATAATATACCGGCGGTTACCATTGTAGAAATCATGGGAAGGAATGCCGGATGGCTTACTGCTTCATCGGCATCGGCCCGGACCAACGGAGGTACCGGTCCGGATCTGATCTACCTTTGTGAGAGGACATTTGATTATGCAGGCTTTCTTAGCGATGTAAGAGAGAAGTTGAAGCAAAAACCCAATGTCCTGATAGCGGTCAGTGAGGGAATTAAGGACAGGAACGGAAACTATATATCGGATCAGCTGTCTTCCGGAGAAACGGATAATTTTGGACATAAGTATATTGCCGGAGCGGTACGTACCTTGGAGCAGTTGATTCGAAAAGAGATCGGCTGTAAGGTACGTTCCATAGAGTTAAATCTGATGCAGAGAGCATCGGCTCATATTGCCAGCGAAACCGATGTGACAGAGTCCCTTCTTCTGGGACAGAAAGCACTGTACTGTGCATTGACCGGAGAAACCGGCAGGATGTCTGCTATTAAGAGGCTAAGTAATAACCCTTACCGGATCGAATTTATCTCGGTACCGGTAGAAGAGGTTGCAAACAAGGAAAAGAAAGTACCACTTGATTGGATCACCGAGGATGGCCATGATGTTACAAAAGACATGATTGAATATCTAAAACCGTTGATCCAGGGAGAAACAAAAATCCAATATGAAAATGGAATCCCCAGGCAAATGAAGCTGTTCTAATATCAGTTTTTACATGAATAATTTTCAAAAAAAGAAACCGTTAGAAGAAAAACAGCCTTCCAGCGGTTTTATCTGGTTTTTTCTTTGATTTTGTCTTGAATCAGTGAGGAAACATAGGAAGCAATTTCGGTTGACTTTCTACCCTTATAATCCTCGTAATACAGAGGCTCTAAATAATGTATCTGAACTTTTAGTTTCTTAATGGAATGGGTATCAAACGCTTTGAAGGAGTCGATGAGAGCAACCGGTACAATCGGGCATTTTGCGTTCATGGCACTTTTAAAGCTTCCGCCCTTAAATTCCAGAAGCTCGTTCCCCTTACGAGAACGGGTTCCTTCCGGGAATATCAGAAAGTTTTCGCCGGTCTTGACCCTGCGGGTCATATTCATAATCACCTGCATGGACTGCCGGATATCCTCCCGGTCAATAACTTCCGCCTGCAGTATTTGTATCACCTGTTTTAATAGGAAGACATTTTTTGTTTCTTTCTTCATAACCGTTACAAAAGGTCGCTCATGTGTTTGCAGAAATGCCAGGGCATCAAATAAACCCTGGTGATTTGGAAACATAATATATCCATTTTCTTTCGGTAAGTTTTCCAGTCCGGTACACTCGATTTGAATTCTGCCCCGCCGTATCACGATCGGCGTGATTTTATGCAGAAAATCATATCTGGTTTTGGCATCATATTTTTCTATATTACAGAGCCGGAAGATGCGAAACAACCAATAGGGTAATAGAAAGATACTTCGTATTACCATTAAAATAATTCGTTTCATAGAGTTTTCCTCATTTCTGCGCTTGCTTTTCCGTCATAAATTAATTTTTATAAAACCTCATATCCCTTGAGCAGCTTTGCGCGGCTGGGATGCCGGAGCTTTCGTAAAGCCTTCGCTTCAATCTGGCGGATCCGCTCCCTGGTTACATTAAACTCCTTGCCGACTTCCTCTAAGGTTCTGCTTCTACCATCCTGTAAACCAAACCGCAGGATTAATACGCGCTGCTCCCGTTCGGTCAGAGTATCTAAAAGCTTTGTTATCTGATCCTTTAAGATTGCGTAGGAGGCAGCCTCTTCTGGTCCCATAACCGTTTCATCCCGTATAAAATCACCGAGATGGCTGTCATCCTCCTCCCCGATGGGAGTATCTAAGGAAACCGGATCGGCGGATACCTTTAATACCTCACGTACTTTTTCTATGGGAAGCTTTAATTCATCAGCGAGCTCCTGCTCGGTTGGCTCTCTTCCCAGTATCTGAAGCAGATTTCTCGAGACGCGATAGGTACGGTTTATAATTTCTGACATATGTACCGGGATTCTTATCGTTCTTGATTGGTCTGCGATCGATCTTGTAATTGCCTGCCTAATCCACCAGGTCGCATAGGTACTGAATTTGAAGCCTTTGGTATAATCAAATTTTTCAACCGCCTTAATGAGCCCCAGATTACCTTCCTGTATCAGATCCAGAAAGGACAAACCTCGTCCAACATAACGTTTTGCAATACTTACCACAAGGCGCAGATTCGATTCTGCAAGTATATTTTTGGCTTCCTCATCTCCCTGCTCAATCCGTTTTGACAGCTCGATTTCATCCTCGGTAGTAAGAAGCGGGTAATTACCGATTTCTTTCAAATAGAGGTGTACCGGATCGTCAGAACCGGAGGCGGAGGGAGCATAGCTGGTTTTCGTCTTCTTTTCCTCATCCTCGATATCATCGTCGTCCTCTTCTATTTCAAGAAGAAGGACCTCATCAGGTTCCTCTTCCTCACCGGAGTCAAGTATAACAATATTATTTGCTTCCAGCTTCTCATATATTTTATCGATTTGATGATTGTCCAAATTCAGTTCGTTAATTAAAGTATTGACATCTTGCAGCTTAACAATACCTTTTTGGTTCTTCGCGCTGACGAAAAACTCACGGAACTTTTCTTCTAACACCTCATAGTTGGGCTGTTCGTTCATTTTGGTTCCTCCATCCTAGGATATAAAAACACTAACTGCTATTATATCATAGAAGAGAAAGGAATTAAATAGTAAAAAAGAAATCGAATTTTGTAGAAATTATTCGGATAAGCAAAAATAGATCAAATTATAAGAGCGTTTATTCATGAAAAATGCATAATTGCAAATAATAATGCGGGTGGATAAAAAAACCTTGACAATTCATCCATTTAAACGTATAATCATTTAGCGTGTAAATTTCTACATGCAACTATTATAATGCGAAATTTGTTGATGTTAATAGATACATCCAAAAACGCAGAAAAACCACAGAATTCGTTTTGAATTACATTCAGGAGGTGAAAAATTAATGCCAACATTTAATCAGTTAGTAAGAAAAGGTAGAAAGACGGTAGAGTATAAGTCCAATTCACCTGCTCTGCAGAAAGGATTTAACTCCTTAAACAAGAGAACGACCGATGTTTCTTCTCCTCAAAAGAGAGGTGTTTGTACAGCGGTTAGAACAGCTACCCCTAAGAAACCTAACTCAGCACTTCGTAAGATTGCCAGAGTTCGTTTGTCCAATGGAATCGAAGTAACAAGCTATATCCCGGGAGAAGGTCACAACCTTCAGGAGCATAGCGTTGTCCTGATCAGAGGTGGAAGGGTCAAGGACTTACCTGGTACCAGATACCATATCATAAGAGGTACTTTGGATACCGCAGGCGTTGCTAAGAGAAGACAGGCACGTTCCAAGTACGGTGCTAAGAAACCAAAAGACGCTAAGAAGTAATACTACAGATCATACAAGATGAATTGGCGAAAGCCATTTCACTTGTTCTATTACGAATTGATTAGTTGAGTGCCGGATTAATTTTTTGTTTCCGTTTGATTTGTATTTCTGTGGTTACAGGCGATTGGAAAGTGAAGTTAAGCTGAGCACGAACACAAGGAAGTAATTTGTGAGTACCGTAGAATTAATTGACTAGCGGATGAATATTTTCGCTAAGAATTATTAAGGAGGGAAGAAACGTGCCAAGAAAAGGACATATACAGAAGAGAGATATATTGGCAGATCCGTTGTACAACAATAAGGTTGTCACAAAGCTTATTAATAACATTATGTTAGACGGTAAGAAGGGCGCTGCTCAGAAGATCGTATACGGAGCTTTTGAAAAAGTTGCTGAAAAGACCGGTAAGGATGCCGTAGAGGTATTCGAAGAAGCAATGAATAATATTATGACGGTATTAGAAGTAAAAGCAAGACGTATCGGTGGTGCAACTTATCAGGTGCCGATCGAAGTCAGACCGGAGAGAAGACAAACTCTTGCACTGCGTTGGTTAACCATGTTCTCACGTAAAAGAGGAGAAAAGACGATGCAGGAGAGACTTGCGAATGAAATTATGGATGCTGCAAACAATACGGGTGCAGCAGTTAAGAGAAAAGAAGATATGCATAAGATGGCAGAGTCTAATAAGGCATTTGCTCATTACAGATGGTAAGAGATATCATTACCATATGATGTTTCCACCATTGGAACTAAGTTTATAGAGATTGATATCACATCATTCTTTGTCACTATTTAAGGAGGAGTTATCCTTGGCAGGAAGAGAATATCCGTTAGAGAGGACTAGAAATATCGGCATAATGGCTCATATCGATGCGGGTAAGACTACACTTACAGAACGTATCTTATTTTATACCGGTGTTAACTACAAAATTGGTAATACTCACGAAGGTACTGCTACCATGGACTGGATGGAACAGGAGCAGGAAAGAGGTATTACCATTACATCAGCGGCTACAACATGCCATTGGACTCAGGAATTAGAGCATAAGAAGATGCCCGGTGCCTTAGAGCATCGTATTAATATTATCGATACTCCGGGACACGTAGACTTTACCGTTGAGGTTGAGCGTTCTCTGCGTGTGCTTGACGGTGCGGTCGGTGTATTCTGTGCAAAAGGCGGTGTAGAGCCGCAGTCTGAGACGGTTTGGCGTCAAGCTGACAAATATAATGTACCAAGAATGGCATTCGTTAATAAGATGGACATTTCTGGTGCAGACTTTTTCAACGTTATACGTATGATTACAGAACGATTGGGTAAGAACCCGGTTGCTTTGCAATTACCGATCGGTAAAGAAGATACCTTCGTGGGACTGATCGATTTGTTTGAAATGAAGGCTTACTATTATCTGGATGATAAGGGTACCGACATTGAAATCAAAGAAGTTCCAGATGATATGAAGGATCTTGCAGATGAATATAGAGAAAAAATGATTGAATCCATCTGCGAAACAGATGATGATTTAATTGAGAAGTTCTTAGAGGGTGAAGAACCTTCTGAGGCAGAATTAAAAGTTGCTTTAAGAAAGGCTACCATCAGTGGTGAGATTATCCCTGTTCTATGCGGTTCCGCATACAAGAATAAGGGCGTTCAAAAACTTCTGGATGCAGTCATCGAATATATGCCTTCTCCAATTGATGTACCGGATATCAAAGGTACGGATATGGAAGGAAATGAAATTACAAAGAAATCATCCGATGATGAACCATTCGCTGCATTGGCATTTAAGATTATGGCGGATCCTTTCGTAGGTAAATTAGCATTTATCCGTGTATATTCTGGATCTATGAATTCCGGTTCCTATATCTTAAACTCTTCGAAGAATAAGAAGGAACGTGTTGGTCGTATCCTTCAGATGCATGCGAATAAGAGACAGGAATTAGAGAGAGTATATGCCGGAGATATTGCAGCAGCCGTTGGCTTGAAATTTACTACCACGGGTGATACCATCTGTGATGAATCTCATCCGGTAATTCTGGAATCCATGGAATTCCCGGAGCCGGTTATCAATGTTGCGATTGAACCTAAGACAAAAGCCGGTCAGGATAAGATGGGTGAAGCTTTGGCGAAGCTTGCGGAAGAAGATCCTACCTTCCGTGCTTATACCAACGAAGAGACCGGACAGACAATTATCGCCGGTATGGGTGAGTTACACCTTGAAATCATCGTTGATCGACTTCTTCGTGAATTTAAGGTAGAGGCAAATGTTGGTGCACCTCAGGTTGCATACAAAGAATCCTTTACCAAGACAGTCGAAGTTGATTCTAAGTATGCGAAGCAGTCCGGTGGACGTGGACAATACGGTCATTGTAAAGTTCGCTTTGAGCCTATGGATGCGAATGCAGAACAGACTTATGAATTTGTTAATAATATTACCGGTGGTGCTATTCCGAAGGAATACATCCCAGCCGTAGACAATGGTATCCGAGAAGCTAGTAAAGCCGGTATCCTCGGCGGTTATCCCGTACTTGGTATCCGTGCGATCTGCTTCGACGGTTCCTACCATGAAGTCGACTCCAGTGAAATGGCATTTAAGATTGCCGGTTCTATGGCGTTCAAAGATGCTATGCATAAAGCAGGCGCAGTACTCCTTGAGCCGATCATGCGAGTAGAAGTTACGGTTCCGGAAGAGTATATGGGTGATGTTATCGGTGATATCAGCTCCCGCCGCGGTCGTATTGAAGGTACCGAGGATGTCAGCGGTTCCAAATTGATCAGAGGTTTTGTACCGTTATCTGAAATGTTTGGTTATGCAACTTCCCTTCGTTCCAGAACACAGGGACGTGGTGCTTATTCCATGTTCTTCTCACAATACGAGCCGGTTCCGAAGAGCGTACAGGAGAAAGTCTTAGCTGCAAAAGCAGATAAGTAATCGTTTTCTAACGAAATATGTAATAAGAGAGAAAAAAGTGAATATATCCGCTTTTTAAGCTTGAAAATATTCCTATCTTGAAATATAATTAGGCTTATGAGGCAGTATAGGAACAAGCCCGTATTCGGGAAAGATCCGGGAGGAGTATAACCTCCTGGAACATACTCTCACTAAGAGAGCAGTCCGGAAAAGGACTAAAATCATTTGCTTAAAAGCATTTATTTAAAGGAGGACGTTATAAAATGGCAAAAGCTAAGTTCGAGAGAACCAAACAACATTGTAATATTGGTACCATTGGTCACGTTGACCATGGTAAAACAACTCTTACAGCTGCAATTACAAAGACTCTGAATGCAAGACTTGGTACTGGTAGTGCAGTCGCATTCGATCAGATCGACAAGGCTCCGGAAGAGAAACAAAGAGGTATCACAATTTCTACATCTCACGTTGAGTATGAGACAAATAACAGACACTATGCTCACGTTGACTGCCCAGGCCATGCTGACTACGTTAAGAACATGATTACCGGTGCTGCACAAATGGATGGTGCTATTCTTGTTGTTGCTGCTACAGACGGTGTTATGGCTCAGACGAAAGAGCATATCCTGCTATCCCGTCAGGTTGGTGTTCCTTACATCGTTGTATTTATGAACAAATGCGATATGGTTGACGATCCTGAACTTCTTGAGTTAGTTGAGATGGAAATCAGAGATCTTTTAACCGAGTATGAATTCCCTGGAGATGATACTCCGATTGTACAGGGTTCCGCCCTTAAGGCTCTGGAAGATCCTAGCAGTAAGTGGGGAGATAAGATCCTTGAGTTAATGGAAGCTGTTGACACATGGATTCCGGATCCTCAGAGAGATACTGACAAGCCTTTCTTAATGCCAGTAGAGGACGTATTTACAATTACCGGACGTGGTACCGTTGCAACAGGCCGTGTAGAACGTGGTGTTCTTCATATGTCTGATGAAGTTGAAATCATTGGTATCAGGGAAGAGAGTAAGAAGACGGTTGTTACCGGTATCGAGATGTTCAGAAAGCTTCTTGATGAAGCTCAGGCTGGTGATAACATTGGTGCTCTTCTTCGTGGTATTCAGAGAGAAGATATCGAAAGAGGCCAGGTTATTTGTAAACCAGGTACAATCAAATGCCATAAGAAGTTTACCGCTCAGGTTTACGTATTAACAAAGGATGAAGGTGGACGTCATACTCCTTTCTTCAACAACTACAGACCTCAGTTCTACTTCAGAACAACGGACGTAACTGGTGTAATTAACCTTCCGGAAGGCACAGAGATGTGCATGCCTGGCGATAACATTGAGATGACAATCGAATTAATTCATCCAATCGCTATGGAGCAGGGCTTAAGCTTCGCTATCCGTGAGGGCGGCAGAACCGTTGGTTCTGGTAAAGTAGCTACGGTTATCGAATAATTAAAATTGTGTGTGCGTAGAAACGATGAAGTTCTTCGTAGCAACATAAGCATAGAAATAGACCGCAGGTTTTTCCTGTGGTCTATTTTTGTCGTAAAGGCACATTGAGTGGAGATTTGGAGGCATTTTTTAAGTGACAGGCAGATCCGGCTTGCTGCTATGCCTTGCATGGTAATGGTATTGCAGAGCTAGATTCGGTTACATGATAGATCTATATGCAGCTTCCAGTAATAATAAGGAATGCTCAGTATACGAAGAAGCATACTGCTTAGTAGGATTCCTGTCGGAAGGAAGAGCAGAGATTTTTGAATCCCTCCCTTGGTATGATAATTATATTGCCATAGCAACAGTAATAGTAAAGCGGCGGTAAAGGATACGGAATTGGTAAAATGATGGAGCTTTGTATATTTATATTTCTTTTTTAGGTTATTTAATAAGAAAGGAGGCTCCTTCGTAAGCGCGATGAAAAACACTTTCTGCGTCGCTACGGCAGCATTCTTAATTAGGTAGGATAAAAGGACAGGCAAAAGATTAAGGATCAGGAGGATGTAAAACGCTGCTTCGGTAGATCCTGCAAGAGAGAGAAGAAAGAAGGAGACAGCCAGGCATAGAGATAGATAAATCCGGCTGATGATTAATGCGCGATAAGCAGAGATTTTAAAGATTTCCTTTCGCATAGTTTTTAATCTGTTTTGTCCCTGAACCGAGTTCATCATAGAAGTTTCCTTTCATTCATAAGAAAGAGTTTCGCTTGCGAAACTCTAGCGCCGAGCATGGCCAGCATCGCTGGCAAAATACTACGAATACATGTTTCAAGTATTCGTTACGTGCTGAGTGCGTCATCCCAATACGAACTATGTTCGCATGGAGCATTTTTTATTGATTAGGACGAAATTTCCTATTCAATAAAAATAAGGTTTACGTACGAGCATATTTCTATTATAATACAAACAGCAATATCCCTCAATAAGGCATCAAAAAAGTAGAATATTTAGAATATTACGGGATTGGTTCCTTAAATTATCTGAGAAATTTGACGATTAATAAAACTTTTTAAAATATCCTTTGAAAAATACGGAAAAAACGTATATAATATAATAGAGTATGTTTAAGTTACCGAAGATTGGAAGAAAATATAAATAGTATGTATTTATACCGCTATAAATTTGATAGGAAAATACTTATAAAATATGGAGAATCCATATACGATAGGAAGGAAAGGAGATACATTTTATGTTGGGCAGTGATATTGGAATTGATTTGGGGACAGCTAGTGTGTTAGTTTATATAAAGGGCAAAGGAGTCGTTTTGAAGGAGCCTTCCGTGGTTGCTTTCGACAGGGATACGAATAAGATTAAAGCAATCGGAGAAGAAGCGAGGTTAATGCTTGGAAGAACACCTGGGAACATTATAGCGGTACGTCCGTTAAGACAGGGTGTTATTTCCGATTATACCGTAACCGAGAAGATGCTGAAATACTTTATCCAGAAGGCGGTCGGCAAGCAGAGATTTCGTAAGCCGAGGATCAGTGTCTGTGTCCCAAGCGGAGTTACCGAAGTGGAAAAGAAAGCGGTAGAGGATGCGACCTATCAGGCAGGAGCCAGAGAGGTTGCCATTATTGAGGAGCCGATCGCTGCAGCAATCGGAGCTGGCATTGATATTTCCAGGCCATGTGGTAATATGATAGTAGATGTCGGCGGCGGTACAACGGATATTGCAGTCATTTCCCTAGGCGGTACCGTGGTAAGTACTTCGGTTAAAATAGCCGGAGATGATTTTGACGATGCGATCATTCGCTATATGAGAAAGAAACATAATCTGCTGATCGGTGAGAGAACGGCAGAGGATATTAAAATTAAGATAGGCTCCGCTTATCGCAGACCGGAATCTATTTCGATGGAGGTTAGAGGACGTAACCTTGTTACCGGTCTCCCTAAGACGATTGAAGTCAGCTCCGAGGAAACCGAGGAAGCGTTAAAGGAGACAACCTCTCAGATCGTGGAATCAGTTCACAGCGTGCTAGAAAAAACGCCTCCGGAATTGGCGGCAGATATCGCAGACCGCGGTATTGTACTGACTGGTGGCGGATGCCTTCTTTATGGATTGGAAGAATTGGTTGAAGAAAAGACCGGGATTACAACAATGACAGCGGAAGATCCTATGACAGCAGTGGCAATCGGAACAGGTAAATTTGTTGAATTCCTAAGCGGGAAGAGAGACTAAAGGATCAGTTACAAAAGAAGAGAGAGGGTTTAATATGGTAAGAGGACTATATACCGCTTATACCGGAATGTCGAATGAACAAAAGCGGCTGGATATCGTTGCAAATAATCTGGCAAATGCAGCAACGACAGGTTACAAGAAGGAAAGTGTTACGAATCAATCTTTTGATGAGGTACTGACCCTGAAAATCAGGGATGAGTCCGAGGCTTATAATGACAGGCCAATCGGTAATATGAATCTTGGTGTTAAATTAGGAGAAGTTTATACCGATTATAATCAGGGATCCTTAAGGCAGACCTCCAATACCTATGATCTGGCTTTGGAGGGCAGGGGTTTCTTTGCTCTCGCGGTTACGGACAGGGCTGGGAATGTCAGTACGAAATATACGCGGGACGGTTCGTTTACCATGACGAAGGATGGAGCGATTGTCGATAAGGATGGGAACCACCTGTTAGGAGAAAGCGGTGAGATCCTGATCCCGGCGGATATTTCCGATGTGATCATTGATGAGAACGGTGATATTTACGGAGACGGGAACTATATTGATACGGTACAGGTTTCTGATTTTGATAACTACGATTACCTCATAAAATCCGGAGATACCATGTATGAGGCGCTGGAAGGAGCGGTGGAAATCCCATCGGGTGCATCCGTGCGGCAGGGCTATACCGAACAGTCCAATGTGAATGTCGTAAAAGAGATGGTTGATTTGATCACCGTTACCCGAACCTATGAAGCGAATCAGAAGGTAATACAATCAATCGATAAAACACTGGATTTGGCAGCAAATTCAGTTGGTAAAATATAGGAGGTAGATCATTATGATGCGATCCTTATGGACAGCAGCAACGGGAATGATGACACAGCAGACCAATGTGGATACCATCGCCAATAATCTGGCAAATGTCAATACGACTGGGTTTAAGAAAGAAACAGCGGAATTCAAATCATTATTATATCAGACAATTCAGGAGCAATCCTATGATAATAACGGTGATCCGAAGCCATCTGGAATTCAGGTGGGACTCGGCGTCCGCAATTCTGCAATTACGTCCCGGTATACGCAGGGGAATCTTTTAGAAACCGGCAACGATTATGATTTTGCTATTGAAGGACAGGGTTTCTTCATGGTGCAGACCCGTGACGGAGGGGTCGCTTATACAAGAAACGGTTCCTTCCAGCTGGCAAATGGTATGAACGGAGTAACGCTTGCTACCTCCGACGGAAATCCGGTACTCGATACCACCGGTTCACCGATCGTAATCGATGCAGCCTATAATCCATCAAGAATTACGATTAATGATGCTGGCGAGCTCTGCTATCCAGATGAGGATAATAATGATATACCGATCGGAATCCAGATCGGACTGGCACAGTTTAACAATCCCAGTGGCTTATTAAAGATAGCAAACAGCTTACTGAAAGAGACCGATGCCTCCGGCATGGCACGCCTTGAATCCGAGGATGGAGCGCTGCATAAGAGTAAAATTCATCAAAAGTATTTGGAAGGCTCTAACGTGCAGTCGGTAGATGAGATTACCAACTTAATTGTTGCTCAAAGAGCTTATGAAATGAATTCGAAGGTTATTACAGCTGCGGATGAAATGTTGCAGCAGGCAAATAATTTAAGATAGTAGAATAGGGAGAGTGCGATGAGTATAGCAATCGGTTCGGACATGTATTCCGCAGCGGCAGGCATAACGAGCGATCAAGTGAAGGCGGAGCAGCTCCAGGAGAAGTTAAAGAAGGAGAATGCTTCCGATGAAGAATTGAAGGAAGTATGTAAAAGCTTTGAAACCTACCTTTTGACCCAGGTAATGAAGGAAATGGAGAAAACGATCCCGGGAAGGGAGAACAAGAATCCTTATCTAGAGCAATTTGGTGACATTCTTTATGAGGAATATGCAAAGAGTGCAACGGAAGGGGAAGGACTCGGTATAGCGCAGATGCTGTATGAATCAATGAAGCGAAACGCATAAGATTAGATCAAAGCAATTTGTTTCGTCCAGAAAATTATAGTAGTAAGCACTTGAATGTCATTTCGAATGGGAATCCGGGTTTTGTGGGATTTTTATTCGAAATGACATTTTTGCAATGATGCGTTGTTTATCGGAGGTGATGAAATGGCAGACGAGATTGAAGGATATGTCTCGAAAATAGTTTTTCATAATGATGACAATGGCTATACGGTATTAAGCCTGCAGGCGGATGAGGAGGAAATGACCTGTGTAGGTAATTTCCCTTTTATCAGCGAAGGAGAATATCTTACTGCCTCCGGTGGATATACCGACCATCCGGTCTATGGAGTTCAATTCGTGGTTGACAGTTACCATATGAAGGAACCGGAGGATTTGGTCTCGGTGGAACGCTATTTGAGCTCCGGAGCGATTAAGGGAATCGGAGCCGCATTAGCGAAACGCATTGTCAAGAAATTCAAAAAGGATTCCTTTCGAATTATTGAAGAAGAGCCGGAACGTCTTGCCGAGATTAAAGGAATCAGTGAACGGATGGCAAGGAATATCTGTGTTCAGTTTGAAGAGAAAAGGGAAATGCGCAGCGCCATGCTGTTTTTGCAGCAATATAATATCAGCGGCAATCTGGCGGTAAAAATATTTCAGGAGTATGGGCAGAGAATGTATGATATTCTGCGGGAGAATCCTTATCGGCTGGCGGAGGATATCACCGGCGTAGGCTTTAAAACAGCGGATGAGATCGCAAGAAAGGTCGGGATCGGAAGCGATTCAGATTATCGAATCCGAGCGGGGATTCTCTATACCCTTCTTCAGGCTGGGAATGATGGGCATGTCTATCTGCCAGAGAAGGAAATTATGCAGCGGGCAAGGGAGCTGCTGCATGCGGAGGAAGACAATATTGTAAGGCAGCTTACGGCGATTACTCTGGAAAAGAAGGTTGTAATAAAAGAGACGGAATCCGGCAGGCTGATTTATTCCGCAATGTTTTACTATATGGAGCTGAATGTGGCAAGAATGCTTCATGATCTGAACATACGCTATGAATTGCCGCCGGATGATGTAAGAAAGAAAATGGCGGCAATTGAAGAGCATTTTGAGATTGAATTGGAGGAGCAGCAGAGAACGGCAGTGATGGAAGCGGCTGGTAACGGGCTGCTTGTGGTAACCGGAGGACCCGGCACCGGGAAGACGACAACAATCAATGCAATTATTAAATTATTTGAGGCAGAGGGGCTTGATATTCTGCTTGCAGCGCCGACGGGAAGAGCGGCGAAGCGTATGACGGAAACGACTGGGTATGAGGCAAAAACAATCCACAGACTTCTGGAGCTATCGAAGCTTGCCGAGGGAGAAGGTAATTTTCTCTTTGAACGCAACGAAGGAAATCCTCTGGAGGCGGATGTTCTTATTATTGATGAAATGTCGATGGTGGATATCGGTTTGATGCATTCCCTGCTTAAAGCAGTCTCCGTCGGCACCCGGCTGATTCTGGTTGGTGATGTTAATCAGCTGCCAAGCGTCGGACCCGGGAATGTGCTAAAGGACATTATTGAGTCCCATAGCTTTAATGTGGTTATGCTGACCAAGATCTTCCGGCAGGCAGCAGGCAGTGATATTATTGTAAATGCGCATAAAATTAATGCCGGAGAGCCGATACGCCTGGATAATAAGAGCAGGGATTTCTTCTTTCTAAGGCGGCTAGAGGCAAATGTCATCATTGCGGTTATGATTAATTTAATCAAGAACAAGCTGCCGAGGTATGTGAATGCTACCTCCTTTGATATACAGGTTCTGACACCGATGCGAAAGGGAGAGCTGGGCGTGGAACGCTTAAATCAGGTTTTACAGCAGGCGCTTAATCCGCCTTCCGGTGATAAAAAAGAGAAAGAGTACCATCAGAGCATCTACCGGGAAGGGGACAAGGTCATGCAGATTAAGAACAACTATCAGCTTGCCTGGGAGGTAAAGAACCAATTCGAAATAGTCACTCAATCCGGTACCGGTGTATTTAACGGAGATGCCGGTATCATAAAGGAAATTAATTTGTTTTCGGAGCATTTGCTTGTTGAATTTGATGATAACCGTCTTGTGGATTATACCTTCAGTCAGTTGGATGAGCTAGAGCTTGCCTATGCGGTCACTATTCATAAATCGCAGGGCAGTGAATACCCAGCCGTTGTTCTGCCGATCCTTGACGGGCCGAGGCTGCTGTTTAACCGGAATCTTCTTTATACGGCGGTAACGCGGGCGAAAAAATGTGTTACCATTGTCGGCAGCGAACAAATGCTGCAATATATGATCGATAATAAAAGCGAACAGAACCGGTATTCCGGACTTTGTGAGAGAATAAAAGAGCTAAGGTAATACACTATTTATTTTATAAAGCAGTGATATGGTGCCATAAGTCGATTTTAGATATTGCCATGAATAGGACCTACTCTATATTCATTTGGCTGCCTTACCTGATTTGACATATTCTTCTTTGAGCCTTAAAGCTTAGTGAAAATATCGTGCAGGTAAGCTCTATTTTCACCTGAGTCTCAAATCGAATATAAACAGCCAGCGTCAGTCGTTCTTAGCCAACCCGAATATAGATAAGGTCCTATTCATGCTCTTGGTTTATGTATAACTTACGGCACCATTTCAATTAAACTACCGCATTTTCACAAGAAAAATGGGTATTCTAGTATAGGAAGGTAAATAAATAGTGCATTTTTTGGAAATATGCGATATAATATTATAAATACATTTGATTGGGGGAAGTTGCTATGTCTACGACATCATTGGTTATTATGGCAGCAGGAATGGGAAGCCGTTTCGGAGGAATTAAACAATTGGAGCCGGTAGGTCCAAGTGGTGAGATTATTATGGATTATTCCATCTATGATGCGATTGAGGCAGGCTTTAATAAGATCGTATTTATCATACGTAAGGATTTAGAGAAAGATTTTAAAGAAGTGATCGGGAACCGTATCGAGAAGCTGATCCAGGTTGAATATGTATTTCAAGAGCTGGAGGACCTGCCAAGCGGATTTAAAAAACCGGAAGGCAGAACAAAGCCCTGGGGAACTGGGCAGGCGATCCTGTGCTGCAAAGATCTCGTGAAAGAACCCTTTGCAGTAATCAATGCGGATGATTACTACGGGAAGGAAGCCCTTCAGAAAATTTATCAATTTTTAAATACGCCATCCGATCAGGAGAATCAATATTGCATGGCGGGCTTTATCTTAGGGAACACGTTAAGCGATAATGGAACGGTTACGCGTGGTATATGTAAGGGGGAAGACGGAGTTCTTAAAAGTATTGTGGAAACCTCCGGAATTAAAAAAGAGGGAGACCATGCAGCAGCAAAAGATCCGGATGGCAACGATATCATCCTGGACCTTAACAGCCTGGTATCCATGAATATGTGGGGATTTAAACCGGTACTGTTCGCAGAACTTGAAAAAGGATTTATTGAATTTCAAGCAGGGCTTACCGAGGTAAATCAGAATAAGAAAGAATATCTGCTTCCCGAGGTCGTTGGGGATCTCATTACAAATCAGCTTGCCGAGGTTACGATTCTTAAGACTGCGGACCGCTGGTTTGGCGTAACCTACCGGGAGGATAAGGAAACTGTAGTAAAATCATTTCAAGATCTAGTCGATCAGGGTGTTTATCCGTCTAAGCTTTTTGCATAAAGGAGTTTGCATTGTTTCAAACAATTCTGGATATGATTTATCCGCCCAGATGTCCTGTCTGCGGGGAGATTGTACTTCCGAAAAAGAATAAAGTCTGTGATCCGTGCCGAAGCAAGCTGCAATATATCATGGAACCCCGTTGTAAGAAATGCAGCAAACCGATCGAGCAGGAGGAAAAGGAATTCTGTAGTGATTGTGAGAAAAAGAGCTTCCATTTTACAAAGGGGTATGCGCTTTGGATCTATGATGAAACCATGCGGCATTCCATTGCAGCTTTTAAATATCACAGCAAACGGGAATATGCAGATTTTTATATCGAGGAATTACTTCGTATCTACGGAGATAAAATCAGAAGATTTTCTCCGGATGCGATCGTGCCAGTTCCCTTACATCGCAGTAAGTATAGGGAAAGAGGATATAATCAGGCGGAGCTTCTTGCTTGCGGACTGGGAAGGGGACTTTCGTATCCGGTACTCTCTGATTTGCTTGTCCGAAATAAAAAAACACTGCCGCAAAAGCAGCTCAGCGATAAGGAGCGTCTCCGTAATCTACAGGAGGCATTTGCCTATAACGAAGCTGTGGCAGAGCGTTTTAATAAGGAATTAAATAAGATTTTACTGGTGGATGATATCTTTACTACCGGCAGTACAATCGAGGCTTGCACCAATGTGTTAATGTCCAAAGGGGTAAAAGATATCTGGTTTATCACCTTATGTATAGGAAAAGGCTATTAGGTGAAGAAATGCGCAAAAAGCTGCGCAGAAATGAGGGAGAATATGGATGTTAGGAATTGTAAAAGTTGCGGAAAGCTGTTTAATTATTTATCGGGACCTCCCCTATGCCCGAACTGTATGAAAGCGCTGGATGAAAAGTTTGAACAAGTGAAGGAATACATATATGATCATCCCAGGGTTGATATGCAGGAGGTCTCCGAGGTCTTTGAGGTTTCGATTCCACAGATAAAGCAATGGATACGGGAAGAAAGGCTGGCATTTGCGGAGGACTCTGTGATCGGACTGGAATGTGAACGGTGCGGAGCCACCATTCGGACCGGACGCTTTTGCAAATCCTGTAAGGATAAAATGGCAAGAGGGTTATCCGAATTATATCCCGAAGAAAAACCAGTGGAAAAACTGAAGGATCCCAGAGAGAATCCCAGAATGCGCTTCTTGAATAATGAATTTAAAGAATAAGGTAAGGCAGGTGCCCTACACTAACCGAATTCCTTCCTCGGTTATGGTAATGGTACCTGCCTTATATAATCTTCCGATCGCTCGTTTGAAGCTATTCTTACTTAAATTGAATTCTGATTTAATCTGCTCCGGATCGGATTTATCGTGGTAGGGAAGAAATCCACCGGCTTCTTTTAATTTCTCCATAATCCTCATGGCATCGGCATCCATCTGCAGATAAGATTTTTCCCGGAGACTGAGGGTCAGTTTACCGTCCTCCCGGACATCGGTGACCCGCCCGTGTATAATGTCTCCGACCTGAATGGGGGCAAAGATCTCATTCGTTGGTATCATAGCAGAGTATTTATTATCCACGGCAGCAAATATCCCGAAAGCGTCGATGATCTCATATACGATTCCGGTAACGGTATCCTCCTTCCGGTAAGGGGAAGCTGTGGAAAGTAAATGATATACCTTCATTGTTGCGCAAAGGCGGCTGCTTTTATCCAGGTACAGGGTGACAAGAACGCGGTCGCCTTCCTTGACCTTAGCGGTTTGTTCCTTATAGGGAAGCAGAAGATCCTTCCTCAGCCCCCAATCTAGGAAAGCCCCGATATTATTTACCTCTTTGACCTCCAGTACAGCCAACTCTCCGATGATAACCGGCACTTTGGCAGTAGTTGCGATCTCACGGTCTTCGGAATCCCGGTATAGAAAGACATTCAGCTTGTCGCCGGCAGCGGTTCCCTCCGGAGCTTCCTTCTGCGGCAACAGTATGCTGTGCTTCCCGTCGGTTCCGGTCTCACTAAGATAGAAACCAAAATCTGTTTTCTTTATTACTTCTAAGGTTTGATATTTTCCTAATTCTATCATATATAGTTCCTTTCTGGTGTAGATACTATTTTTTAATAGGTGCTAACTTTCTTTGGACACTATTCCTTTGGGTGGATAAAATAAATGCCTAGCGTAAGGAGTGAAATTCAACAACCGCATAGGGCTTTTCATCCGTGCTACATAATACAACCGTGAACTGTTTCCCATCCGTTACTGTCTTTGGTATAATCGTGTCACCCAGGACTGCCTGTTTTTTATATTCCACACGCAGGCTGGAGATTTTAAATTCTTCCGGCAGAAATTCTTCCGCCATTTTAATGTATTGCCCATTGTTTACATGGTTATACGAATCAATATTCGATTTTATGACCGAAAAAGAAGGATGGGTTATGGTAACCTTGGGAACCGCTATTTTCCTATCTGCATATTCCATCGGATAGGGTGGTTCGATTTCGTAGCCGGCATGATCCTCTCCAATTCTCGTGGGGCGGCAGGTTAAGGTATCCATGTAAACCCAAATGGAATTCGCAGAAGCAAGGACCTCATCCTTTCTATCCTTAATAATGAAATTACGATATCCATAGCAGCCTTTAAAACCGTAAGCCCAAGTTCCGATCGTAATATATTCCCCGAGATGAATTGGTTTATAAAGCTGTACTTGCCAGCTATTTAAAACCCATACACGATTCATGGCTTGCAGATACTCCAGACCGATATTCAGATCCTCGGACTGAAAGGTGCTGCAGTCTTGAAAATAATTTATAATGGAAGCGATATCCAAAGCGCCTTTTTGATGATTGACTTCACTATAACGTACTCTGCTATTAAAAGTATACATGATCCTCCGCCTTTCTATAAAATTCTTGCCATTCTTGTATTATTATAGCATTGATTATAAAATTTATATAGTTAATTTTTTAACCAGGCAGTTCGTTTGATTTGAGTGTTAATAGCCTTCTTAACAAATAGTCTATATCAATTTTCATAAACCAAGGAATAGGGAACAATATTTAATAAGCAACTGTTTGAAGTCGTTGGTACTTAGATCACGTTTTTGTGGTCTTACGTACCAGTACTTTAATCCAAGTACTGCGTTTTTTGCAGTACTTTGGGAGCAATGTGTTGGGGATGTAATATGTTTCCTGTTACTTATCAATACATAAATTGTGAAAATTGATGAAGTTGGTTTTGTGAATCGGCTTTTGACATTCAAATCAAGTTTGGCTTTTTGAATAATACTAGAATAAAAATAGATAGTTTGCTATAATAAGCTTGTCTTGAAGGGAGGTTATATATTCGATTTTGAAGAAACCTTTGATGGCGTATGGGCGAATGCCTCCCTGCTTCATATTCCAAGGAATGAAATTAAAAAAAGCCAAGATGTAATACCCGAGAGGGATACATTATGGCTCTATGCTTCTGTAAGAAAAGCGAAATAAACTATATTATAATTAAATTCTTACATCAATCGTTTGACCCAGACCCGGCTGGACGGACTGCTCCATCATTTTAATCAAGCCTTGTCCCAGCTGATCAATGGTATCTAAGCTCTTAGAGAGAACTGCCACGCCGACGGTTATACTATTAACGGGCTGATTGACGGCGGTAGATAATTCTGTAATATCCATGCGGTTGCTCCTTTCTCGTTTGTGTGACTTAGCTACAGATTTTTTCATCTATAGGTATTATACTATGATAAACGATTGCATATTATCTGATTACTATGATACCATAATTGATAGAAAATGCAAAGGAAAATGAAAACGATTCTTTATACCATAACTGCAATCCATAAGAGCTTGTGGCGGCGCGGCATCCATAAGCTCCGGAATACGAAAAAAGCTGCGCAGAAATGAGGTAGAAGTATGACATATGATGTTATTATTATCGGTTCCGGTCCGGCTGGCTTAGCGGCAGCAATCTATGCAAAAAGGTCCGAGCTTACGATGCTTGTAATTGAGAAAGCGGCAATCAGCGGCGGACAAATTATAAATACGTATGAAGTAGATAATTATCCCGGGTTTATGGGAATCAGCGGTTTTGATCTAAGCATGAAATTTAGAGAACATGCCGATAAATTAGGAACGGAATTTGTAACCGGTGAGGTTAAGGATTTTCATCTCGACGGCGATAGCAAAGTAATTACTTTGGATGACGGTACGACCTATCGGACAAAAACAGTGATTATTGCTACGGGTGGAGCTCCGAGACGTTTGCATGTCGAAGGGGAGGAAGAGTTTGCCGGTATGGGAGTATCCTACTGCGCAACCTGTGACGGCGCCTTCTTTAAGAATAAGACGGTTGCGGTAATCGGCGGCGGCGATGTTGCGGTAGAGGATGCTATATTTCTGGCACGGATCTGCAAAAAGGTATATGTAATTCACAGACGAGATCAGCTCAGGGCCAAGAAAAGCCTGTCCACAAAGCTACTTTCCATGGATAATGTTACGGTATTATGGGACAGCGTGGTTGAAAAAATTAATGGCGAGGAAGCAGCGGAATCGGTCAGCGTCAAGAATGTGAAGACCGGGGAAATGGAAAATGTGGAAGTGTCCGGTGTGTTTATCGCTGTAGGATATATTCCAAACTCGGAGATATTTAAAAAGGTAGTTGCAACCGATGACAGAGGATATATTATCGCGGGAGAGAACAGCGAGACCAATGTACCGGGTATTTTTGCTGCGGGCGATGTCAGAACCAAAGGTCTGCGGCAGATTATTACTGCTGCCTCCGATGGTGCGGTAGCAGTTACAGCAGTAGAAAAGTATCTAAATGGCAAATAACTAAAATTTATTTCTAAAAAATCCTTTATAAGCCCGATTCTTTATTGACACATTGTGACAGTTTTGTTATAATTACCTCAACAAATTTAATAATTTCGTAACATTTAAAAATAAAACAGAAAAAAACATGTTAACAATAAACGGATGAAAAAAGTAATTTCATTACTTAAAATACTTGGGGGGTAATATGCATGCGCAAAGATAGGGCTTTAAAGGCTGTAATTGGTCTTGCATCCTTGGGATTGATTTTGGTAATGCCTTCAGAAACTGCTCGGGCAGAAAGCTCTATTCCTGCAGAGCAGGGGGTTGCCGGAATCACTTATTCACTTGACAATTATTATGTTTCGGTTGCGGATCAAGAGACCGAAGCAGCGGAAGAAAAGTTATCTACGATATTATTGACCGAGATTCTATCGCCTTATCGTAATTTAGGAGTTTCCATTGCGGATAGTTATGTTAACATCCGAAAAGAGCCTAACACGGAGAGTGAAATTGTAGGTAAATTATACCGGGGATGTGCAGCGGATATTCTGGAGCACCTGGATGGCGGCTGGGTTAAGATAAAATCCGGTGATGTGGAAGGATTTATTGCCTCAAATTATCTTGCCATAGGAAAAGCAGCAGAATCCATGGTGGATGAATATGCGACAAAGTATGCTACAGTTGATACAACAACGTTGAATGTAAGGGAAAAGCAATCAACCGATTCGAAAATATTAACACAGATACCGATTGGAGAAACCTACGTTGTAGTTAAAGAATATGAGAAATGGGCGGAGATCCTCTTAGGTAATGGGGATGATTCGCAAAGTGACTTTACCGGTTTCGTTTCCAAGGATCATATCCATATCGATGTAGAATTTAAGTTTGCAATTTCCATAGCGGAAGAAAGAGCGATAAAGAAGGCGCAGGAGGAAGCAGAACGGGCGGAACGAGAGCGTAAAGAGAAATTAGCCCGTGAGCAGGAAGCAAAGAGAAAGGCAGAAGAAGCGGCTAAGAAGGCAGAGGAGCAAAGAAAGGTTGCAGAGAAGCAGCAGAATTCTTCAAAAAATAATTCTTCTTCTTCATCGTCTTCGTCATCTTCGACTCCGTCGAAGCCTTCCAAACCCTCCTCGAATGTAGGAGCACTACAGCAGGAGATTGTTAGCTATGCACTGAAGTTCGTTGGAAACCGTTATGTATGGGGCGGCGAGAGCTTAACAAACGGTGCGGACTGCTCCGGCTTTATATGGCGAATCTATAAGGATTTTGGCTATTCTCTTGCCAGGGTATCTGCGGATCAGGCAGCTTCCGCAGGAAGAAAGGTTAGCTTGTCGGAACGCCAGCCGGGAGATCTTCTCTTCTATACAAACAGCTCCGGCCGTGTAAACCATGTGGCGATGTATATCGGTAATGACCGGATCGTGCATGCAGCGAATTCTCGTCAGGGTATTATTACATCGAAATATAATTATAGGGATGTCTATCGGGTAAGAAGAATTGTGAATTAAATAAGGCTCTATAGGATAGGCGCTATGGCAATCGTTGGAGTGGGATTTTAATAATCCCACTCCTTTGTTTTGAAAAAATCAAATAAGGCTCTCTTCTTCTGTTACTGTTCACACATGGGTAAAGTCTATAATATGATTTCGACAAATGATATCCGATAAGGAGTATTTGCATTCGTTGGTACTTTGGCTCCGTATTTCGGAGTCTTATGTACCGCTACGTAATGCAACTAAGCGAAAGCGTCTCCGATTCGGATACATTTGACGAAATCATAACATGGTATATATGGCGGGTGTGAACAGTAACCTTCTTCTTTATGAAACTGGTAAATGTTGCTAATTACTAGTTGGAAAAATAAAAGTATTATGCTAAAATAAGGATGGGTGTAGAAAAAATAGTTCATATTGCTTACTGATTTGAGCTGCCGATGGCGGCATGGAGGATATTATGCAGGAGAAGGAGAAGATAGAAAGAAGAAGATATAAGAGGCTTCCAATTGATTTGCGTCTGGAAGTGGATGAGATATTTAAACAGGATTACGTGGTACTAAAAGATATCAATGCATCGGTTTATGTATTTGATATCTCAAAAAGCGGAATTGGCTTTCTTAGTGAATCAAAGCTTCCCGTTGGGTATTACTTTCGAGCACTGATTAATCTCGGGGAGGGGGATTTCTTTCGTGTTGTCATTCGAATTGTCCGAGCTTTGCCTTCGGAGCATCACCGGCATGTGTATGGTGCAGAATTCGTAGGCCTGGCACCTTTCCTTGCTGATAAAGTGGATAAATACGAGAAAAAGTTGAATAAATTTACATAGAACATTAATAATATACATTAACTGGATAGGAATTGTGAAATGACAGGCTATTCCGGCAAGATTATCTTTCCTTTGATAATATTCCGGAAATAGCCTGTTTTTATGAATGTTTCGGATAAGTTTATTGGAACGAGATCAAAAAAATTGTACATCTACTTCGAATTATGCAGTTTAGTTGGTATTCCTTAGAAGAACACAATATATGGTAGCCAGTAAATAATTGAATATGTTATGTTAATATTCAAAAAATTTAGAAAATTGATTAAATTTGAAAAGTTTTTTGTTATTGTGAAAAAACCAGAACTATCGAAAAGTCCTATTGACAAAATGTGGAATGTGCAACTTGCACAAATTAATTGACTTGGTTTACAAAAAATGTATATTCTTGCAATTCGATTTACATATTATCAAAAAGTTATCCACAAGTTATTACCGGAATATTTGAATAAAATAAAGTTATACACGGGTTTATCCACATTATCCACATTATTCATCTACCTCTGTCGCATGGATAACTTAGTGTCAAGGACGAAAATGCGTTTTGTAACTTATGATAAATCGACAAAATCCCCGGTTCTTATTTTAATTCCGGCTTGACTTTTTAATTGTCGGATAATAAAGAAAAGAGATAACAAATTAACGGTAATAAATTGTAATTTGGCGAATAAATAAAATTTATGTAATTATCATATGGGATAATATGTAAACTAGTGATATTTTATGCGATTCCATTTTACAGCAGAATCGTTGCTTGTCACTTCTTTCGCTCTATGGTATAATAAAGGCGTAACGAGGAATTGCAAAATTTGCAATTTCCGAGTGGAGCAGCAAGACCATGAACCTGCTTTTTGCTCATGATCTGAGGATGCTGACATGAATGTAAAAAGGAGTTGAGCACGATGCGTTATATTATTAGTGGTAAGAATATTGACGTCACAGAGGGCTTAAAGACAGCAGTTTATGAAAAGATAGGAAAACTTGAAAGATATTTTACTCCTGATACGGAAGTGCATGTAACACTTAGTACAGAAAAAGAACGACAAAAGATTGAGGTTACGATACCGGTGAAGGGAAATATTATCCGGGCGGAGCAGGCAAGCAGCGATTTGTATGTTTCCATCGATTTGGTAGAGGAGATTATCGAACGTCAATTAAGAAAGTATAAAAATAAAATTATTGATAATAAGCAGGCTGCTTCCAGTTTTAATCAAAAATATGTGGATGATGAGTATGAGGAAGACGATACCATCAAAATTGTTAAGACAAAGAAATTTGCTATTAAGCCAATGGACCCGGAAGAAGCGTGCGTTCAGATGGAGCTGTTGGGACATAGTTTCTTCGTATTCCGGAATTCGCAAACTGATGAGGTAAATGTTGTTTATAAAAGAAAGGGCAATACCTACGGTCTTATTGAACCGGAGTATTAATATGCTTTCTAAGGTTCACAATAGTTTTTAGCAGTATAGAATTTGTAATTACTGCAGCTTTCGTTATAATGTTAGCTAGGTTAGCAGGGGGAAACCGCCTCCGGTCGATAGGTACCGGCGGCGGTTTTTTTATTCTCGTATAGGAGTGCGTCCTATACGAGAATAAAAGCTCCGATAAGGATGCACACTCACGCATAAGGTATTTATCTGCCTGCGGCAGAACGCGTTCGGCGCGAGAGTTTGCCAAGGCAAACTCTTTGTTAACGGACAAGTGTACCGGCAGGCAGCTTTCTCGGCCTTGTGACCGCATATTTACCCGCCGATCTGCCCTGCTGCGGTAATTTTACTTGCCGGTAGTTTCCTACATAACCTATAATAATCCTTTTTCTCAATGATTTACCTATGGATACTCCGGTCATAAAAGTAAAAATAAGTTGAATAGTAGGGACGTAAATGTTACAATACAAGGTGAATGATTGTTTATATTATTACGGAACAGTACAGGAGTGAATAATTATGGGATTAATAGAGAAGATATTCGGGACTCATAGTGAACGGGAAGTTAAGCGAGTCATACCAGTCGTGGATAGAATTGAAGCTCTCGAACCGGATATGGAAAAGCTTTCGGATGAAGCTTTGAGAGGAAAGACAGAAGAATTTAAGAATAGACTGAAAAATGGTGAAACATTAAATGATTTATTGCCGGAGGCTTATGCAGTTGTTCGGGAAGCTGCGAAGAGAGTCCTTGGGATGCGGCACTACCGCGTACAGCTAATCGGTGGTGTTATCTTACATCAGGGACGAATCACGGAGATGCGTACCGGTGAAGGTAAGACCCTGGTGGCATCCTTACCGGCTTATCTCAATGCCCTGGAAGGCGAGGGCGTGCATATTGTAACAGTAAATGATTATCTGGCAAAACGTGACGCGGAATGGATGGGGAAGATCCATGAATTCCTTGGCTTAACGGTTGGTGTTATCCTGAATAGTATGGACAAGGATGAGCGCAGGGAAGCCTATGCATGCGATATCACCTATGCTACGAACAACGAATTAGGTTTTGATTATCTGCGGGATAACATGGTTATCTATAAGGAACAGTTAGTACAGCGTAAGCTTCACTATGCGATTATTGACGAGGTGGATTCCGTTTTAATTGACGAAGCAAGAACGCCTCTGATCATTTCCGGACAAAGCGGTAAATCCACGGAATTATACCGTGTCTGCGATATTCTTGCCCGGCAGCTGGTCAAAGGAAAGGAAAGCGCGGAGCTTACCAAGATGGCGGCTCTTATGAAAGAGGAAATCGAAGAGGAAGGCGACTTTGTTGTTAATGAAAAAGAAAAGAACGTCAATCTGACCGAGGAAGGCGTTAAGAAGGTTGAGGATTTCTTCCATATTGAGAACCTGGCAGATCCAGAGAACCTTGAGATCCAGCATAATATTATACTTGCCCTCCGTGCACATAATCTGATGTTCCGGGATAAGGATTATGTGGTTAAGGATGATGAGGTCCTGATCGTGGATGAATTTACCGGACGTATTATGCCGGGCAGACGTTACAGCGATGGCTTACATCAGGCAATCGAAGCAAAAGAGAACGTTAAGGTAAAAAGAGAGAGTAAGACACTGGCAACGATTACGTTCCAGAACTTCTTTAATAAATATAATAAGAAGTGCGGTATGACCGGTACTGCTTTAACAGAAGAGCAGGAGTTCAGAGAAATCTACGGAATGGATGTCATTGAGGTTCCGACAAACCGGCCTGTGATCCGTATTGACCAGCAGGATGCGGTATATAAGACAAGGCATGAGAAACTGAATGCGATCATTCAGGAGATCATTGATTCTCATAAGAAAGGCCAGCCGGTTCTGGTTGGTACCATAACAATTGAATCCTCCGAAGAAATCAGCTCCCTGTTAAAGAAAAAAAATATACCCCATAAGGTATTAAACGCTAAGTTCCATGAGATGGAAGCCGAAATTATTGCGGATGCCGGGCAGCTGGGTGCGGTAACGATCGCAACCAATATGGCAGGACGTGGTACGGACATTAAATTGGGCGAAGGCGTAGTCGAGGCAGGCGGATTAAAGATTATCGGAACGGAGCGCCATGAGGCAAGACGTATTGATAATCAGCTTCGTGGACGTGCCGGAAGACAGGGAGATCCAGGTGAATCCCGTTTCTATATATCACTGGAAGATGATCTGATGCGTCTGTTCGGACAGGAACGTCTGATGAGCATATTCAACTCTTTGGGTATTCCGGAAGGAGAACAGATCGAGCATAAGATGCTTTCCAATGCGATTGAAAAAGCGCAAAAGAGAATCGAGAGCAATAACTTTGGTATTCGTAAGAATTTGTTGGAATATGATCAGGTGAATAATGAGCAAAGAGAAATTATCTATGCAGAGCGAAGAAGGGTATTAGACGGCGAAAGCATGCGGGATACGATTTACCGTATGATTACAGATACCGTAGAGGGATGTGTGAATTCCTGTATCGGTGATGACCAGCCTTCGCCGGACTGGGATATTCCTGAATTAAATAATCTGCTGCTTCAGATTATTCCGTTATCGGAAATCGAGCTGACGGATGAGCAGATGAAGCATATGAAGAAGAATGATCTGATCCAACAGCTGAAGGAGCAGGCGGTTAAGTATTATGAGGCCAAAGAGGCGGAATTCCCGGAGGTCGAGCATATCCGTGAGTTAGAGCGTGTCATACTGCTAAAGGTAATTGACCGAAAGTGGATGGATCATATCGATGATATGGATCAGCTGCGCCAAGGTATTGGACTTCAGGCATACGGACAGCGTCAGCCGATTATAGAATATAAATTCCAGGGCTATGAGATGTTTGAGGCAATGACCACATCGATTCGAGAGGATACGGTAAAGGCATTAATGCATGTCCGCGTAGAGCAGAAGGTGGAAAGAGAAGAGGTTGCGAAGGTTACCGGTACCAACCGTGACGATAGCACTGCCAATACTCCGGTAAAAAGAACCGGTAAGAAGATTCAACCGAACGATCCCTGCCCATGTGGAAGCGGTCGTAAATATAAGCATTGCTGCGGAAGAAATGTATAAATATTGTCGGCATATAAGAGGTTGTTGTATTTGTTTTGCAACAACCCTTATTTAACGAAATAATGTATAAAGTATAAAATTAAAAAGCTGCAGCGTATGCTGCTAGTATGGTTAAGTCATATAATATACGGGAATGAAGAAGTAAATTATATGGCTTTGAACCGTAGAAAAATAGAATATATGGATAGATAGGAATGCAAATAATGTATTTTTATAATTTGGTATTGCATTTTTATTAAATGCGATATATAATAAATTGAAAGAGGTGGTATAGTGGTAGAATTAGATCAGTATAAATATACACTAAGCACGTATGAACAACCATTAAACGAAATGGGGGATTCACTTTGACCTTGCCGGTAAGAAAAATCGGATAAGGGAAATTGAACAAACCATGGAAGAACCCGGTTTTTGGGAGGAAGCCGATAAGGCGCAGGGTCTGATGAAGGAATTGAAGAACCTGAAAGATACGGTGGAGGAATTTCACCAGCTTAAGACCAGATATGACGATGTTGAAACACTCATTCAAATAGGTTATGAAGAAAATGATTCATCACTTTTACCTGAGATTAGTGAAGCCTTGGAGGAATTTATTCAGGGAATGGAAGAACTGAAGCTGAAAACGTTACTCTCTGAAGAATATGACAGCTACAATGCGATTCTTACTCTGCACGCAGGCGCAGGGGGGACCGAAAGCTGTGATTGGGCAGGCATGCTCAGCCGTATGTATCAGAGATGGGCGGATAAGAAAGGCTTTCAGGTTGAAATTCTGGACTTTTTGGATGGCGATGAAGCCGGGTTAAAATCCATTACGATGGAGATCAATGGCTTTAATGCTTTCGGCTATCTGAAATCAGAACGAGGCGTTCATCGCTTGGTACGAATCTCACCGTTTAATGCGGCAGGAAAGCGGCAGACTTCCTTTGTTTCCTGTGATGTTATGCCGGATATTGAAGAGGATACCGGAATTGAGATTGATGAGAAGGATTTAAGAATTGATACCTATCATTCCAGCGGAGCAGGCGGCCAGCATGTTAACAAGACTTCCTCCGCGATAAGAATTACCCATATTCCCACGAATATTGTAGTTCAATGCCAGAATGAACGTTCCCAATTGCAGAACAAGGATAAAGCGATGCAGATGCTGAAAGCAAAGCTATATCTGCTTAGGCAGCAGGAAAATCAAGAGAAAATCTCGGATATTCGCGGAGAGGTCAAGGAAATCGGATGGGGAAATCAGATTCGGTCCTATGTGATGCAGCCTTATACGATGGTAAAGGACCATAGAACAAACGAAGAAATCGGAAATGCAAACAGTGTTTTAGACGGTAATATTGATCCATTTATTAACGCATATCTAAAATGGAATGCACAAAAGAAAAGTGAAGTAATTTCATAGGAGGGGTTACAATGCAAAGTACAAAACAGGCAATTTTCAAGCTTGGGGAAGAAAGTTACGGATTGGATATCATGAATATTAATTCCATAGAGAAGCCGGTTCCTATTGAGAAAGCTGCCAATGCCCCGGCGAATATGAAAGGCATGATTATACTCCGTGGAGATAAGCTTCCGGTATACAGCCTTCGTAAGAAATTTAGGCTGAAGGAGAAAGAAGCGGATGAGGATACAAGGCTCATAGTAACCAACTCCAATGGAATAACGATCGCTTATGAAGTGGATAAAATGGAAGAAATTGTTGCATTTGAAGAAGAACAGATCCTGGACGTTCCGCCGCTGGTTAAGAATAAAGACACCTCTTATATCAAAGCAGTAACGAAAAGTAATGACCATTTATTGATTCTTATGGAGCTTGATGGCATTTTATCCGAGGAGGAGCAAAGCAAAATAAAAGCAATGCTTAAGCAATAGGATACTGCTTGACGATTTGCAAATAATTGGAGGAATAAAAGAAAGTATATGAAAAAGAAAATAATTGGATTGCTATTTTTAGCAATGATGATGACCGGGATCCTAGCGGCATGCGGAACCAAAGAAAAAAATGATGCCGGGAATCAGGAGAATAATACAGAGAACGGCGGGCAGCCGGATGTAGACAACGAGCAAGACGCCGACAAGGATGAGGAAGAAAGTAAGACCATCATCGTTGGTACGGAAGCGGGATTTGCACCTTACGAATATATGGAGGGCAATGAGGTTGTCGGTATTGATATGGATATAGCAAAGGCAATCGCGGATGCATTAGGAAAAGAACTTGTGATTAAAAACATGGATTTTGACGGAGCGTTAATGGCGGTTCAAAATGGTACCATTGATTTTGTCGCTGCAGGTGTTTCGGTGAGCGAAGACCGGCAGGAGGTTATGGATTTTTCCATGGATTATGTGAATTCCACCGAAGTAGTCGTTGTGAATAAGGAGAATCCTGCCGTAGCAAGTTTGGATGATCTTACGGATAAAGTAATCGGTGTACAGCAGGGAAATATTGCTGACTTCTATGTAGAAGAGAATATTAAAGCAAAAAAGACCAAACGCTATACGAAATTTGCCCAGGCTGCACAAGACCTTTTGAATGGTAAAATCGACTGTATTGTTATGGATCAATATCCTGCACAGGAGCTGGTAGATTCTAACGAAAAACTAACAATTCTTGATGGAACTTTATTTGAGGATAAATATGCAATTGCTATACAGAAAGGAAATCAGGAATTATTGGATCAAATTAATAAGGTAATTGAGCAGTTAATAGAGGATGGCAAGATAGAAGAGTTTACTGCAAATCATACAAGTAAGTAAGCTTAAAAAAAGCTTGAGTAGGGGCTGTTTGTACGAAGGAAACAGCTCCTATTTTCATTGAATAGGAAGGTTTCGTTCTATTCAATGAAAATGCTCCATGCGAACATAGTTCGCATTGGGATGACGCACTCAGCACGCAACGAATACTTGAAACATGTATTCGTAGTATTTTGCCAGCGATGCTGGCCGTGCTCGGCGCTAGAGTTTTGCCAGCGAAACTCTTTCTTGCTTTATAGGAAAATGCTCCATTCACCGTAACCCATAATTATAAGCGCCTGCACAGGTGCAGGCGCTTGAAGTAGACGATGGCAGATTAGAAGATATAAAAGCCTTCTTCTCCGATATCGT